>JAQUHG010000038.1 GCA_028683735.1 Tolumonas sp. | reverse complement strand
CGTGCAGTCGGATGTGTATCAGACTTACGTTAATCTGGAACAGAACGACCCTGATCCTGCGGTAAGACAATGGGCGGCTGACTTGTTGCATTCGTTACGGGTGATTGCGCCATTATATAACGAGGAAATTTATTTCATTGTCCATAAAGATTCACCGATGCAAGAGTTGCAAGATATTCAGGATAAACGCTTAGCGATCGGTCCGGATGGCAGTGGTACCAATCTGACGGCCAAAAATATCTACTACAAGTTGTTTGGCAAAGCACCGGTGGTGGTAAAGCCATTTATTGAAAATGGGGTTTTAGGCGCTGATGATGGAACCAAATACAATCGCTCTGCACTTTGGCATTTAGCACATCCTGATGCGGGTGCGGAAGAACGCAAAGTGGATGTGGTGGTCTTGATTGGCGGGCAGCCTCTGCCACTCTTACAACGGCTCGGTAAGGATTACAAACTTCTGGCGACGAACATCAAAAATGACGCCACTGAAGCGCTGTTGAAAGATTACAGCATCGGTTTTGCTGATCAGAAAAACTATCCCTTCCTGCCTAAACACATGCCCGTCATGATGGTGCAATCATATCTGGTTACCGCACAATTTCGGGATAAACAACGCAACGACTTTGTTAAAAAACTTGCCGGTTCGCTGTGTCAGAACTTCGATAAACTGCAAGAGCATGGCCATGAAAAGTGGAAATCGCTGGTCTGGTCGCCCGCCAATCCAAGATTACCGTCACTGCTTTCCGGCTGGAGTTATTCCCCGGTCACCAAACCGATCTTGGAATCGTGTTTGCCAAAAGGCACTGTGTCATCGTCTATCACTGCTACCAACGCCTCGTCTCTGCCTTGCACAATGGAAGATCGTGCGATCGGTTTGTGCCAGTAATTACCGCGCGTATAAAAACCGTCTGGTTTTCCCGGATGGTTTTTGCATCACGAATCTGACAGATTGAGCTATCATAGCCGCCCTTGTACACGGGTGATTTGATGTTATGACTTCGTTTGATGTGCAGCAGGTGCGTGAGCAATTTCCGATCCTGCAGCAACAAATTAATGGCCATCCGCTGGTCTATCTGGATAGCGCTGCCACTGCACACAAACCGGAGTGTGTGTTACAGGCGATGCTCGATTTTTACCGTACCGATAATGCCAATGTGCACCGTAGTGCGCATACGCTGGCCGGCAGAGCCACGCAAAAATTTGAGCAGGCACGGCAACGCGTTGCTGATTTTCTGCACGCGCAATTTTGTGATGAAATTATCTGGACGCGCGGTACGACCGAAGCGATCAATCTGGTAGCGCAAAGCTGGGGTCGGCAAACGCTGCAAGCGGGCGATGAGGTACTGGTGTCGGCGATGGAACATCATGCCAATCTGGTGACTTGGCAGCAGATCGCCAAACAAACGGGCGCGCAATTACGCATCATTCCGCTACTGACCAATGGTGAACTGGATCTGCAGGCGTATCAGGCCATGCTGTCGCCGAACACTAAAATGGTGGCGCTGGTGCATGTTTCTAATGTATTGGGAACCGTAAATCCGGTGGCGGAAGTGGTTCGGTTGGCAAAGCAGGTTGGTGCTTTAACGTTGATCGATGGTGCACAAGCAGTCGCGCATGCGCCAGTCGATGTGCAGGCATTAGGTTGCGATTTTTATGCTTTTTCCGGGCATAAAGTATACGGTCCAACGGGTATCGGTGTGTTGTACGGTCGGCGGGAAATATTAGCCCAGCTGCCACCTTGGCAATTTGGTGGCGAGATGATTAAGCTGGTTTCTTACACCGACAGTGAATTTAACCTGCCGCCTTTACGTTTTGAGGCTGGCACACCCGCCATTGCTGAAGCATTAGGTTTATCCGCAGCACTTGATTTTGTGTCTCAACAGCAGTCTGCCGGCGCGGAAACATATCAACAGCAGCTGTTACAGCATTTAATTGCCGGTTTACAACAAATCAAAAGTGTCAGTATTGTCGGGCAACCCGCGCATCGTCAGGGGGTCGTCTCGATTGTATTGGCACAAGCACATCATCATGATGTTTGTCAGTTATTAGATGCCCAGGGAATTGCTGTTCGCGGCGGACATCATTGTGCCATGCCGTTGCTGAATAGCTTAGGGTTGTCCGGTACGTTGCGGATTTCGTTAGGTGTCTATAATAATAAAACAGAGATCGATATTTTTTTGCAGGCGCTGCACCAGGCTTTGGAGCTGTTAAATGACTGATTGGATTGATTTTACAGCGCAATATCCGGTGGGAGCGGGTACAGAATTAGATGAGCAGTCTATTCATCAGTTACTGGCCGGCGCCAAGAGTTGGGATGAGCGTTACCGTCTATTGTTACAACTGACGAAACAAGTTCCGGCTATCCCTACATTATGGCGTCATCCGGATAATGAGGTGAGTGGTTGTGAGAGCAGAGTGTGGCTGTTACTCTATAAGGACGAATCAGGCCGGTGTCATTTTGCTGTTGATAGTGAGTCGCGCATCGTAAAAGCGTTGCTGATCACACTTTTAGCAGCGGTTAATCATCAGCCTGCTGACAAGATCCAGTTGATCCAAGTAGCATCCTACTTTGATGGGCTAGGATTTGCTCAGCATATAACACCATCCAGAACAAATGGACTTCAGGCTGTGTGGAAAAAAATGAGTGATTTTTGTGCAGTCTTTGCATAGAATTACTACTATGAGCACATTAATCGGGATTCCGATTAGGTATTATAGCTACCTGATGATTTAGGGTGGAGGAACCGCATGCTAGACGGATTACCTGCCGTACTGAACAAAGCCTCGTTGAGATTCGTGGCGCAGCCCATTTTTCGACAGAAAGGTGAGTTGTATGGCCATGAAATGATGTTGTTGCACAAACAACATAAAGACCCGGCTATGTTTATGAAAATCGTGAACCATATGGGTTTACGTCAGAATCTGGATCTCGAAGTATGCCGTATGGCAGAGCCAGTGCTGCGAACTCACCGACTGACAGGTTGCTGCTGTATTAACTTGTTTGCGGATTCATTGCAGGAAGAAGAGGTCATTGAAGCTTTATTAATGTTATCTGATCCGAGTGCTAATCGCTGGGTGATGGTTAACGTAATGCAGCTTGATGCCAGCAATAAGCAGTCCAGTTTGTCTGAAACGATCGCAGATCTAAGACAATGTGGTGTACGTTTCTGCTTTGATGTTAAGTTATTGATGCAAATTACCGCGATGTCACTGCCGGTCGATATGCTGCGAATGGATATTCGCCATGTGCCGGAAGATCAATGGGCGCGTTGGATTTCTTTTGCCGAAAGCAATTGTGTGCCTATGTTGGCTGCGGGTGTGGATGACGAAGCACATCGTGAAACTTTATGCCAGCTAGGTATCGATTTCCTGCAGGGTAAAATCTTTGCCGATATGGTGTTGCTGAACCAAAACACTTAAATATCAACACTATCTTAGTGTGAATTAGAAAGACCACAAAGACAATCAGGATGTCTTTGTGGTCTTTTTATTTGGCGGCTAATTTTTGTAACACGTATGAAACGGCGACAAACCCAAAGGTCGCGGTAACCACGGTGGTTGCGCCAAAACCAGAAGCACAATCCATTTTCAGATTGCCATCGCTGCTGGCTTTGGCACTACAAGTACCACCAGCACCATCCGGGTAAGTCAGTTGTTCGGTAGAATAGACACACGGAATGGCAAATTTTTTCTTCGGATCGCGGGGAAAACCAAAGCGACGGCGTAATTCAGCGCGCACTTTAGCCGCCAGAGGATCTTGGGTGGTACGGGAAAGATCCTCGATCGCGATCTTAGTGGGATCTTTCTGACCACCGGCGCCGCCTGTTGTGATCAGGGCGATTTTTTGTCGTTTACAATGTGCTAAGAGCGCTACTTTTGCCCGAATGCTGTCTATTGCATCGACGACAAAGTCAAAACGGCTATCAATATATTCAGTGAGATTTTCTTCGGTAATAAAGTCATCAATAATATTGATCTGACAATCTGGGTTGATCAGACGGATACGTTCGGCCATGACTTCAGTCTTTTGTTTGCCGACGTTACCTTGCAATGCATGGATCTGCCGATTGGTATTGGTAATGCAGACATCATCCATATCGATCAAGGTCAACTGACCAATACCAGAACGCGCTAACGCTTCTGCAGCCCATGAACCGACACCACCGATGCCGATCACACAAATATGACTTTGTTGAAAACGTGATAATGCTGTTTCACCATATAAGCGAGCAATACCACCAAAACGCTGAGAATAATCTGACTGCATATTAAATGTTCATACCAATATGAGATTTTAAGGATTATATCAGCTTTGTTCGTTAGGCTGCGTTGCTCCAATAGTGGCTGATTGTACTTTTTGTTACCTGTCTGCCGCTCATAGCTGTTTTGTCATTCCGTGAGATCAGGCACAATAATGCTAATTTGGTGCTTTTATTGCTTTAGCGCCATCCCGACGTATCAGGAATAAGAAATGACCTTTGTACACGCTGATGTTTCAGAACAACAACCAGCAGTAACTATTGTGATCCCTGCAAAAAACGAAGCAGAGAATATTCGCCCGCTGATTAATGAGATCCGGGCTGCTATGGATGGTGCATTTGATTACGAACTGATCTATGTCGATGATGGCAGCACGGATCAGACGTTCAATATTCTGAAAACAATCCGTGATGAAGGGTTTAAACGCTTAACGGTGATCCGCCATCAACAATCGGTTGGCCAGAGCTTTTCTGTGTTAAACGGTGCGCGTCATGGTGTTGGTGAATGGTTGGTGGTGTTAGATGCCGATGGGCAAAATGACCCGGCTGATATTCCAGGGATGTTACGTGCCTTACAAAATGCTTATGCGACCGATCCGAAAAAAGTGGGCATTATTGGACATCGCGTGAATCGCCGCGATGATTGGGTAAAACGTCTGTCATCAAAACTGGCGAACGGGTTTCGTGACTGGATGTTACAAGATGGTATTCCTGATACCGGTTGTGGTCTGAAAGCAACACGCCGTGAATGGTATGTGCAGTTACCGGCGTTTAACCATATGCATCGTTATGTACCGGCGTTGATCCAGAGTATGGGTGGTGAAATGTTGGTGCATCCGGTTGGGCACCGTCCGCGGATGGCAGGCGTATCGAACTACGGCGTCTGGAATCGTTTGTGGGTTGGTTTAGTTGATGTGTTTGGCGTGCGTTGGTTGCAGCGTCGGGCGAAACGGATCGTGATCCAGGAGATCCTGAATGGCAATTGAGTGGCTGGATCAACCGATCATTTGGCTGGAATGGACCGGAGTTCATATCACAGGTTGGAAAATCATTGGGTATACCGGTGCACTGATGTTCGGCGGTCGCTGGCTGGTGCAATTTGTGGCATCGAAACGGGCTGGTAAGCCCGTCATTCCGCGCTTGTTTTGGTACATGAGTGTCGGTGGTAGTCTGATGACACTAAGTTATTTTCTGTTTTCCGCCAAACAAGACTCTGTGGGCGTACTGCAAAATATCTTTCCTGCCTTTACGGCTCTCTACAGTCTGTATCTGGATGTAAAGCATCGCGGCTGGCATCGGGATAAAGCGTCGCATTAACAGCGAAGCGTATAGGATCAAGTATGATAACGGATCGTTTAACTCTTCAGGGTTGGCAAAGTGATCGGCTGAATCTGTGGTTTCTACTGGGATTGGGGTTACTGGTGCTGGGTGCTGGTTTGGGACTGCGTGACCCATGGCCTGCCGATGAACCGCGTTTTGCCTTGGTCGCCAAGCAGATGGTGGAATCAGGCCAATGGCTATTTCCCTTTCGTGGCGGTGAGATTTACCCAGATAAACCACCGATGTTTATGTGGGGAATCGCACTGGGTTATCTGATCACCGGTTCAATACGAGTGGCTTTTTTGCTGCCGTCGTTGTTGGCGGGGCTGGGTTGTATCGCTCTTGTTTATGATATCGCCCGTCGGATCTGGGATCGCGCTACTGCATTTCGTGCCGGTTTGTTGTTGCTGTTTACGGTGCAATTTACTGTGCAGGCGAAACAGGCGCAGATTGACGAATTGGTCACCTTTTTCATTACGCTCGGTGGTTATGGTTTCTTGCGGTTTTTATTAACCGGGGGCGGCTGGCGCTGGTATTACCTCGGATGGTTTGCCGCAGGTTTGGGCATCATAACCAAAGGTGTGGGTATTATTGCTGCGCTGATGCTGCTTCCAGCCCTGTGGACTCATCGTGCGCAAATCAAACAAGCTTCGCGCTCTCAATGGCTGAAAGGGCTGGCGGGGCCGTTGTTTTTGCTGGTGGCATGTGCGTTGTGGGTGGTGCCCATGTTACTGGCGGTACAGCATCATCCAATCCCTGAATATTTGGCGTATCGGAATAATATTTTATTCCATCAGACTGTGACCCGTTATGCCAATGCCTGGCATCACATTGCGCCGTTCTGGTTTTATCTGGTCAATGTTATTCCGCCATTCTGGTTACCTTGGTCGCTGTTATTACCGTGGATGGTTTGGCAGAGCAAACGGGATATAAAGTTGGGACAGAAGCCGGTGATTGTGCTGGTGGGATATCTGTTATTGATTTTGTTATTCTTTTCAGCGTCAGCCGGTAAACGCGGTGTGTATATTACACCAGCGACACCAGTGCTGGCTTTGCTGACCGCTTATTGGTTGCCTGAGCTGTTGACGCGTCGATGGCCTGCGCGTCTGTTATCAGGTTTAGCCTGGTTATTGAGTGGACTGTTTCTCATCGTCGGGATTGCGGTACTGATCAAACCCGCGTTGTTGGCGAAACTTGGCGAAATGGATTCGCCATGGTTGCTCGCCATTTCTTTAGGTGTGTCCGGTTTATTGGCTAATTGGCTGTTGCGTCGACAACCGTTAACTGCGATTTTAGCGACCTTGACGCTGCTTTGGATGCACTATGGTTTCTGGTCTTATCCATTGATGAATCAGTTGCGGACACCGCAGGTGATCATGCAGCAAGTGAGTCAGCAATTAGCACCGGATGATGAGTTATTGCTGACCAATTTCCGTGAGCAGTTTCTGCTGTTTGCTGATCGGCCGTTATATCATTTTGCCTATTTGCAAACGGATGAACCACAAGCCACCGATGCCGCGGTCTGGGTGCAAGCCTCTGCTCGTCGTTGGGTATTAGGGCCAATCAATAATCTCAGTAAATGTTTTATTGCTGAGAAAGGTGTGAATTTAGGCCAACGGCACGGCGACAACTGGTACTTGTTTCAAGCGGATGCCATTTTGCCGGCTTGTCAGTCAGTACAGAGTTCTGGCGCACCGGTTTATTATTATGAACCTAAATTAGTGCTCAACAAGTAATAGGAAAATAACATGCATTATCTGGTGACCGGTGCCGCCGGTTTTATTGGTTTCCATGTCGCAGAGCGTTTGTTGGCTGCAGGTCATCAGGTAACAGGGTTAGATAATCTGAATGATTATTATGATGTTAATCTGAAGCTCAGTCGGTTAGCGTTATTACAAATTAACCCTGCTTTCCGGTTTGTAAAAGGGGATTTGGCTGATCGCAATTTAATGGCTCAGTTGTTTGTGGATGGCCAATTTCAACGCGTGATCCACTTAGGCGCACAAGCCGGTGTTCGTTATTCGCTGGATAACCCGCATGCATATGCCGATGCCAATTTAGTGGGGCATTTAAATATTCTGGAAGGTTGTCGTCAGCACAAGATTGAACATCTGTTGTATGCCTCCTCCAGTTCGGTGTATGGGCTAAATCGTAAAACGCCATTTTCAACCACTGATAGTGTGGATCATCCCGTCTCGCTTTATGCTGCGACCAAAAAAGCGAATGAGCTGATGAGTCACAGTTATGCGCATCTGTATGGTTTGCCTTGTACCGGATTACGTTTTTTTACCGTATATGGCCCATGGGGCCGTCCCGATATGGCGTTGTTTAAGTTTACGAAAGCGATCTTGGCCGGGCAGCCGATTGATGTGTATAACTTCGGTGAGATGAAGCGAGATTTTACCTTTATTGATGATATTGCCGAGGCGATTATTCGTTTGGCTGATGTTATCCCAGAATCAAATCCAGAATGGACGGTAGAAACCGGTTCTCCGGCAGAAAGCTCAGCGCCGTATCGGGTGTATAACATTGGTAATAGTCAGCCTGTCGAACTGAAGACGTTTATCCACGAGTTGGAGTTGGCGTTAGGTATTCCGGCACAAATGAATTTATTGCCATTACAACCGGGCGATGTGCTGGAAACCAGTGCTGACACTTCAGCACTGGAAGCGGTAATCGGCTTTAAACCGCAGACGCAACTTGCCAGTGGTCTGGCTCGTTTTGTCAGCTGGTACCGAACCTTTTATCCTCAGTGATCTCTTTTTTGCAGCAAGGGTTTTAGCTGCATAGCCAACTGGCTGGTGGTTTGTTGCCAGCCAGTACGCAGTTCACGCACTAATGCGGGGTAACCATCCGCCGTCAGCGGGTACTGCTGCTGGAATTGTCCGCTGTATTGCTGTTTTCCTTTCATTAACGACCATTCACCACTGATCACCGCATGCCCATCAGCTTTGCCGTGAAAACCACGTACCTTGATCTGTAACTGGGCAATGTTCTGCATTGATGTTTGGCCATTCTGCCATTGCCAGTCCGGCAGCTGTGTTCGTAAATTTTGCAACAAGGCGCGGGTCAGTTGTTTATCCAGTGCCTCCGCCCAACGATGCTGCGTCGCGGTAGTGAGCTGGACATCATCTTGTTGATACACAATACCAATACTGTTCAGATAATCGGCGAGTTCAACATCACTGACCGCCACTACCGGTTGCTGGCTCGGGGTCTGGCTACTATTTTGTACATCCGGCAGTGCAATGGCGTAATACTGCGGTGTCGATGAGCTACTGCTACAAGCCGATAAACCGCAAAATAAGAGGCCAATAAATAAAGAGCGCAGCATCATTCGGCTTTCCTTGGTTCAGGGTCAGTGGCGATATCGGGTTGGAATAGCAACGCATTGGGTTTTTCATTCAGCGTTCGAGCCATTGGCTGCACTTCCCGTAATACCCGGTTCAGTGATTGAATGGAACGGTTCATTTCACCGTATGCGGGTGAATTAGCAGATAGACCCTGCAACGTTTGCTGCATTTCCGTCAACGTCTTTTTCAATTCAGCCGGTAGCTGCTGGCTGCTTTGTTGATTGGCGATCTTATCCATGCTGGCACTGACTTTTCTGACATTGGCCATTGCGGCTTCGGTTTCGGTCAGCATAGTTTGCGCACGGGCTAATACCTGCTCAATATTCAATTGATTCAGTTTATTAAGCAGTTGCACAACTTGTTGCTCAATCCGCGCTAAACCACCCGGTGCCGTTGGCAGTGTATGGTAGGTGGCCAGCGTGCCCAGCCCCGTTACTTTTGGCAGGTCAGGGTAGAAGTTCAGATCGACATACAATGCACCGGTCAGCAGATTACCGGAACGTAATGATGCCCGTAAACCTTGTTTCACTGCAGTAGTAAATTCACTTTCCCAATCCGGAAGCTGGTCTTTATCCATATCCGGGCGAATACGACCCGGTTCAATGCGGATCAAGACAGGGATCTGGCGCGAGCGCGCCGTCAGCAGGTCATTACCGGGGACGGAAAATGGCACGGTGAGTACACTACCCACCTGAATACCGCGATATTCCACCGGTGCGCCGGCATTCAATCCTCGTACCGATTCATCGAACAACAGAATGTAATCGACTTTATCCTGATAACGGCGAATGGTACTGCTGTCTTCATCCGCGTACAGATTAAACTGGCGATGGTTTTTGACTGGCTGACCCAGATCCCAACCCGGAGGGACACCAAAACTGACACCACCCGAGAGGATAGTTTCCAGTGTGCCGGTCTTGAATTTAATGCCATCGGTTGCGGCTTGTAGCTGAATACCACTGTTGAGCCAGAACCGGGAGTTGCTGGTGACCATGGTGTCGTAAGGTGCCTGAATAAACAGCAGGTAATTCATCTGCCGGATATCCGGTTTGAATTCGGCTTGTTCGACCCGGCCAACAGTGAAACCGCGGTACAACACCGGATCGCCAATCGCTAGGGCATTATCCAACTCACTGCTCAATTCAATTCGCAGACCCGGTGCATCCATCGGAGTGACTGGCGGTGTATCTAAAACTGTAAATTCCTGTTGTGACTCTTTGCTTTTGCCTGGCTGCAATTCGAGATAGGAGCCGGATAACAGCGTGTTTAAGCCGGAGATCCCGCTTTTACCAACCCGTGGTTTGACCACCCAGAAACGGGTGTCTTGACGTAATAAGGGTTCTGCTTCGACATTCATGCGAGCGGTGACGGTAACATGTTTTAGATCGTTGCTGAGGGTGACGGTTTGTACCTTTCCCACTTCTACGCTACGTGCTTTGATCGGGGTTTTTCCCGGTTCAATGCCTTCGGCGTTGTCCAACTCCAGCGTGATCAATGGTCCTTGATTGTGCAGCGTTGTGACCACCATCCACAAACCGATACTGGCGGCGACGATCGGGATCAGCCAGATCGGTGACAGACGTTGTAGTTTTTTGATTCTGGCGTGGTTATTCAACACGGTCTTGTTCACCCTCTGTTCCTTGTTGATCAGTGACATTCGAGGTGGGTTCATTATCCCACAGTAAACGCGGGTCGAAACTCATGGCGGAAAGCATGGTCAATACTACCACACCGGCAAATGCCAAGGCGGCTGAACCGGGATAAACCGACATCAGTTTCCCCATGCGGATCAGTGCGACTAAGATAGCGACGACAAACACATCGACCATTGACCAGCGGCCGATAAACTCGGTCAACCGATACAGGCGGGTACGCCCCCGACGATGATGCGGGCGGTGTGTATGAATGCTCCAGCATAACCAGGCAATCGCTAACATTTTCACCATCGGCACTAATACGCTGGCAATAAATATCACCAAAGCTACCGGATAAGAGCCCATATTCCACAATAACACCACGCCACCGAGGATGGTGGAATAGGTTTGTTGGCCAAGGCTTTCGGTGACCATGATGGGCAGGATATTAGCCGGGATATAGAGGATCATAGCGGTAAATAACAATGCCAGTGTCCATTGCAAACTGTGCGGCTTGCGCGCATGCAATACGCTGTGACAGCGTGGGCAGCGGTGTGTTTTCAGTGAAACCAGTCCGTGGCAGGCATGGCACAGGGTCAGATTTTGATCAATTGCTCTGCCGCTAAGTTGTGGGGCGTTACGCAGGTGGATCGGACCGCTTTGCTGCCACCATAACCAGTCGCGGTCGATGACACTGAAAGCTTTTAACATCGATAATGAAAACAGCACATACGCCCAGAAGCTGTAACCCAATTCGATGTCTGCCAGTGAGGCAATCTTAATCAGGCTAACCAGCACGCCAATCAGAAATACTTCCACCATACACCAAGGGATGAGGCGGAATAACCACAGCGTATACCGTTTACGTAAGCGTTTACCACGCCATTGGCCAAGGCGTGAATAAATCAGACAAATCAATAACAGGCAAATCGCTGGCAGGATCTGCATAAACAAATAAACCGTCAGTGCCAGTGCCGGATGTTGTTCTTCCAATAATGTGGTCGCTGTTTGATACAGCGTCATATCCTGATGCATGCCTTTAACGGCCATACCGAGAAAAGGAAACAGATTACTGCACAACAACATGATCAAAGCTGCAATGCTGTAGACCAGTGGTTGTAAACGGGCTTCGGCAGGCAGTGAACTTAACTTATGTTCGCAGCGGGGGCAGACCGCTTGTTCTCCCGGTTGTAATGGCGGCACCAACATTAGCCAGTCACATTCATGGCAGGCAGTATATTGCACTGGCGAGGGAACATAGGTGCTGCGACGGCGGCGCTTCATCGGCTCTGGGTTCAGTTATGTTAGAAAACAGGGTTAGTTTAGCTGTTGCAGGGCATGGCGGGAATCGTTATTCGAAACTATTCGCAATAAAAGCAGTCAATGTCGGGCTTAAATTGCCAGGTTCAAGATCATTGTTTTTTTGCGGAAGAAACTATACTCATAGTCCAGATAATCATGATCGATAGGAGCACAAACGGTGGATGTAAAAATAATTCAACGAGCGGCACAACGCGTGGCTTATCTCCGGGTTATTGGTCCTTATGAACAATCATTACCACCCGGTTTTCAGCGCATGATGACATGGAGTGACTCTCGTGGACTGAGTGGTGGTGACTGGATGGCGTTGTATTGGGATAACCCGCATTTTACCCCGCCAGAACAATTGAAAGCTGATGTTGCATTAAGTATTCCGGATGATACCGAAGTTGATGAGGATGTGCAGGTGCAGATCATTCCGGCTGGGGATTATGCGATGTACGCTTGCCGCGTAGAAAATAATGATTTCACCACGCCTTGGTTGGCACTATTTAATCAATGGCTGCCACAAAGTGCTTTTCAATTGGGGGATGGCCCCTGTTTTGAACAATATCTGAATAATGGTAATCAGGATGGATATTGGGATCTGTTGTTATTTATTCCTCTCCAGAAAAAATAACACAGTAAAAAGCAAAAGCCCGACTTAAGTCGGGCTTTGTTTACGTAACGGTACGGAGTTGATTAACCACCAACAGCGATACGTTTCATGTCTTTCATGTAACCGCGCAGTGTTTTACCAACTTGCTCGATTGGGTGATTACGAATCGCTTCGTTCACCTGAACCAGCACAACGTTGTCTACGCCGTTATCTTTTACAGACAGGCCTTTACCGATCACGTCAGTACCAACTTTCGGCATGATGTGTTCTTTCAGCAATGGTACTGCTGCGTTAGCAAACAGGTAGTTACCATATTCTGCGGTGTCAGAGATAACCACGTTCATCTCGTACAGACGTTTACGAGCGATGGTGTTCGCGATCAGTGGCAGTTCGTGCAGTGATTCGTAGTAAGCGGATTCAGCAATGATGCCTGATTCAGTCATGGTTTCGAATGCCAGCTCAACGCCTGCTTTCACCATAGCAACCATCAGGATACCGTTGTCGAAGTACTCTTGTTCAGCGATCACGCCATCGAATACTGGTGCATTTTCAAAAGCAGATGCGCCAGTCTCTTCACGCCATCTGAACAGGTCAGCGTCGTTGTTCGCCCAGTCGGCCATCATGCCGCTGGAGAATGCGCCGCTGATGATATCGTCTTGATGTTTGCGGAACAGCGCACGCATCAGCACTTTCATCTCTTCAGCCAGTTCAAACGCACGCAGTTTTGCTGGGTTTGACAGGCGATCCATCATGGCAGTGATGCCGCCTTGTTTCAGCGCTTCAGTGACAGTTTCCCAACCGAATTGCAGCAGTTTACCTGCGTAGCCAGCATCGATGCCGTCAGCAACCATTTTTTCGTAGCACAGAATAGAACCCGCCTGCAGCATGCCACACAGAATGGTCTGTTCGCCCATCAGGTCAGATTTAACTTCTGCCACGAAAGAAGATTGCAGAACACCGGCACGGTGACCGCCAGTTGCTGCAGCCCATGCTTTAGCAATCGCCAGACCGTCGCCTTTCGGATCGTTTTCTGGGTGAACAGCGATCAGTGTAGGAACACCGAAACCACGTTTGTATTCTTCACGTACTTCAGTACCTGGGCATTTTGGTGCAACCATTACTACAGTGATGTCTTTACGGATCTGAGTGCCTTCTTCCACGATGTTGAAACCGTGAGAGTAACCCAGCGCAGCGCCATCTTTCATCAACGGCATAACTGCTTTAACGACGGCAGTGTGCTGTTTGTCCGGAGTCAGGTTTACCACCAAATCCGCAGTCGGGATCAGGTCTTCGTAAGTGCCAACAACGAAGCCGTTTTCAGAGGCTTGTTTGAATGATTTACGTTTTTCAGCAATCGCTTCTGCGCGCAGAGCGTAGGAAACGTCCAAACCTGAATCACGCATGTTCAGACCTTGGTTCAGGCCTTGTGCGCCACAGCCGACGATCACGACTTTTTTGCCTTTCAGGAAATCGCATTCGCTGGCGAATTCGTCACGGTTCATGAAACGGCATTTGCCTAATTGTTCTAACTGCTGACGCAGGTTCAGGGTATTGAAGTAGTTAGCCATCTGGAATAGCTCCATGCTGAAATTGAGATTGCTGTATAGGGTCTGATAACGGTCAGAGTCCGAAAACTGCATTACTATAAACGAGCAATGACATTGCTGGAAATGATATATTTAGAACTAAATATTGCGTTTTTTGCAACATGGAGTAAGTCATGGATTTCCGTACCTTATCGTTATTTACCCATTTGGCGCATACGCTGCATTTTGCCAATACTGCCAATCAAATGGCGGTCAGCCCGTCGACATTAAGCCGGACCATGCAACGACTGGAGCAGGAAACCGGCTGTGCATTGTTTGAGCGGGATAACCGCAGTGTGGTGTTAACCAACGAAGGCAAACGGCTGTTAGGTTTTGCCGAACGCTGGCTGCAGGAGTGGCAAGATCTGCGCGATGACTTGCGCCATCCGCGTGAAGCATTGCAAGGGCGGATCCGCGTCTTTTGTTCCGTCACTGCCAGCTATTTTCTGCTACCGGAAGTGCTGGGGCGTTTTCGGCATCGCTATCCGCAACTGGAGTTAAAACTGGAAACCGGCGATGCGGCACTGGCCGTCGATAAGGTGTTGCAGGAAGAAACCGATATTGCCATTGCGGCACGACCGGACGCCTTGCCCGCACGCCTGCAATATTGCCTGTTACAGCGAGTGCCATTGGTGTTTATCGCCCCCCGTAATAGCACCAATGTTAGCCAGTGGCTGAAAGACGGTGAACCGGACTGGTCGCAGGTGCCCTTGATCGTGTCGCAGCAGGGGCTGGCGCGAAAACGCTGTGACCAGTGGTTCCGGAATAAAGGTATTAGCCCGAATATCTATGCCGAAGTGGCGGGTAATGAGGCCATCGTCAGCATGGTGACGCTGGATTGTGGCATCGGTTTGGTACCGGAAGCAGTGATTGAACACAGTACGTTTGCCTCTCAGGTGCGCGTAATCCAGCCTGTTCCGGCACTCAAACCGTTTGAAGTCGGTTTTTGTGTTCTCAAACGAAGACTTGAAGAGCCGCTGTTACATGCCTTCTGGCAGATGGTTCAGCAATGATCGCGGTTGCAGCAAATCCATACAAAAAGGTGTAAACTGCCCGCTGAATCATCGGCACTGTGCATACGTTAGTGGGGGCTCTATGAGACGTGTGTGCAGACAATAAAAGTTTATTAATCGACTCTCTCAGGAATAGTGACACGATGAAAAACATCAATCCTACCCAGACCAAAGCGTGGAAAGCGCTGGAAGCTCATTTCGCGGCGAATAAAGATCGTCAGCTGAGTGATTTGTTTGCTGCAGACCCAGCTCGTTTTGACAAGTTCTCTACCACCTATAAAGACAATATCTTGGTGGATTACTCCAAAAACCTGATCACTGATGAAACTCTGGATCTGTTGATCGATCTGGCTCATGAAGTGGATCTGCGTTCGGCTATTGATGCCATGTTCAATGGTGAGAAGATTAATCATACTGAAGGCCGTGCCGTACTGCACACTGCATTGCGTAACCGTTCTAACCGTCCAGTGATGGTTGATGGCAAAGACGTAATGCCAGAAGTAAACGCGGTGCTGGCGAAAATCAAAACCTTCTGCGATAAAGTCATTTCTGGCGAGTGGAAAGGTTATACCGGTAAAGCGATCCAGCACGTAGTCAACATCGGTATCGGTGGTTCTGACTTAGGCCCAGTGATGAT
>JAQUHG010000294.1 GCA_028683735.1 Tolumonas sp. | reverse complement strand
ATCGATGAAGTTAGAGCCAGGGATCGGATCACCACCAATACCGACGCAAGTGGACTGACCAAAACCCGCATCAGTGGTCTGTTTTACTGCTTCATACGTCAGCGTACCAGAACGGGAGACGATACCCACTTTACCCGGCAGATGAATATGCCCCGGCATGATGCCGATCTTACATTCACCCGGAGTGATCACTCCTGGACAGTTCGGGCCGATCATGCGCACGCCAGTTTCTTCCAGACGGCATTTCACCTGCAGCATATCCAGTGTTGGAATACCTTCGGTGATACAGACAATCAATTCGATACCCGCATCAATGGCTTCTAAAATCGCGTCTTTGCAGAAAGGTGCAGGCACATAAATCACAGATGCAGTCGCACCAGTGTTTTCAACGGCATCACGCACAGTATTAAATACCGGCAAACCTAAATGCGTTGTGCCGCCTTTGCCTGGTGAAACACCACCGACCATCTGTGTGCCGTAGGCAATCGCTTGTTCAGAATGGAAGGTGCCTTGTGAACCGGTAAAACCCTGGCAGATGACTTTAGTCTCTTTGTTGATCAGAACGCTCATGCCACGGCCTCCGCTGCTTTAACGACTTGTACCGCAGCATCGGTCAGACTGGTTGCTGCAATAATATTTAATCCACTTTCTGCCAGTTTCTGTGAACCCAGCTCAGCATTGTTACCTTCCAGACGCACGACGACCGGTACTTTCACACCGACTTCGGCTACCGCACCGATGATGCCTTCTGCGATCAAATCACAACGCACGATACCACCGAAGATATTAACCAGCACCGCTTTCACTTTGCTGTCAGACAAGATCAGTTTGAAGGCTTCGGTCACGCGTTCTTTCGTCGCACCACCACCGACATCGAGGAAGTTGGCCGGGAAACCACCGTGGTGTTTGATGATGTCCATGGTACCCATCGCGAGACCCGCACCGTTGACCATACAACCGATGCTGCCATCGAGAGCCACGTAGTTCAGCTCCCAACGCGCCGCTTCGACTTCACGCGGATCGTCTTGTGACTCGTCGTTCCACGCTTTCAGTTTTGGTTGACGATAGAGTGCATTACTGTCGATGTTGATTTTACCATCCAGACACAGCAGGTTACCTTCGCCAGTGATCACCAATGGGTTGATTTCCAGCAGAGCCAGATCGCAGGCAACAAACATTTTGCCTAAGCCTAAGAAGATCTTGGTGAACTGTTTTAACTGTTCCGCGTTTAAACCGAGTTTAAAGCCCAGCTCACGCGCTTGATAGGCTTGCGGGCCAGTCAGCGGATCAAGTGTGGCTTTGTGGATCAATTCTGGCGTGTTGTGGGCAACGGTTTCGATGTCCATACCACCTTCGGTGGAGGCCATGAACACCACGCGGCGAGTACTACGATCAACCACGGCGCCCAAATACAGCTCTTTGGCGATGTTGCCACAGGTTTCCACCAAAATGGTATTCACAGGCTGACCACTGGCGTCAGTTTGATAGGTGACCAGCCGTTTGCCTAACCAATGCTCAGCAAACGCGCGAACATCCTGCTCGCTGGAGGCGACTTTCACGCCACCCGCTTTACCACGACCACCAGCATGAACCTGACACTTCACAACCCACTTATCGCCACCCAACTTTTTGGTGGCAGCAACAGCCTCATCAGCAGAAGAACAGGGAATGCCTGAAGGCACAGGCAGGCCGTAGTCAGCAAATAATTGCTTGGCCTGATATTCATGCAAATTCATGATAATAGTCCGTTATTCAGGGAGTGGCACAATGCCACTCTCGTTATATTAGATATCCAATAACAACCGTGTAGGGTCTTCCAGTAATGATTTGACATAGACCAGAAAGCCAACCGATTCCCGGCCGTCGATGATACGGTGATCATAAGACAGAGCCAAGTACATCATTGGAAGAATTACCACCTGTCCATCCACGGCCATTGGGCGATCCTGGATTTTATGCATCCCCAGAATTGCGCTTTGTGGTGGATTGATGATGGGTGTCGACATCAGCGAGCCAAAGACACCGCCGTTAGTGATGGTAAACGTGCCGCCGGTTAAATCGGCTACCGAAAGTTTGCCATCGCGGGCTTTATCCGCCAGTGATTTGATACCTTTTTCAATTTCAGCTAACGACAGATCATCACAGTTACGCAGAACTGGTGTCACCAGACCACGCTCTGTTGATACCGCGATGCTGATATCGAAATAGTTGTGATACAGCACATCATTACCATCAATAGAGGCGTTCACTTCCGGATAACGCTTTAACGCCTCACTGACTGCTTTGACATAAAACGACATGAAACCCAATTTAATGCCATGGCGTTTTTCGAACTGTTCCTGATATTTACTGCGGATCTGCATGATCGGCTGCATGTTAACTTCATTGAAAGTCGTCAGCATCGCCGTGGTGTTTTTGGCTTCCAGCAACCGCTCAGCAATACGCTTACGCAAACGAGTCATTGGCACCCGTTTTTCTTCGCGACCATTCGATGAGATATCAACCGCTTCAACGTTGGCTATTTCCACAGGAACTGGCATTGGTTGATTACTTTGACTCTGAATGTGCTGAACGACATCCTGACGCGTAATACGGCCACCACGACCAGAACCATGTAAATTTGCTGGATCAACCTCTTCCTCGGCCAAAATGCGGCGTACAGAAGGCGTTAATATATCGCTCGCCCCGGCTTCAGCGGCGACAGGTTTCGCCGTCGTTTCTTCTCCGCTGGCTGGCAATGGCTCTAACTCAGCTAAGAGCTGATGCCCTTGCACCGTACTACCGGTCTCAAAGAATTGCTGACTAATGACACCATCCTGTGGTGCCGGCACTTCCAGCACAACCTTGTCAGTCTCAAGATCAACTAACAATTCACCGGCCTTGATGCTATCGCCAATTTTCTTATGCCAGGTACCCACTGTCGCGTCAGAAACGGATTCCGGGAGATCAGGCACCATTATTTGCAAAGTCATGGGTGTATCCTTTTATTTTATTATCAGTGCTTCTTCGACTAATGTTTTCTGCTGCTGCAGATGCAGCGACATATACCCGACCGCGGGCGCCGCTGATGCCGGACGACCTACATAATTCAGATAAACTGAAGATGGGATCACCCTTCTCATTCTATGCTGGCAGTTATACCAAGCGCCCTGATTTTTTGGCTCTTCCTGGCACCAGACAAACTCTTGCACGTGTTCATAAGGCCGCAGGATCTCCCGCAGTTCCTCTTCCGGGAACGGATAAAGCTGCTCAATACGGATAATGGCAACCGCTTTGTTATCCGATTTCCGGCGCGCTTCCAATAAATCGTAATAGACCTTACCGGAACACAGTACAACACGTTGCACCCCTTCAGGTGGAATAACATCAACTTCTGCAATCGCGTTTTGGAAACGGCCATCCGCCAACTCTTGTAACGATGAAACGGCTAACGGGTGTCGCAACAGCGATTTTGGTGTAAAGACCACCAGAGGCCGGCGCATCGGACGTAACATTTGTCGACGCAATAAATGATAGATCTGCGCAGGCGTAGTTGGCATACAGACTTGCATATTATGTTGCGCACACATCTGCAGATAACGCTCAGGGCGACCAGATGAATGTTCTGCACCCTGCCCTTCATAGCCATGCGGTAACAGCAAGACTAACCCGCACAAACGACCCCACTTCTGTTCCCCTGAAGAGAGGAACTGGTCAATCACCACCTGCGCACCATTGGCAAAATCACCGA
>JAQUHG010000293.1 GCA_028683735.1 Tolumonas sp. | reverse complement strand
AAGCTACAACAAGTGTGGCACGAATGCCGAGCGCCCTTACCTCATGGTCTACGGACTCAGAGAGCCCTTCAGCAGCATGTTTAGAAGCCGAATATAATCCCATATAAGGTGCCGGAAGAAATCCCAGCACCGAACTGATGTTAACAATGCGACCAGACCGTTGTTCACGCATATGCGGTAACACAGCCTGGATAGTGCGCAAAATCCCCCAAACATTAGTATCAAATAATGCTTGGGCTTCGGTTACAGACGTTTCCTCCGTAGCACCGAGTAGCGTGATTCCCGCACTGTTGACAAGAACATCGATACGCTTGGCTTTGGCAATGATGAATTCAATTCCACGTTGAATTGATGCTTCATCACCAATATCCATTTTTACCAGTTTAACACCAGGGATCGGCTTTGCCTTTTCGAGGTTGCGCACAGTACCGAATACTTCACACCCTTGTTTAAAAAACATCTCTGCGGTAGCACGCCCGATCCCTGATGACACACCTGTCACTAAGACGACTTTTGTAGTATTAGACATAAAATTTCCCTCAAAATACGAGCATTAATGACGTAATAATCAGCTACCTTGAGCGGGTCTGATCTTGAACCAAATGGAGTACATGGCTGGCAGAAACATCAGCGTCAGGATCGTTCCGGCTAAAGTGCCACCAATCAGCGTATAGGCCAGCGTGCCCCAAAACACCGAATGGGTCAGCGGGATGAAGGCCAGGATCGCAGCCAGTGCGGTCAGGATCACCGGACGCGCGCGCTGCACGGTTGCCTCGACAAGCGCACGGAATGGATCCAGCCCTGCCTGTTCGTTTTCACGGATCTGCCCGATCAAAATCAATGTGTTACGCATGAGGATGCCCGACAACGCGATCAAGCCAACCAGTGCATTGATACCGAATGGCTGCTGGAACAAAAGCAGCGTTGGTACCACGCCGATCAGCCCTAGCGGACTGGTCAGGAAGACCATCACCATTCCCGCGATCGAGCGGACCTGAAGAATGATAATAAGCAGCGTAATCGCCAACATGATGGGGAAGATTGGCAGCATAGCGGCCGTCGCCTTGCCCGATTCTTCGATAGAACCGGCTTCTACGATACGGTAACCACTCGGCAGCTTTTCCATAATGGGCTGGAGTTGTTGGCTTATGGCCGTCGATACGTCTGGCGGTTGTAAGCTTTCGGCGATATCACCCCGCACGGTGATCATTGGCATCCTGTCACGTCGGCGCATGAGCGATTCTTCCATGCGCACCTCGACCGAGCCCACCTGCGACAGCGGAATGCGTTGCCCATTAGCGCCAGCCAGTGTGAAATCGCCAATTTTGGCCGGGTCGAGCCGGTTGTTACCTGCTGAGCGCGCAACAACCTGTACCGAGCGAATATCCTCACGCACTGCCGTGATTGGAATGCCGCTGAGCAGGAATTGCAGTTGTTGCGCGACAGAGCTGGATGTCAGCCCTACGGCTTGCAATCGATCCTGCTGCAAAGTGAAATGTAGAGTGGGTACCTGCCCGCCCCAATCGGTATTAACCGTGCGCATCAGTGGGCTGGCATGCATGATGCCTTCGATTTGTGTGGCGATCTTGCGCAGCGTGTCTGGGTCTGGCCCCATGACACGATAGGCCACCGGAAATGGCGAAGGTGGGCCAAATACGATCTGAGTTACGCGCACCCGCGCCTCCGGCGCCAACCCATCGGCAACCGCCTCGCGTAGTCTGAACTTGAGCGCTTCCCGTTCCTTGTCATCGCCCGCGAGTACCACGATTTTAGCGAATGATGGATCGGGTAATTCAGGCGCCATCGCCAGGAAAAAGCGTGGAGCCCCCTGACCAATGTAGGACGTCACGATCCTGGCTTCCTTCTGCTTCGCCAGCCAGGCTTCGATTTTTTCCGTTGCGGCACTGGTTTGCTCAATGGCGGTGCCATAGGGCATCTGCACTTCAACCAGCACTTCCGGCCGATCGGAGGTCGGGAAAAACTGCTTTTTGACCACGGACATGCCAAGCACCGCCATCACAAAAAGGCCGATCACCGTACCAGTGACGATCCACTTGCGGACAATGACGACCCCTAGTATCTGCCGGAAGCGGTTGTAGCGCGGCGTGTTGTAGATGGCCTCATGACCACCTTCGATCTTTTTGAAATCGGGCAGCAGTTTGACCCCGAGATACGGTGTGAACACCACCGCCACCACCCAGGAGGCAATCAGGGCGATACCGACGATCCAGAACATATTGCTGGTATATTCGCCTGCAGTGGAACGCGCGAAGCCATTCGGCATGAAACCCACAGTCGTGACCAGCGTACCGGAAAGCATCGGGGCCGCCGTATGACTCCAGGCATAGGCTGACGCGGCTATACGGCTATAGCCTTCTTCCATTTTCACCACCATCATCTCGATGGCAATAATAGCGTCATCCACCAGCAGACCCAGCGCCAGGATCAACGAACCCAAAGTAATTCGGTCGAAATTCTTACCACTTGCAGCCATGATGACGAACACAACCGCAAGCGTCAGCGGTACCGCCGCTGCGACCACGATGCCGACGCGCCAGCCCATGCTGACGAAGCACACAACCATCACTACAAGCAAGGCGACGAAGAACTTGACCATGAATTCGTCGACCGCCGAGCTGATGTTAACTGCCTGATCCGTCACCTTGGTCAGCGTTATTCCCAGCGGCAGTTCTGTGTTGATCTTAGTGACTTCAGCCTCAAGCGCTTTGCCGAGATCGAGCCCGTTCCATTCGTCGCGCATCACAACACCGAGCAAAAGTGCTGGCTCGCCACCATTCCGGACCAAGAAGGTCGCGGGGTCTTCATAACCTCGCTCGACAGTCGCCACATCTGACAATTTCAGTGTTCGCCCGTGTACGACAATCGGGGTTTGTCGGATCTTATCTAGGTTGTCAAACGCGCCATCGATACGAACAAAGATCTGAGATCCCTTGGTCTCGATAGAACCAGCGGGGGTTAACATATTCTGGTTGTTAAGAGCGGCAAAAATGTCTTGCGGCGCAACACCCAACGTCGCCAAACGGTCATGAGAGAAGGACACAAAGATACGTTCGGGCTGCTCTCCAATGATGTTGACCTTCTTTACACCCGCAACATGCAATAGTTGTTGGCGTAACGTTTCTGCGTCGCGTACCAACAGTCTTTGCGGCTCTCCCTTGGCTTTGAGGGCAAAAAGTGCAAACGTTACATCTGCATATTCGTCATTCACCATGGGACCAATGATACCAGCAGGCAAATTCTTGACCTCGTCACTGATTTTCTTGCGAGCTTGGTAGAACTCTTCCTGGACTGCCGAAGGCGGAGTGCCATCGAGCAGGGAAACCATAGTAAAAGCTAGCCCGGGGCGTGTGTAGGTTTCAGTGCGGTCGTACCATCGCAGTTCCTGCATACGTTTTTCCAACGGATCAGCGACCTGATCTTGCATCTCTTTGGCTGTCGCACCCGGCCACGCAGTGATGATCGTCATCTGTTTGATCGTAAATGGTGGATCTTCTGCTCGCCCGAGTTGGAAGAATGCAAGAATACCCGCGGCAGAGATCATAAATATTAAGAACAGTGTGATGGCGCGTTCGCGTACAGCGAGCGCAGACAGGTTGAAACGATGCTCACTCATGGATGTGCTCCTTCTACTGAGTTAGTAGCCAACGGAGCAGACACACGCACCTCTTCACCTTCATGCAGCAGGTGAGCGCCGAGTGCCACAATTTGAT
>JAQUHG010000292.1 GCA_028683735.1 Tolumonas sp. | reverse complement strand
GAAGTTGTTGATCAGCCATTGCATGAGCTTGATGTGATCCTGATGCGTAAAGATCCACCGTTTGATACGGAATTCATTTACGCGACCTATTTGCTCGAACGGGCAGAAGAACAAGGCACCCTGATTGTTAACAAACCGCAAAGCTTGCGTGATGCTAACGAAAAACTGTTTACCGCCTGGTTTGCAGAACATACACCAACAACACTGGTGACCCGATCTTCCGCTAAATTACGCTCTTTCCACCAGCAACATCAGGATGTGATCTTAAAACCGCTGGATGGTATGGGTGGTGCCTCTATTTTTCGCATGAAGCATGATGACCCTAACGTCGGTGTCATTATCGAAACACTGACCGAACATGGTTCCCGTTATTGTATGGCGCAATCATATTTGCCAGCGATCAAAGATGGCGACAAACGTGTATTGGTGATTGATGGTGAACCGATTCCCTATTGCTTGGCTCGCATTCCCTCACAGGGGGAAACTCGTGGTAATCTGGCCGCCGGCGGACGCGGCGAACCGCGCGAATTGACTGAAGCAGACTGGAAAATTGCACGTGCTGTTGGTCCAACCCTGAAAGCCAAAGGATTGATTTTTGTTGGCTTAGATATTATCGGTGATCGACTCACTGAAATTAACGTGACCAGCCCAACCTGTGTTCGGGAAATCGAAGCACAATTTGATATTAATATTTGTGGTTTGCTGATGGATGCGATTGAACGCCGCATCAGTAAAGCCTGTTAAGGAACCCTCTTTAGGAATGATGCAGTCATTACAGAATTATTTTCTGGTTGCAATGCCAACGCTCAACGACTCTGTTTTTGAGCGTTCCCTTATTTATTTATGTGAACATAACGAAAAAGGCGCGATGGGAATTGTGCTGAATGTCGAGCTGGATATTGATATCTGCCAGTTATTAACGCAGATGAAATTAGGTAACTCAGCTTTTCTACTTTCAGGTAAACCCGTTATGTCTGGCGGTCCGGTGAACACCGATCGTGGTTTTGTCTTGCACACGCCGATGGATGGTTTTCACGCTTCGTTATCAATAACCAATGAACTCATGATGACCTCATCACTGGATATTTTATCAACGCTTGGTACCTCTGCTGAACCGAAAAATTACATGATTGCGCTCGGTTACGCAGGCTGGGAGGCAGGTCAGTTAGAACAGGAAATTTTGGATAATGTCTGGCTGACGATTCCAGCATCTTCAGAAATCATCTTTAATACGCCGGTTGAAGATCGCTGGTTAGCAGCCAGTAAATCAATCGGTATTGATATCTGGCAGCTTGCACCAGGAGCAGGCCACGCATGAAAGAAATCGGTAATCGTTCACTCATGGGTTTTGACTTTGGGACACGCAGTATTGGTGTTGCCACAGGGCAAGAAATCACCGGCACTGCGTCACCATTAACGTCGTTGAAAGCCAACGAGGGTATTCCAGACTGGGTGCAGCTGGAAAAGCTACTGAAAGAGTGGCAGCCCGATCTGTTAATCGTCGGTTTACCGCTCAATATGGATGGTACTGAACAAGAGATGACCGTGCGCGCCCGCAAGTTTGGGCAACGTCTACACGGACGTTTCGGCTTTCAGGTGGAATTCAAAGATGAACGCCTCACCACGACTGATGCCAAGGCTCGTCTCTTTGAACACGGCGGCTATAAAGCGTTAGGCAAAAGCCGTGTTGATGCGGTATCCGCCCAATTGATATTAGAAAGTTGGATGGAATCGCACTACGGGGTATGACAGAGTTGCAGAACAAAACTCCCGTTTTAGCGGGAGTTAACTGCACTTAATAGGCATGATCCATCTGGTAAATGTTGTAGAGCACCTTGGTATCCAGCTCCAGCTCTGTCGCATACATATTATCTACCGGATAACTCTTCACGACACGCGCACCGCGTAATAACCCATCGACATTCGCATGCATACGATTACTGGCCTGTCGATTGTCGTTATAAGCCGTATCTGCTTGGATAGCGTTGCCATACACCTGTTCTGTCAATTCACGATAGGCATCGAGTTTTGACGCCCTGATTGCCTGCAGGATTTTTTCCGAACGCGTTGGCCCAGGTTGTACATCAACAATACCGTAACCAACCGAACGCAATACCGGAAATTCATCCGGTGTTTCACGGGCATAATGTGTTACCCGATGCGTGGTGCAACTGGCTAAGAAAACAGAACTCAGCAGCAACAATATCCAATACCAGCGAGACATAGTCGCCTCCTAATGTGTCATCGTAAGGGGTTTGCCGTATTGGTCATACGGAAACTCACCACGAACCACCATACCTTTCGTTACCAGTACGGTGCGCCCAGATTCAAAATTACCTTTGAGCATTTCATTTGGTACGAAGCCCTGTGATGTCGCTTCAACCAAACGCGTACGCATATTGATAATGCGCATATTGAGCACCATACCTAAATCATTTCGAGACATAGTTCCTGTTAGCACACGCCCGGCAGGGATCCGTTTTGACAATTCGGTCCAATCACGGCTCATGGTGAAATCACCTTCTGGTGTCACTTTGATGCTACCGGTTATCTTATAGTCGAGAACGACTTCACCACGTCGGTGTAATTCATGCACAAAATCTTCAGAGATTTGCTGCCCGATTGGACTCGTACTTTCCAGAGAACTGAGATTCACCATTGATGTCACAGCGATAGGCGATAAAACCGTGTTGCCAGGGATCTTCGTAGCAAACAAGCGATCCGTCATATCTGACACCAAACGATTTAGCGCCAACCCAGTTTCTCTTTTTGGCCCGTCATAGTTCATACCGGTTCGATCAGCGCAGGCCGACAACGCAAACACGGCGGTTAAAATAACCATTAACGGTCTGTATTTTTTCATTATTAGACCCAACCTTTCTCCTAGCATAACCACTTATCGACCATTCAAATAATATCTTGAGGCCGGATGTCAATTTTCCGCTGGTATAGATTGTGCATAGCAAAATTATCTTATCTCCCATTCGCCAAATGCCATGAAACATTGGATTATTCTGCTGTTATGCATGATCGCCCTGCCCTCACAAGCTGCATGGTATAAAACCATGGGTAGCGCGGCTATCATCAATAATGATGAGGAATACGCGCGCCAGCAAGCGATTCAGGATGCCTTACGTCAAGCCATGCTGAAAGCGGGTGCCTCTGTTTCCAGCATTCAGCAACTGAGCAATGGTGCTCTGACTCGTGATGATTTCCAAATCCGTGCCAATAGTGAGGTTCGGCAATATCAACTGTTGGATGAAGAGATCCGCGAGCAACGCATGTTTGTTAATGTGCGCTCTTATATAGTCGCCGATCGGTCTGGTTGTGCGGGTGGCTTATATGCCAAAGATATTTCACTGATCCGGTTTAACTGGCAACACAAAGATGATGGTCGTTATGGCCAAATCTATCAATTGGATCGCTCCGTAACACGAGCATTGTTCGACCGCTTAGGGCAACAGCGTCAGGTTTTTGTCACTCACAGCTGGTTAGATAATAATCTGGGGGTAGACCCCGGCAAATTACATCAAGGTGACAGCACATTTGCGCAGCAGATCCAAAGCTTAGCCGTGCAGACTGACAGCCAATATCTCATTTTTGGCAGCATCGTAGATGCCTCGCTGCAGAAACCAGACCAAGGTATTCTCGACAATGTTTTTCCGGGAACATGGTATAAAAATCCATTACGCCATTTTACCTTGCAGCTGTATATCTACGATGGGCTAACCGGGCAATT
>JAQUHG010000291.1 GCA_028683735.1 Tolumonas sp. | reverse complement strand
AAAAAGTTTTATGTTTCGTGGGAAAATCTGCATCGTGAAGCGCGTCGTCTGTCTCGTCGTCAGCTTCCTGCAAGCCAATGGAAAGGCATTTTAGCGGTTAGTCGTGGCGGGTTGGTTCCTGCGGCTATTATGGCGCGTGAACTGGGTATCCGGTTTGTGGATACCATCTGCATTTCCAGCTACGAACATGATTCACAGGGTGATTTAAACGTTCTAAAACGTATTGATGGCGATGGTGAAGGCTTCCTGATCGTTGACGATCTGGTGGATAGCGGTAACACCGCACGCCTGTTGCGTGAAATGTACCCGAAAGCACGACTGGTTACTGTGTTTGCTAAACCGAAAGGCGAGCATCTGGTCGATGATTTCGAAGTGTCTATTCCACAAGACACGTGGATCGAGCAGCCATGGGATATGGTGCACTGCTTTGTTCCACCAATTTGTGAAGAAAATCAGTAAACAAGCAAGGCTTCCGATGGGAGCCTTTCTTTTTTGCGCGACAAAGAGCATAAATAGAGAAAACCGCTCGCGGAGTCAGTATGTCAGCCCCATCCGACAAGAACTTAAGTGAAACTTTGTTCAACAAAGTTCAGCCCTATAAAATTCGAGAAACCTCTACTATTTCCAGTTCAGGCAATCCATTACCTTGCGAACCGCAAGAGCAGTTCCTGATTGACGGATTGTGTACGCCTTCATGGTTCCGGATTTTGCGACGGGCATTTTGGATCTGGCAAGGCGCTGAACCTATTGAGCTGGAAGAAACGCTGGCCCGCATTGCTACCAGCGATGGCGAACGGACTAACCCGCAGCAAATCGACACCGTACAGGGTTTTATTCCCGGTAACTGGTGTTATGAGTGGAGTCAGGTAGCTGGCGAGCATAACCGCAAGGCGAAAGAAGCCGATGATGCCGGTGAACATTGGATCGCCAAAAAAGAGTATTTCCTCGCTGCGCGTTACTATTCTATTGCCAGTTATCCGCATCTGAAGGGTGATGAGCTGGCCGAACAGGCGCAAGTGCAAGCCAACATTGCTTACCGTGAAGGTGGTCGTTATCTACCGGTGCCACTGAAAGAGCTGAAAGTACCGTTTCGCGGTAAAGAGGTTAAAGGTTATCTGCATCTGCCGCATGACGATCACCCGGTGCCATTGGTGATGGTGACCGGCGCCATTGATAGTTTGCAACTCGATTTTATTCGGTTGTTTGAAAAGGTGCTGGAACCGCTCGGTATCGGTATGTTGTCGCTCGATCTACCTGGTTGTGGTTATTCCAGCCATTGGCCGCTGGTGGAAGATTCCAGTCGTTTACACCAAGCCGTGTTGCATTATCTGAAAGATGTACCGTGGGTGGATGATCAACGTGTGGGTATGGTTGGTTTCCGTCTGGGTGGCAATGTTGCGGTACGCTTGTCTTATCTGGAACAGTTGCGCATGAAAGCGGTGGTTTGTGTTGGACCGGGCATGCACAACTATTTTACTGATCCGGCGATATTTGAGTTATCACCACCGATGATGCGCGCCAGTCTGGCTAACCGGTTAAATATGGATGCCTCAGATTGGGGAGCCGTACAAAAAAGCTGTCAGGTATTTTCACTAAAACGGCAGGGGCTGGTGGGTGTCAGCAAAACACGAGTGCCGATTTTGAGTATTGGGCATCGGCGTGACTTTATTTGTTCGGAAGCAGATGTCCGCATGTTGGCATCATCCAGCTTAAGCGGTAAAGCGGTGGTGCTGGATAAAGAGCCGGTCAAAGAGCAGATGAACCGGATGTTAAGTGAAATTGGCGAATGGTTACGCCTGCATTTTAATCTCTGATCAAGATAACGCATAAAATAGCTGCGAAATTCCATTGCAGGGGGCGGTTAGCCTCCGGTATAAAGAAGCCCTTCATGGAGGGTTATCGCAGCAATGAAAAGCAAAACCATCGTCGTCAAGCTGGGCACCAGCATTCTTACTGGCGGCACACGTAAACTGGATCAAGCTCATATGGTTGAGTTGGTTCGTCAGTGTGCTGCTTTGCATCGTCATGGGCATCAAGTCGTGGTTGTTACCTCCGGCGCTATCGCCGCAGGTCGTGAGAAGTTGGGTTACCCCGATCTTCCCCCCACTATGCCCAACAAACAGATGCTGGCGGCGGTGGGGCAATGTCACCTGATGCAAGTGTGGCAAAACCTGTTCAGTATCTATGGATTGCAGATCGGCCAGCTATTGCTGACCCGTGCCGATCTGGAAGATCGCGAACGCTATCTGAATGCACGCGACACGCTGCAGACACTGCTGCATAACCGTATTATTCCTGTTATTAACGAAAATGATGCGGTCGCGATTGCTGAAATTAAAGTCGGCGATAATGACAACCTGTCTGCGCGGGCTGCTATTCTGGCCGATGCCGATCTGTTAATTCTGCTGACTGACCAGAAAGGATTGTTTACTGCCGATCCGCGTACCAACCCGGATGCAACATTGATTGAAGAAGTTACCGAAATCACCGATCAACTGCGTAGTCTGGCCGGTGACAGCGTGAGTGGCCTTGGCACCGGTGGCATGTCAACGAAACTGCAAGCCGCCGATATTGCCTGCCGTGCCGGTATTGAAGTGGTGATCGCCAGCGGTAAAACACCAGAAGTAGTGGGGCGTCTGGCGAACAATGAAAAAGTCGGTACCCGCTTTAAAGCCCAAGCCAACCCGCTGGAAGGTCGCAAGAGCTGGATTTTAGCCGGCCCGCAGTCGCACGGTGAAATTCACATTGATGCCGGTGCGGTGAAAGCAGTGCATGACAAAGGATCGAGCTTGTTACCGAAAGGGATCACACAAATTGTCGGTGAATTCAGCCGTGGTGAAGCCGTGCGCATTATTACACCGGACGGCAAAGAGTTAGCGCGTGGCATTACGCGCTATACTGCTGATGAATTAGCCCGTGTACGTGGCCATCACTCGGATGAAATTGAAGCTTGCTTAGGTTATGGCTATGGTCCGGTGGCAATCCACCGTGATGATATGGTCTTGCTGTAAAGGAGAATGAACATGAGTTTATTAGCAATGGGCAAGGCCGCCCGCGAAGCATCGTTTGAATTAGCTATTGCTGCGACAGCCCGTAAAAATCAGGCCTTGTTGGCGATGGCTGATGAGTTGGAATTACAGCAGGATGTGATCCTGGCTGCCAACGCCAAAGATATTGAAGCCGGTCGAGCGTCAGGTTTAACCGACGCTCTGCTCGACCGTCTGCTACTGAATGAATCACGTCTGGCCGGTATTGTTGCCGACGTGCGCAAAGTGGTGACACTGGATGATCCGGTCGGTGCTGAAATTGACAGTCGGGTGCTGGAAAACGGCATGCGTTTATCGCGTCGTCGCGTACCAATTGGCGTGATTGGCGTTATTTATGAAGCGCGCCCAAATGTCACCATTGATATCGCCGCACTGTGTTTGAAAACCGGTAACGCCAGCATTTTGCGTGGTGGTCGTGAGACGTTTCATTCCAACATGGCGTTGGTGAAAGTTATTCAGGCGGCGCTGGCCAAGAGTGGTTTGCCAGCAGCATCAGTGCAATACATTGAAAGCCCGGATCGTGCACTGGTGAGCGAACTACTGACCATGGATCAATACGTCGACATGATCATCCCACGTGGTGGCGCGAATTTGCATCGCCTGTGTAAAGATCAAAGTACGATCCCTGTCATCATCGGCGGTTTTGGTGTCAGCCACTTATACGTGGATGAAAGTGCCGATCTGGTACGTGCGATTGA
>JAQUHG010000290.1 GCA_028683735.1 Tolumonas sp. | reverse complement strand
GTATGGCAGGTTGGTAAACGTAAGTTTGCTCGCATTACCGTTGCTTAAATAAGCAGTTAGTTTTTTATTCTGGATCCCGCCGTTGTGCGGGATTTTTTTTATCTGTCATAATGAAATCAAATGGAACAGCAAAATAATCTGCGTTTTATTTAAAGTTTAATGAGATACGCGTCGATATGTTTGCTCGTGTTCTTACTAAATAAGAAAGGCATGGTTCGGAATAAAACACTGGTTAAATAAAGGACAATACGTGCCATCCTGTCATAAATGGAGATCATATGACCATGAATATTAAGAATAAACTACTATTAGCGCTGATTGCGTTGCTGGTGGTGATGACCGGAGTGCAGCTGTGGTCGAGCAGTCGCACTCAGGCGGATCAAGCCAGAAAAACAGTAGATAACTATGCGCAGACAGTGGCGGCAGCACAGGTTAACTACTTGAAATATTGGTTAGATAACAGTGCCAGTATCGTGAACGCAGCCAAGCAAGTATTTGGCAAACCGGATATTGATCCGGTTCCAGCCTTAATCCAAGCCGCCTCTGCCGGCAAGTTTGATATGGTTTATGCGGGTACATCTGATGGTCAGATGAAGGTTTCTACTATCGGATGGAAAGCACCGGAGGGTTATGATCCCCGTCAACGCCCTTGGTACCAAGATGCCAAAGCCGCCGGTAAACTAGTTGTTACTGCACCGTATGAAGATGCATCCAGTCATGCACTCATGATCAGTATTGCCGAGCCTTATGATTTTGGTGCTAATCAGGGGGTTATCTCAGGTGATGTGGTGATCAAAGACCTCATCACTAACGTGAATAAAATTCAATCCGATGGTGTGAGTGGTGTGTTAATCGATGGCAGTGGCAATATCGTTGCATCGAAGGATGCTGCACTAACGTTAAAGCCTGCTACAAATTTAGCGCCTGACCTGAGTTTATCTGCTATCAAGCAGATGGCGCAGGAAGGTGCATTACATGAAATCACCATTGGCGATGCGACTACGTTTGTGGTGTTTAAACAGATCCCCGGTTATGACTGGTATTTCGGTTTGTTATATGACGAATCAGTCGCTTTCCAGAATATGTATGAACAGCAACAACATACCATAGTGTTTGGTTTGATCCAGTTGCTGGTGGTGGTGGGCGCGGCATTTGTGATCATTCGTGGTATGTTGCATCCACTGGATACCATGGCCGAAGCCGTTGCGGCCCTATCGCGCGGCAATGGTGATTTAACCCACCGTTTGGCGGTTATTCAGCATGATGAAATTGGTGTCGTTACCCGACATATCAATACTTTCCTGGATAAGCTGCATGACATGATGCTGAAGATTGCCAGCAGCTCGCGTGAGTTGGATCAGCAAGCTGGACAATCGCGGGATATGGCAGCGAAAAACAATGTTTCGTTGCAGCATCAGCAGCAGGAAATTTCTCAGATCGCGACTGCCGTACATGAAATGTCAGCAACCGCCAATGAAGTGGCCAGCAATGCCGAACAAACCGCACAAGCGGTGCGCGAATCAGCGAATAATTGCGAACAAGGTAAACAAGTTATTGCGCGTAATCAGCAGTCCATTACCCGTTTGGCAGGTGAAGTAGAGCAAGCATCCAACATCATTCGCGAACTGGAACAAAACGCACAGCAGATCAATACCATCCTGGCGACCATTCAGGGTATTGCCGAGCAGACCAACTTGCTGGCATTGAATGCGGCGATTGAAGCGGCGCGTGCCGGTGAGCAGGGCCGTGGTTTTGCGGTGGTAGCGGATGAAGTGCGCGTCTTGTCGCAACGAACCCAGCACTCTACCGGTGAGATCCGGGCGATGATTGAAACGTTGCAACGCAACACACATCAAGCAGTAGCCACCATGGATCAAAGCCAGTCACTGGCGCAAGACAGTGTGGATGAAGCGCACAGTGCGACCATTGCACTGGAGCAAATCACCCATGCGATCACGCAGATTGCGGATATGGCGATGCAGATCTCCAGTGCCGCAGAAGAACAGCGTGCTGTGACGGAGGAAGTAGGTCGTAACATTCAGGCCACGAAAGATGTGTCTGATGAGCTGAGTGATACGGCGCGCCGCTCAAATGAACTTTCTGCGGACTTGCATGAAATTTCACGCGATCTGAATCAACAGGTGAATAGTTTCCGCGTATAAAATTGCGGTAATGCTATTGAAAAAAGACCGGCTGAACCGCCGGTCTTTTTATATGCGCTTAATGCTATCGCTATTAAGCAGGTTCTTCAGCCACCACACCTTGCATCATGCGATCAAACAAACGCACGGCACAGTCGGGTTGATACCGATAGATGGTCGCCAGCGAACCGCGGCCCTGAACGCGCTGGCCGGTATCTTCCAGCACATTGGCACTTAAGATCCGATCCCGAAATGCGCGTTTATGTAACGGATTACCGAGCGCCACTTCATAAATGCGCTGTAATTCGGGTAACTTCAATTCCTGTTCCGCCAGATAAAGCGGCAGGGTGCTGTAACGGGCTTTGGTGCTCAGCCGCTCCAGCACTTTTTCCAGCAAGACATTGTGATCAAAAGGCAGCGTTTGATGACGAATTGTATCAACCGATACCCACTGCGTATCGGCATGTGGTAATTCGGAGCGGCTGTAACGGATCAGCGCCAGCTGCAAAACGGTCATTGACCAACCTGCTGGGTCACGATGTTGATTACCAATAGTGGCGACTTGCTCGATATAGTCGGGCTTTAAGCCAACTTTGTGCTCCAGAATACGACAGGTTGCTTGTTCGAGTGTTGTATCTTGATCTTCAAATACCCAACCGCCCGGTAAGGCCCATTCACCGGCAAATACACGGCTATCCTCTGGTCGTTGCCAGAGTAATACCTGTAATTCATTATCAGCAATGCGCAGTAATACGGTATCAATCGTGCTGATCATAAAGTCGCGCCACCGTAAACAGGATGTGCCGTTAAGAAAGCTGCCACGCCGGGGGTGGTCATCGCGGTGATAGATTTATGTTGTTGTAACGCAGTACGTATTTTTGTACTCCGCACTGAAATACGCTCTTTGACCACCAATAATTGCCAGCGCTGGCGAATGTCACTGGCACGGTAAAATTTATCAAAGGCCGCGGCATTATCCGGCCCGATGACCAGTAGTAGTTGGTCATCCGGCTGAATTCGTGTTTGCAATGCTGCCAGCAAGTCAAAACTATAGACGGGCTTGTCACTGGCAATTTCATGTTCGATGGCACACAGACTGACTCGCGGATCGGCGATGTCTTTCACAAATAATTCAACCATCTGACAGCGTTGTGAGTAGGGCGCCATACTTTTTCCCCACGCATGACGGAAGGCCGGCACCAGCCAAACCTGATCGCATTGCTTTAACGCCTGTTCCACCACATCTTTGTGGCCCAGTGACGGCGGATTAAAAGCAGAACCCATCACAGCAATTCGGGACATTTCGACACCTTATTCTCATTACTGTCGGCAATAATAATTGACACATTGGTTCCTCTGCAATACCTTTATGGCTATTGGTATCTTATAGGAACCAAATTAGGGGAATAAAATGAACATTGCGGCCATTGATGTTGATGTGCAAAACACATTTACCCCGGTTTGTCCGGATGAATTACCCGTACCGCAGGGGCATCTGATCGCTGCTGCGTTAAATGAACAAGCCGCACTCGCGCATTTTCGCATTATGACTAAAGATGCCCATACACCACTGGCTCCATGGGTGGTCAATTCCCACAGCGAAATG
>JAQUHG010000289.1 GCA_028683735.1 Tolumonas sp. | reverse complement strand
GCATAAATCCGAAATGAATCTGAAGCGCACGCCGTATATTCAGGTGCGTCTGGGCTATCGTGTAGCGCAGCTAAATCTTCAAGCCAGGATAGTGCTTTATATATTTCAGGTTTTTGAAAGCCGGCACGAGTTAGTTCATCGGTCAGGGCATCTTGATCAACCATGAAATCCAACTCACTTTGTACATATGTTTCGAACAGGTACATTAAGACATCAAACATAATTAGGCACTCCTCGTTCGCACATAACCACCCGGCACTGACAAAATTAATCCTTCTAATTCGAGCGTGATTAATTCCGTCATCACCTCCTGAACAGGCAACCCACTGGTCGCAGCAATAACATCTATCGCTGTTACCTCATTACTTCTTAAGTTATCTAACAATCGGGAAAATGGCAAATCAGATAAAGATTCTTCCTGTTGAGGTTTGGCAACCGATTGCTCAACTATCGCAGGAGGAATAATACCTATCTCTTCTATTATATCGGCAGCATCACAGACAAGTTTTGCCCCTTGTTGAATTAATCGGTGACAACCTCGTGCATTATGATTATTTACTCGACCTGGCACGGCAAAAACTTCCCGGTTTTGTTCCACTGCATAGCGTGCCGTAATCAATGAACCACTTTTTTCGGCAGCTTCAATCACCAATGTTCCAACCGATAATCCACTTATAATACGGTTCCGACGAGGAAAATGTTCAGGCCGTGGCAAAGTATCCGGAAAAAACTCCGAAACCAGCGCCCCACCCTGCTCAAGTATTTGATTCGCTAAAGCGCGATGTTTAGTCGGATAAACCTGATTCAGACCACAGCCTTGAACCGCTATCGTTCTGCCACCACATTGCAGCGCTGTTTGATGACTGATGGCATCAATACCTGACGCCAACCCAGAGGTAATCACCAACCCTGCTTGTACCAATTCACGAGTAAAACTCTGTGCTGCATCACGACCATCGGTGGTGGGTTTCCTTGAACCTACAATCGCGAGCTGAAGTTCACTGATAATGGTTGCGTTGCCAACAATGAACAAAATTAATGGCGCACCGACAACATTACGCAGTAATGATGGGTAAGCAGGGTGATCAAAATGCAGGATATGCTGGTTTTTCTCATGCCCCCAATCAATGATCGATTGGTAATTGGCTGGAGAAAAATCAAGCCACTGACGAACCTGAGTTTCATTCCAGCCACAAACAGATAATTGCGCAGGACTACAGCTAATTAACTCAGAAATGGCAAAACGTTGTAATAATTTGGCCCCTTTGATGGGGCCAATTCCAGGAAGCGCAACAAGATGTAACCACAGAGCTAATTCATCTTGCGACAAAGAGGGTTCAAGGGTTTTCCACCGCATAACCAGCACGCACCATATCACGACTGTTCATCACTATCGCTAAACTGGTTTTCTGGTAGACCTTGATCACCATCACTTCACCAATATGATCAGCACTGAGCACCGTCGATTGCTTATTCATCAATTTCTGGCCAATAGAACTATCTTGTTGGTAAGAGACATGATCAGGGCCATCGTCCACCACTTCAGCACCTGGACGAACAATACCGAAAACATCGCCTGGTTTCAGATTTTCTCTGGCACCTTTGTCAATAATGACAGTGTCATATTTGCCGACGTAAGTGCTCTTCATCGGTATATCAATGATATGCGCAGGCTTAGTGAGGTTACCCGGCTCTGGAATAAAGAATGCGTCGATACTACTTTCACTCAGCATTGGCAGTAAACGATCACCACGTCGGATTTCACTAAAACTACTGACCACTTCAACAGTCGTAATATTGTTATCACCAACTTCTTTTGGCTGCACAACACCCACCAGCTCAAGCTGACGTCCAAGTGCTTCTCCGGTTTGGTTATCTTTATAGGTATTCCCCACATGATACACACCATAGTGTGTATTCAGATCTGCTTTTCCCCGTACGTGTATCGTTTGTCCCTTCGACATAAAAATACTCGTATCGTTGTTTTCACCCAGAACATACGGCACGTGCTCAAGATCCGTATTCATATCGGCAACCATGTCGGCGCGTAAGAATTGCGATATTTCTGAGAGTTCAACTGTCAACACCGGCGACTGATTTTCTTCAATACGCACCTTAGGTGTTAACTTGATATGATGTTTCCCTTCGCGGGCATCAGATTGGTCTAAAACTAGCTTCGGTTGACCATTAACCCATTTGAGGCGCAAACGGTCACCAGGATAAATCCAGTGCGGGTTTTTGATCTGTTTATTCATATCCCATAAGCGGGGCCACAACCACGGCTTAGTCAGAAAACGGCCGGAAATATCCCATAATGTATCGCCTTTTTTGACAATATATTTATCCGGATGGTCTTTTTTCAATGCCAGCGTGTCGGCACTTGCCTGAAAGGCACACAATGCTGACACCAAAAAAAGCGAAATATAACGTAGTTTCATAATCATCCCTGTCCCGTTTATGCCGGACGGCTGTTATTTTGGACGCCAGCCGACTAAAATCAGGCTGACAGTTACGATATACGAGTATTAATTAATTATATGGCCACACTGGAAGTTTTACGTTTTCCTGATGAACGGTTGCGCAAAATTGCAACGCCGGTCGAAAAAATCACCCCAGATCTCGAACATATCATACAGGATATGTTTGAAACTATGTATCTGGAAGAAGGGATTGGCCTGGCTGCGACACAGGTCAATATTCATAAACGAATTATAGTCGTAGATATCTCAGAAGATCACAGTCAACCCACAGTATTAATTAATCCGGAGCTGATTGAGAAACGTGGCGAGACGGGAATTGAAGAGGGATGTCTCTCTGTTCCTGAATGTCGGGCATTAGTACCGCGATCAGAATGGGTCAAAGTTCGTGCGTTAGACCGCCATGGTGAGCCGTTTGAGATTGAAACGGATGGTTTACTGGCGATCTGTTTGCAGCATGAAATGGATCATCTGGTCGGCAAACTGTTTGTCGATTATTTGTCGCCACTCAAACGGCAGCGTATCCGGCAGAAGCTGGAAAAGCAGGCACGTATTGAACGTTCATCCTAATAGGATCAGCTGTGCATAATCTTCGCATTATCTTCGCCGGAACACCTGACTTTGCCGCCCAACACCTGCAAGCGCTGCTAGATGCTAATTTGCAGGTGGTCGGTGTTTACACCCAACCCGACCGACCGGCAGGCCGGGGTAATAAACTCACCCCCAGCCCAGTCAAGACGCTGGCGCTCACGCATCAAATTCCAGTTTTTCAGCCAGTTAACTTTAAAGATGACGCCGCACGGCAAGAGTTAACGGCATTAAATGCCGATCTGATGATCGTCGTGGCTTACGGTTTATTATTGCCACAAGCGGTATTAGATACTCCCCGTTTGGGTTGCATTAATGTGCATGGCTCCTTGTTACCACGCTGGCGTGGAGCCGCCCCCATCCAACGCTCGATTTGGGCAGGTGATGCCCAAACCGGTATTACCATCATGCAGATGGATATTGGGCTGGATACCGGCGATATGCTGCATAAGATTATTTGCCCGATTGCACCGGAAGAAACTAGCGCGACCTTGTATGAAAAACTAGCCGTAGAAGGCCCCAAAGGCTTATTGGCTACCGTTCAGCAAATCGCCGCCGGGACAACACAACCTGAAAAGCAAGATAACGAGCTGGCAACCTATGCCAAAAAGCTCACCAAGGAAGAAGCCCGCATTGATTGGCAGCAGGAAGCCAGTTTTATTGAGCGTTGTATCCGCGCCTTTAACCCCTGGCCTG
>JAQUHG010000288.1 GCA_028683735.1 Tolumonas sp. | reverse complement strand
TGGAAGCTGGCGATTGCTTCAGGTGGTTTCACTTATTTTGCCGGCAAATTACAACGTGATCTGGGTTTAGATCATATTGAGTCAAACGTGCTTGATATCGACGGTGATCATCTGACTGGTAAAGTGAATGGCCGCATCGTTGATGCCACAGTGAAAGCAGAAACTCTGAAAGAACTGCAAGCGCGTTATCAGATCTCAGACAAACAAACTGTAGCTATCGGTGATGGCGCGAATGATTTGCCGATGCTGAAAGCGGCTGCGTTAGGCGTAGCGATCCATGCCAAACCAGTGGTACGCGAACAAGCTCAGGTGGCGATCCGTCATATGAATTTAGAAGCGGTGATTTGTCTGTTACAAGCTGGTGATTTAATCGCGCGGGCTTGATCTCAAAATTAAAGAAAACCGGCATAAAACGCCGGTTTTTTTGTTTAGTGTTTAATATCCAACCGCTGTAAGGTGGCTTCTGTGGTATCAATCACATCGCAGACACCCACCACACTCCAAAGTGCCTCTTCCAATTGTTTAGCTTTATGAATGGCGTATTTGGCGATGTAATGCAGCTCTTTGGCCAGATATTCCATGTCCGGGCGCCCGGTGCGGGAAATATGCAATTGCACGGAATAAAACTCACCCAGTGCCAACGCTCTGTTCACAAAATCTTTTCGTTCACTGGTATTCAGAAAATCATCACTGAGTCGGACCAGATCTTGTTGTTTACCTTGTTGCAGTTTTTTATGCAGGATATACAACTCCACTGCCTGTGGCCGGTCTTCACGGCGAGCTTGATGCAACGGAATAATAAGTGCCTGTTTTAATATATCGCCTTTCAGTAACGGATATAAATCCGCTTTAGTCCGTTCGACATTGAGCAATAAATTATCGAGTGAATGCGGCGTTTGTCCGATACCCAGGATACCGAGTTTACTGGCGTAATGCCGATCAACATACAGTGCATAGTTAAACTGATAGTTTACAAATAAATTGCGCAAACTATTGGCCATTCCACGATAGTGGCGCTGTTCTTTCGTCATCGTCAGCTTTTTCTGATTCTGTTCGATCAGCATCTGGAAAAACTCACGACCGACGTGCGTGTTTTCATCCCCTTCAATGGCTAAATGCAGCACGGTGCGGGTGTTATTGATATTAACGATCCGATATTTGAGATCAGACAAATCCATCTTTTTAATCAGATCTTGCATCTTAGGCAAGCTGAGCAGGATCACATCACCCATTTTACAAGGCAACGCAGCTTCCAGTTCAACTTGCAATCCCAGCGTGGAGATATCACGAGTCCAGCCGATCAGTGCCTGTTCGCCCAGTTTCACTACGGTTGGTGTTTTGTGCATATACCGGGGTTCACGCCGCAATTGCGCATAATGCAGCAACTCGATCTGAAAAGGGGTTGCATCTAATTGATGACCAAAACACTGCAACAGGTTGGCATCATTCTGAGTCGGCTGCCAAGACTTGAAGTCTTCAAGATGATTATCCAGATTGATGGGCGTGAGTTGACCGACATAACGAAACTGTTGCAGTTGATGAACGAGCCCATGCCGGTATTGTTCCATACTGATATTGCTATCGATCAACTTATCCAGATCGAGTTGCGGATCCACGGCTTGTAATGTCAGGTTATAAACTCGCCAACTGTTGCGTTTACTTCCGACCGAGAAAAACAGTGCTTTTAAATCTTTTTTCTCAAGCTCTTCTTCGGTCGCAGAGAAAAAATAAATATGGCTACGAATGGTATGCGCAAAGCAATAAATCAAAATACTTTTTTGCTTAGCGGGCTGGGCCAATAAACGCTCCATTCGTGCAGGCTGAAATAATCCGGCCAGTTGATCGCTGTTGCGTTCGTTACGCCAATATTCCAATTCCTGCTGGTTGTTTTCTGTTTTCAGCAAATATTCCAGTTTGATGTCTTTATCATGTGAAAAAAACAGCGGCAGCCCCGTCAGGCGAGGCAGATAAAATTGCTCAAAACCTTTAATTTCTGTGGCAGTAAAGGCGAAATCGATACTTACCCGATAGCGGGTTTTATTTTGCTGGATGAAGTTGCGTAAATATTCTTTGAATTCCGGGCGTGGATCTTCACAACTCAGACGTAACCAACTTTGTTGTTCATGGTGCTCTTCACCCCGGATCTGGTAACGCGCCGGAGAGAATATAATTTCTTCCGGTTGTTCTTTCTGTAAGCCAGAAAACAAGATCTGGCAACTTTGCCCCAGCTCATAAGAGCTAGGCTCAAGTAATACAATCCGGATCCCGTTAACCGACAGATTCGAGGTTTTCGCTTTAATGGTTTGCCCATTGGCTAATAGCAGCGTAACGGGTGAGGAATAATGGATCCGCTCTTCGCGTCCCTGGTGGTAGCTGCCAAACTCCAGTGTTCGGATCTGTAACCGATTGGTGGTTGTTGCCCGTTTGGCTTCATCAGCCTGATTATGCTGCGGTTTCGCATTGGCGATGACGGTTTCATAGACACCGGTGGTATATCGCTGTTGATAGCGTTCGAGTGCTTGCTGGAAGATTTTATTGTCATGCTCTCCCAGATAATGCTGAATACCGCCATATTGCACGAGCTGACAGGGATAACCTTTGCTGCGCATGTCCATAATACGAATGCACGGCGACCAGAGACGGTTTAATTCCATTTTCAGTAAAAAACGCGCGCTCTTACTTTCACCTTCTGTCAGGCGGTTGAACAGTGTGTCAAAATCCGGTTCAACAAACAGGGGTTGTAACTGTTCTAATATCGCAGATGCCAGTGGCGACTCCATGAACTGCCCACTCCTGAGCTGATTATTGTTATCATCAATATCCCATATCGACATAATAGCCAATTTCTTGAAAAGGATCTGTGATGGCAAAAAGTAAAGTCGCTTACGTCTGCAATGAATGTGGTGCAGAATCAGCCCGTTGGCAAGGTCAATGCAGTGAATGTAAGGCGTGGAACACCATCACAGAAGTCCGTCTGGGCCCATCAGCGACTACCAATAAAATGCAGCGGACCGGTTATGCCGGTGAGCTGACGAGCAAGGTTCAAACATTGGCTGAAGTGTCGCTGGCTGAGTTGCCACGTATCAGCTCCGGTTACAAAGAGCTGGATCGGGTGCTGGGTGGCGGAATTGTGCCGGGGTCAGCCATGTTGATTGGCGGGCATCCGGGGGCAGGGAAAAGCACCTTACTGCTGCAGACCATGTGTTCATTGGCCGATCGCATGCCAGTGCTGTATGTGACTGGTGAAGAGTCGTTGCAGCAGGTCGCCATGCGGGCGCATCGTCTTGGTTTGCCCAATGATAAATTGCGCATGTTGTCAGAGACCAGTGTTGAGCAAATCTGTCATCTGGCTTTGCAGGAAAAACCAGCCGTTATGGTCATCGACTCGATTCAAGTCATGCATGTGGCTGATGTCAGCTCATCTCCAGGATCAGTCTCTCAGGTGCGGGAAAGTGCCGCGCATTTGACGCGTTTTGCCAAACAGCACCAAGTGGCTATTTTTATGGTCGGGCATGTCACCAAAGATGGAGCCTTGGCGGGGCCGAAAGTATTAGAACATTGTGTCGATTGTTCGGTGTTGCTGGAGGGGGATGCCGATTCGCGTTATCGAACCTTACGTTGTCAGAAAAACCGCTTTGGCGCGATTAATGAACTCGGTGTATTTGCGATGACGTCGCAGGGTATGAAAGAGGTGAGTAACCCATCGGCTATTTTTCTAAATCGTGGTGAAGCCGAAAGCCCGGGTTCAGTGGTGATGGTTATTTGGG
>JAQUHG010000037.1 GCA_028683735.1 Tolumonas sp. | reverse complement strand
ATTTTGTTTTTTGTTCCGGTTGCCGGACAATTTTTAGCCCCCTGGATATGGCTGTTGTTTTCCGCCTGGATGATGGCAATTCAATATTGTGATTATCCTTACGACAATCACAAAATCGCTTTTCCTGATATGCGAAACCAGCTTGCCCGAAACCGCTGGCGACACCTGTCTTTCGGCGGCCTAGTTATGTTATTAGGCTCTATCCCATTGCTGAATTTATTCCTGATGCCGATGGCTATTTGTGCCAGCACTGCCATGTGGGTTGACGATCAGAAAAAATAATCCATCCCAAACAGCAATGAAAAACGGGGACATGATCGCCCCCGTTTTTCATTGTATTTCAGTCAATTACGTATGATCAATTAAACTATCAATCACTGCACTATTTGCCATTTTAGCGTCATCATCAAACTGATAAATATCGTCACGGAATTGCAGCTGACCTTGTTTGTCGACCCAACTACGCCAATAAACTGTATAGACCGGTACAGGATCTGTCATTGCCAACCACTTAGTGGTGTCTTCTTTCAGCATTTGATCCAGTTTATCGACATTCCATTTTGAGCCTTTTAACAGCAATTTCGCAAAATCATCTGCCTCTTCGACCCGCACACACCCCGAACTCAGTGCTCTTAAATCACGCTTAAAATAACCAGGTGAAGAGGTGGAATGCAGATAGATCGCATCGTTATTGGGCAAATAAAATTTATAGCGGCCAAGCGCATTATGATCACCCGGTTTTTGACGCAAACGATAAGGGAAATTCTCTTCGGTACCATCCCAAACCATCGCCGTTGGATCCACAGTCATACCCTGTGAATCAACCACTTCAAACTGACCTTTATCCAGGAAATGTTTGTCCTTAACCAGTTTGGGCACTAAATCTTGCTGCAAAATACGCGCAGGTACATGCCAGGCCGGATTAACAACAATGCTTGAAATCTCACTGGATAATATAGGGGTCTGACGTTTTACCTGACCTACAATGACACGGCTGGAGAAAATCTCTTGTTGGCCATCCAATACACGAAGCCGATATTCCGGAATGTTAACCAAAACATGACGTTGCGAGGAGATTTGTTGTGGCAAATCTCCGCGTAAAATACTTCGAGCCAGAATGACGGCGCGAACTTTCGGCGGCAAGCGCAGCCAAGTCAATGTACGACGACCAATCACACCATCGCCATCGAGACCATGTCGTTGTTGAAAATGCTGCATGGCCTGCACAGTTAATTCATCATAGGTGGTGAGTTTGAGTTGCTCAGCCGTTAATTGTCCACTCGGCAAATCACCACTACGCAGTAAAACATCACGAATTAACGGTAAAGCCTCATGAGATTCGCCCGGTTTCACTTTTAAATCGGGTAAATTTGGCCAAGGTGCTTTTCTTGATTCATCCAATAATGACAACAGCACACGCCGGGAAGATAAATAATTTTCCGTCTGCGGACGTAACTTATTCATGACCCGATCTACATCAGGTCGCTGTAATAATGCGATATATTCGTTACGCTCTGCTGCAGACAATACCGGATTAAAATTCTTGAAATGAAAACGTTCGCGGGAATCGCCATCCAGCTCATGCCATTGGCGACGGAATTGGTGCAACAGGCTATATATCTGGTAATAAGTTTCAGGATTTTTAGCCAATTCAGGCTGTTTGGTCAGCTGTAACCAACTCTTTGCAAATGCCGGATGAATACCCGCCATGGCAACTTCCATCAGTTGCTGAGTCAATTCGCTTCGGACTGCCACGGAAGGTAATGGCAATGAAGTGCCTATTTCAGCCCCAGACTTGGGAGCTGCTGCAGGCAGTTCGGTTGTTACTGCAAAACTACCACTGTTCCATGCCAACAACAAAATTGCTGCCGTTGACATAAATTTGCCACGCATTATTTCCTCCTTATCCCTGTTCACATCGGTGAAATAACAGGGGTAAGCTATAATCTTATCCTTCTGATTATGCTAATTATGCCTAAAAGAAAATAGCATGCGCAGATTATTTTAATCAGTCCGGGGCTGACATGCACAAATAGCAGGCTATATCTTGTTATTACATATGGTTATAACAAAACAGCATTTCCTATCCTGATTTTTAGGATTAACCTACTTTCAATAAAGACCTACTCGCAGGAGCGAACATGAGCAAAATCTTTGAAGATAACTCACTGACCATCGGAAACACTCCCCTGGTTCGCCTGAACCGCGTCAGTAAAGGCAATGTATTAGCGAAAGTCGAAAGCCGTAACCCAAGTTTCAGCGTTAAATGCCGAATCGGCGCCAATCTGATTTGGGACGCAGAAAAGAAAGGCATCCTGAAAGCAGGCAAAGAAATTATCGAACCAACCAGTGGTAACACCGGTATCGCCTTGGCATTTGTTGCTGCATCCCGTGGTTATGGCATTACGCTGACCATGCCAGCAACCATGAGTTTGGAGCGCCGTAAACTGCTGAAAGCGCTAGGTGCTAATTTAGTGCTGACGGAAGGCCCATTGGGCATGAAAGGCGCCATTGCTAAAGCCGAGGAGCTGGTTAACTCAGATCCAGAAAAATATGTACTGCTGCAGCAATTTGAAAATCCGGCCAACCCTGAGATTCACGAAAAAACGACCGGCCCAGAAATCTGGAATGATACCGATGGTCAAGTCGATGTAGTTGTAGCTGGCGTAGGTACTGGCGGTACCATTACCGGTATCTCCCGTTACATCAAGAAAACACAAGGTAAACAGATCATCTCTGTCGCCGTAGAGCCGGCAGAATCACCAGTGATCAGCCAGAAGCTGGCGGGTGAAGAACTGAAACCAGGCCCACACAAAATTCAGGGGATCGGTGCCGGTTTCATTCCTGGTAACTTAGATCTGTCACTGCTGGATCGCGTAGAAAAAGTTGCCAGCGACGATGCGATTGCCATGGCTCGTCGTCTGATGGAAGAAGAAGGCATTCTGGCCGGTATCAGCTCAGGCGCCGCAGTTGTGGCAGCCAATCGTCTGGCCGAATTACCAGAGTTTGAAGGCAAGACGATTGTTGTCATTCTGCCAAGTTCTGGTGAACGTTATCTGTCTAGCGTGTTATTCCAAGGGATTTTTACCGAACAAGAGCTGCAATCGTAAAACCATAGCGCCACTCATTACATTCAAAGCACGCTTCGGCGTGCTTTTTCATTGTTGTATACATCACTTTTACCGATTTCCCTCCGATTTATACTGCAGTCGCCTCAAAACATTGACTCTTTGGTTAACGAGGCAGCAGTGCCAATACTACAAGCTATTATTTTATCAATAACAACTCGGTAACATTATGCAAAAAGTAGCGTTTTAATATGCAAAATCGTTTATCTCCGCAGCAGGTCGATGGTATCCTTAGCTGGCTCAACAATATGGATTTATTTAATTTGGGGTGAACAAATGTACGAGAAGTCTGTACTAATTACTGCTGAAAACGGTCTGCACACACGTCCTGCTGCGCAATTCGTTAAAGAAGCCAAAGAATTTCAAAGCGAAGTAACTGTGATCAGCGGCGGCAAATCTGCTAGCGCTAAGAGCTTGTTCAAACTGCAAACTCTGGGTCTGGTTAAAGGTACCACTATCACTATCCGTGCTGAAGGTAGCGATGAGAAAAAAGCGGTAGATAAACTGGTTGCCCTGATGGATACACTGGAATAATCCGGTTTTTTTCCATTAGCACTTTTTATCCCTGTTAACACAACAACATAGGTACGGCTATGATCTCTGGTATCCTGGCATCGCCTGGCGTTGCATTTGCCAAGGCCCTGGTGCTGAAAGAACAACACATTGTTATCAATCAGGCTCCAATTTCTTCTTCTCAGGTTGATAGCGAAGTTGCTCGTTTTTACGAAGCTCGCACCAAGTCTGCACAACAATTGGAAGCCATCAAAGAAATGGCTGGTAAGACTTTCGGTGAAGAGAAAGAGGCTATTTTCGAAGGCCATATCATGCTGCTCGAGGATGAAGAACTCGAACAGGATATTCTTACCCTGATCCGCGATGAACTGTTCAGTTCTGATCGTGCAATCCACCAAGCCATTGAGCAATACGCTTCTATGATGGCAGAACTGGATGACCCATACCTGCGCGAACGCGCCACCGATTTCCGTGATATCGGCAATCGTCTGGTTAAAAACGTACTGGGTATGGAAATTGTTAACCTGAGCACTATCGATGAAGAAGTGATCCTGGTTGCTAACGATCTGACTCCATCAGAAACCGCTCAGATCAACCTGAACTACGTGCGTGGTTTCGTAACTGATATCGGCGGCCGTACCTCTCATACCTCTATCATGGCCCGTTCTTTGGAACTGCCAGCGATTGTAGGTACTAACGACGTTACTAAACGTGTACAGAGCGGTGATTTCCTGATCCTGGATGCTATCCACAATCAGGTGCATATCAACCCGACTGACGAAGTTATCAGCAAAACTAAAGCTGCTCAGGCTAAATTCCTGGCAGAAAAAGCAGAGCTGGCTAAACTGCGTGAATTACCAGCAACCACCACTGATGGTCACCAGGTAGAAGTCTGCTCTAACATCGGCACCCTGAAAGATATGGATGGTGCACACCGTAATGGTGCTGAAGGTGTTGGTCTGTACCGTACCGAATTCCTCTTCATGGATCGTGATTCTCTGCCATCTGAGCAGGAACAGTTCCAGGCTTATAAAGAAGTGGCTCAGTCCATGCCTGATAAGCCAATCATTGTTCGTACCATGGACATCGGTGGCGACAAAGAACTGCCTTACATGAAGTTCCCAAAAGAGATGAACCCGTTCCTGGGCTGGCGTGCTGTGCGTATCTTCTTTGATCGCAAAGACATCATGCACACTCAGTTACGCGCGATTCTGCGTGCTTCCGTTTTCGGTAAGCTGCGCATCATGTTCCCAATGATCATCTCTGTGGAAGAGTTCCGTTCACTGAAAGTTGAATTGGCAGAGTTGAAAGACGAACTGCGTAGCGAAGGTGTCGCTTTCGATGAAAACATCGAAGTAGGTATCATGGTGGAAACACCAGCCGCTGCGGTAATGGCTCGTCATCTGGCAAAAGAAGCTGACTTCTTCAGTATCGGTACTAACGATTTGACTCAGTACACTCTGGCCGTTGACCGTGGTAACGAGATGATTTCTCGTCTGTACAACCCACTGTCTCCAGCAGTATTGAATCTGATCAAACAGGTTATCGATGCATCACACGCTGAAGGCAAATGGACCGGTATGTGTGGCGAATTGGCTGGCGACGAACGCGCTACCGTGCTGCTGCTGGGTATGGGTCTGGATGAGTACTCAATGAGTGCGATGTCTATCCCACGTGTGAAACAATTGGTTCGTAGCACCAGCTATGCTGTTGCGAAAGATCTGGCTGACCGTGCATTGGCATCAGCTACAGCTGCTGAGGTTGAAGCGATTGTAGATGAGTACTTTGTGAAGAACAGAGCAGTCTGATAGAATCGTATTGATCAACATAATTATTCAGGAGCTAAACCATGGGCTTTTTTGATTTTTTGAAGAAGATGGTCTCTTCTGACAACAGTGCAACGGATACTGCCGGTATCGAAATTTTTGCACCATTGTCTGGTGAGATTGTACCGATTGAAGACGTACCAGACGTGGTTTTCGCTGAGAAAATCGTCGGTGATGGTATTGCTATCAAGCCAACAGGCAACAAAATGGTTGCTCCATGTGACGGCGTGATCGGTAAAATCTTCGAAACGAATCATGCATTCTCTTTGGAATCAGATTCAGGTATCGAACTGTTTGTTCACTTCGGTATTGATACTGTTGAACTGAAAGGCCAAGGCTTTACCCGCATCGCGCAGGAAGGCCAGCAGGTTAAAAAAGGCGACACTATTATTGAGTTCGACCTGGCATTCCTGCAGAGCAATGCAAAATCAACTCTGACTCCAGTTGTTATTTCTAACATGGATGACGTGAAGTCAATGACCAAACTGTCTGGTCCTGTGACTTTGGGTGAAAGCCCAGTATTACGCATCAAGAAATAATAACCCTTCAGGTTGTTAAAAGAAGCCGGCTGAAAAGTCGGCTTTTTTATTATCTAATTTTATTTTCAATTAACTGCGCCTCCCTGAATTTTTCACTGTCGTAAATAAACAGCCATAAAAAAACCCTCCGAAGAGGGTCTTTTGTATCACAACGGTATAAACCTCGTTATGCCAACAGGAATTCACGCAGTTTGGCAAAATCTGCAGGCATAAATGCTGACAGCAGTGGCAGATCTGCACGATCAGCCAATTCTTTTGGTAATGGCAATGTGATGTTCAGGATCTCTTCCACGCTTTCTTTGAACTTGGCTGGATGAGCTGTACACAGGAAGATGCCGGTTTCATCAGCCGCTAATTGTGATTGCAGTACATCCCACGCGATAACACCGTGTGGTTCGCACAAATAACCTGCGGCATGCAGTTTTTTCAAGCTGACACGAGTTTCTTCGTCAGAACGCGCAGCGTAACCCAGCTCTTTCAGATCCCAACCATTAACTTTAAACAGCTCTTCAACGCGCGGCCAGTTATTTGGACGGCTGACATCCATCGCATTTGACAACGTTGGTACTGTTTCTTTAGGAGCCCAAGTACCTTCAGCTAAATAACGTGGTACGGTATCGTTAGCATTGGTCGCCACGATAAAACGTTTTACTGGCAAACCTAACGCTTTTGCGATCAGACCGGCAGTCAGGTTACCGAAGTTACCAGACGGCACCGCAATCACCGCTTGTTCGCGCTGAGCTTGTGGCAGTTGTGCAATCGCTTCAAAGTAATAGCAGATCTGGGCAACCAGACGGCTGATGTTGATAGAGTTTGCTGAGTTCAGACCAATCGCCTTTTTCAACTCTTCATCATCAAACGCCTGTTTCACCATTGCCTGGCAATCATCGAAAGTACCTTCGATGGCGATAGTGCGGATATTGCCACCCAACGTGCAGAACAGTTTTTCCTGCAATGGGCTGATTTTGCCGTTTGGATATAAGATCACGACTTCAATATTTGGCAGACCGTAGAAGGCATGCGCTACCGCAGCACCGGTGTCGCCTGAGGTCGCCGTCAGGATAGTGATTTTTTCACCGGTGCTGAATGCCGTCAGGCATTGCGCCATGAAACGACCACCGAAATCTTTAAATGCCAGTGTCGGACCATGGAATAATTCCAGTGCATAACAGTTGTCAGCGAGCTTCGCCAGTGGTGCGGGGAAAGAGAACGCGGTCGCTACCATCTGTTCCAGTTTTTCTTGCGACAGCTCATCACCGATCAAGTGTTTCAGAATAGTCACTGAACGTTCTACCAGTGGTTTCTCCAGCAATGCGTTTACATCGGCTAACGGAGCAATCTGTTCCGGGAAAAACAGACCCTGACCACGACCCAAGCCTTGTTTCACGGCTTGTGCAAAGCTGACCTGTTCTGAATGATCTTTGATGTTGTAAAGCTTCATAGTCCTTGTCCTGTAATTTGTGTTCCCTGACGATCAATCTTGCAGACATGGCAGAAACCATCTTCATTCTGGATGAAGTTCGCTTCCAGCCACTCTTTCATACGTAATGCCTGTTGCTTATCAGTCATCGCAACAAAGACAGTTGGGCCTGAACCGGAAATACCGGTAGCCAGTGCACCAGACATGGCAGCATGCTGACGCACTTCGTTAAATTTAGGAATTAATGCCTGACGATATGGCTCAGCAATAACATCTTTCAACATCGCTGAAGCCAATTTTTCCTGACCGGTGTGGCTGGCATGCACGAATGCGGCCAAACGACGACCGTAAGTCAGACAATCACTACGGCGGTATTGTGCCGGCAGAATGGCGCGCGCTTCCGCGGTAGAGATGCTGATCCCTGGATAACAAGAAACCCAATACCAGTTATCAAACGTCGGCACCGACTGGCTGATGACACCTTCTTCTTCGATCATCAATTGCAGGCCGCCCAGATAACACGGTGCGACGTTGTCATAATGGATCGAACCAGAGATTTGACCTTCCAGCTCACCCATCAGCAATAAGGCTTCCGTCTGATCCAACGCATAATCATGGAAGGCATTTAATGCAGCCAGTGCAGCAACAATACTCGATGCGCTAGAACCTAAACCGGAGCCGATTGGCAGATTTTTTTCCAGCACCATGCGCAGTGGTTTAATGCTTAAGCCACGTTTTTTCAGTGCGGCGGCATAACCCAGATAGCAGTCGTAAACGATGTTTTTTTCTGCTTCTGCCGGTAATTTATGTGAAAAACGACCCTGACAGCTCAACGCAAATGGCGCATCGTGATCGGAAACTTCAACACGATCGCCTAACAGAGCACCATCAATAGGTGCCAGTGCGGCACCTAATACGTCAAAACCAACACTGACATTACCAATCGAGGCCGGAGCGTATGCTACTACGGTCATGAATTATACCTCTTGCTTCCAGTTCAGGGTGCGCAGCAGATCTGCAAAGACCCCTGCCGCTGTTACTTCAGTGCCCGCACCGTAACCGCGCAAGACCAAAGGGATCGGTTGATAGTAGGTAGAGAAGAACGCCAATGCGTTTTCACCATCTTTCACTTTGAATAACGGATCGTTTTCGTCCACTTCTTTAATCGCCACTTTGCACTGACCATTTTCGATGCTGCCGACGTAACGCAATACTTTGCCTTCTGCTTTAGCTGCGGCAACACGCTCACGGAACCACGCATCGGCTTCTGGCAGACGCTTGATGAACTCATCGGTAGAACCCGAAGCGTCAAATCCTGGTGGCAGTGCTTGTTCTACCACCACATCGCTCAGCTCGAGCGGCATACCCGCTTCACGTGCCAGAATTAACAGCTTACGCGCCACGTCCATCCCACTTAAGTCATCACGCGGATCGGGTTCAGTGAAACCATTACCTTTGGCGGTCAAAGTGGCTTCCGAGAAGCTGCAGCCTTCATCCAGTTTACCGAAGATAAATGACAGTGAGCCGGACAGGATACCGTTAAAGGCCTGTAGTCTATCACCAGCTTTGATCAGATTCTGCAGGTTTTCGATAACCGGCAGACCCGCCCCCACGTTGGTTTCGTACAGGAACTTACGACGCGTAGCCTGAGCAGTACGACGCAGTTCGCGGTAGTACTGAATAGAACTGGTGTTGGCTTTTTTGTTTGGTGTAACAACATGAAAACCCGCAGCCAGGAAATCGGCATACTGACCGGAAATAGTTTCATCCGAAGTACAATCAACAATAACCGGGTTGATCAAATGGCTGTCATCTACCAGCTGTTTGATAGCCTGCAGATTGAAACGATCGGTTGCCACTTCCAGCGCCGCTTGCCAGTTAGCCAGATCCAGACCGTCTTTTGACAACACCATTTTACGGGAATTCGCCAGACCGACCACACGCAGGCCAATGCCCTGTTTGCTCAATACCGCTTGTTGACGACGGATCTGTTGCAGCAAGGCACCACCGACCCCACCCAGACCAACCAGAATGATGTCGATAAATTGTTGGGTGCCGAACAGGTTCTGGTGACACGCTTTAATCGCTTCCGTGACTTTCTTGTTGCCAACCACTGCCGAGATAGAACGCTCGCTGGAACCTTGAGAAATCGCCACGATGTTGATGGAAGCCTGCGCCAGTGAAGTAAAGAAACGGGCGGCGATACCTTTCATGGTACGCATGCCATCCCCTACCAGTGACAGGATCGCCAGATCATGACGGATCTCGATCTCTTCCAGCAAGTTCGCTTTTAATTCCAGCTCGAATTCCTGATTCAGCACTTTCAGTGCTTTTTCTGCATCATAGGTATGGATACAGAAGCTGATGCTGTATTCGGAAGAGGCTTGAGTGATCAACACAACCGATACGCCAGCACGCGAAACCGCAGTGAACATACGGCCAGCCATGCCAACCATACCTTTCATACCTGGGCCACTGACGTTGATCATGGAGATACCAGACAGATCGGAGATCCCTTTCACCGGATATTGATCGTCACCGTGATCAGCGCTGATTAAAGTGCCTTCACCCTGTGGATTGAAGGTGTTTTTGATAAGACATGGAATGTGGAAACGGGCAATCGGTGCAATGGTACGCGGGTGTAATACTTTAGCGCCGAAGTAAGACAGCTCCATCGCTTCTTTGTAGGACATGCGTTTCAGCAACACGGCATCCGGCACCAGACGAGGGTCACAGCTGTAAACACCATCCACATCGGTCCAGATCTCACAGCAATCAGCGTTAACACAGGCCGCCAGTACTGCCGCTGAATAATCGGAACCGTTACGCCCCAGCAGTACCAGTTCGCCTTTCGCGTTACCACCGGTGAAACCCGCCATCAGATAAACATGGCCGTCATTGACTGGTTTTTCAGCAAAACGGGCACGGGATACATCGATATCAACGTGGGATTCTAAGAAGCCGCCTTCGGCCAGTAACATTTCGACCGGGTTGATCAGGGTCACTTTTTCACCGCGCGCCAGCAGCAATTGTTCCATACAGGCGATAGATAACGCTTCACCACGGCTTAAAATCAGGGCCTGAACGCTGTCAGGACACTGGTTCAGCAACTGGATGCCCTGCATTTTACTGCGGATAGTACCCAGTTCTTGCTGCAGACGTTGCATCAGCACTTCGTCAGCGAAATTGGCATAACGTGTTTTCAGCCCGGTGATCAGACGCGTGAAAATGCCTTCAATATCGGCCAGTGTCGCGCTGGCATCTTCACCTTTGCTGGTCTGAGCAACCAGCGCCACCAGCAGGTTAGTCACTTTGGCTGGTGCCGATAACACCAATGCCACCTGAACCTGTTGCTGATTATTCACCACGATGTCGGAAACCCGGAGGAATCGTTCCGCATCGGCCAGCGAAGAACCACCAAACTTAAGTACACGCATATACATCTCCCTGTAACGAAAAAGCCCGTACCTGGTTAAGGGACGGGCTTCGATAATTGTTTGTGTTATTTATGCATCAGCCCGCGCCAGTACCACCAATTGTGGTGCCGGTAATGGTAATAATTGTGCGGGTAGCAATAGTAGATAGCATAATTAGACTTCGCATAAATAGTGACATACCAATACCGGATCAGGTACATTTCTGTCAACAAAATTTTGTAACAATTCGCAATTTCAGACCATTCATGACGGTTAACAAACGCAGTCTGTGAGCCAGGCTGGCAGGTATTGTTAATAACATTGAAAAAACAGATCTACTGTCATATGAATGCAGCGAATATGTTAAAATTAACACAATTTCATTTAACGCAGAGAATTTCCATGCAAATACCACAGATATTGATTGTTGAGGATGAACTCGTCACACGAAATACGCTGAAAAGTATCTTTGAAGCGGAAGGCTATCATGTGCTGGAAGCCAATAATGGTGACGAAATGCACCATACATTAGCGAATCAGCGAGTTGACCTGGTGATCATGGATATCAATTTGCCTGGAAAAAATGGTTTGCTACTGGCACGTGAAATTCGGGAAAAAGGCGAAATGGGTCTGATTTTCCTGACTGGCCGCGATAACGATGTCGATCGTATCTTAGGGCTGGAAATTGGTGCTGATGACTACCTGACCAAACCCTTTAATCCGCGCGAACTGACGATCCGGGCCCGTAACCTGCTGGGACGCACCCGTCGTGGTGATCCGGTTGAAGAGCCAATTGCTGGCAATGTGTCTGCCTATCGCTTCAATGGCTGGACGCTGGATATCAACAGCCGTTCATTGATCAATCCGTCAGCGGTTGCTTATCGTCTGCCACGTTCTGAATTCCGTGCGTTGCTGCATTTTTGTGAAAATCCGGGCCAAATCCAGACTCGTGCCGATCTGTTGCTGAAAATGACCGGGCGCGAACTGAAACCACATGACCGTACTGTGGATGTGACTATTCGCCGGATCCGCAAACATTTTGAAGATTATCCAGATACACCGGAACTGATCACCACCATTCACGGTGAAGGCTATCGTTTCTGTGCCGACTTAGAACAAGAAACGAACGCTTAGTTAGTTTTTGTTAAGCAAACCGATAAAAAGGCCAACCTGTGTTGGCCTTTTTGTTTTCTGCACGATAAATTGACAAAGATTACGGGAGATAACCATCAGTTTCAGAGTTGATTGCCCTGTATCGTGGTTTACATAAGAGCAAAATAATAAATAGGAGCCAGAATGAAGAAGTACTGGTATCTGGCCTACTGTCACCCGAAAGAAGAAGAACGGGCCAAATTACATCTGAAAAATCAGGGTATCGACAGTTATTACCCGCTGGTGCTCACGCGCAAAATTTTACGCGGTAAAATGATCGAGAAAACAGAGCCTATGTTCCCGCGTTATCTGTTTATTCATGTGGATATTCATGAGTTTTCACCGATGAAAATTCGCTCCACCCGAGGCATTAGCCGCGTGATTGGGCATGGTGAAAAGTGGAATATAGTACCGGCGGAATTGATCTATCAGCTAATGCGCAATGAAGACAGCGACGAATTACGCGATGTGGTGAGCCGGTTGCCAAAACACGGCCAGCAAGTACTTATTGAGGAAGGCCCCTTCCAAGGCCTGCAAGCCATTTATCAGGAACCGGATGGTGAACTACGTGCCATTCTGTTGCTGTCGATCCTGAATCAGGATGTCAGCGATAGTTTTGATAACAAAAGTTTTCGCTGCATGGCCAGTTAAACAATCCAGCCTTCATACAGTACTGACTAGAACAGTCAGTACTGTATTTTAAACCCAGCCATTTAATAGACGATACTCTTCCAGCACATAGGTGTCGGTCATGCCGCTGATGAAATCGAGTAACAATCGAACCCGGTAATACCATTCCTGTTCTGCTGGCCGTTGAAAAAAGGGATCTGGCGTATCGGTGGCTTTTTGATAAGCCAGTACATGCCGACGAGAAAGCCGATGACAGAGCCGCAATGCATGTTGATAACGGTGATGCCCTTCCCCGCTTAATAGTTGACGGAATATTGGTGCTGGCAACGTCAACAATTCACTGTAGGTGAGCAACACCCCCCGCATAGCGGCATAACCAGACAATTCGAGACTTTCCACTTCCCGTTGACCAAAGATGGATTGTCGCGCCAGACACTTCAGTGCATTTAACACATGAATTGCCGGATGATCACATTCCAATAAATGTCCGACGAAATGTCCGGCCAGAATATCTTTTTTATGCAGCAGATAAGACTCAGCCGCCAATTGCACCCAATCGTTGGTCAGCAGATAACGAAAATGCGGGAAAAAACCCTGTTCGTCTTGTAACGCTTCATCCAGTAAAGGTTTTAAATAGTGGCGGGTTTCATCATCAACTTGCTGGGTCAGAAATTTAATGACCGCATCCAAGGTCAGTAAATTACGATCAACGGCATCATCAACATCTGCGATGCTATAAGAAATGTCATCTGCTGCCTCCATGATGAAGACCAGCGGATGGCGAACCCCCGTGGGTAATTGCAACACATCGCGGATGCGCTCAATCAGCTGCCGTTCACTGATGAACACGCCGATCTTACCTTCGGTTGCCGTCACCAATTCATCGATAACCCGCGGGTATTTAATGATGCAGGCCAGCTGACTTAAGGTCAGATTGAGACGTTGCAGGGAGTGCACCAGACGTAAACTTTGCGCATTACCATCAAAACTACACAGATCCGGTGCCAGCACTTTTTGCCATTGTTCGCTGGCAGGGGCGGATATTGCAGAGGCAAAAAGACCATCCAGCTCATCATGCAGCCATTCGCGCAGTACCGCTTCACCAAAATGACCAAACGGCGGATTGCCGACATCGTGTAATAAACAAGACATCTCAATGAGATTGGTGACAGCCTGTTCAGCCCAATCGGTGCGGCGCATTTGGCGAATAGCAAAAATGATCTGCCGACCCGCTTGTTGTACTTCTAATGAATGCGTCAGCCGGCTGCGTACCGAAGCTTTAACATCGAGCGGAAAGACCTGGGTTTTTTGCTGCAAACGCCGAACCGGCGCACTTTGCACGATCCGGGTCCGATCCAACTCCGTAGCCACCAGCAACGATTGCGGTTCGACCGGATAATAACGTTCAGGCTGGAGCAAGTTCGGATAATGCAGCATAAACCGTTTCCTTCATGTTGGCGGTTATTCCTGATGTTCCTGTACCGGAGAACGTTGCTGCTGCAGCCAGTGACGCAGCCGTTCCAAATCACCTTGATATTCAGCGCTGATACTTTCCACCCAATCGTGGATATTCTCCTGCCAGGCCGGTAGATCAGGCGATTGTGCTTGTTGGGCCAGCTGATAGATCCGCTTCAGACCAATCGCACCCGCCGCACTTTTGATTTTATGCGCTTCTTCCACTATGCCCTGTTTGTCGCGCGCCGTCAGCGCACTGTTCAGAATATCGAGATACTCTGGCATTGACTGCTCAAACAAGTCGATCGCGGAAGCCATCACATCACATCCAACGACACTGGTGAAATCCTGCAGGAAATTAATATCCAACAAATGTTTTTCCTGTGAGTCAGTCAGCTCTGGCTCTACAGGCAACGAACACACGATAAAAAGCTCGTTCAAGGTTTTGCGCAGATTATCCAACGACAGCGGTTTCCCAATCACCGATTGCATGCCGTGTTTCTGATATTGCTGCTGGTTGTTGATCAGATTCGCCGTTAAGGCAACCAGTGGCGGTAACTGTTCAGGGTAACGACGGCGCAATTCATCGGCGACATCAAAACCGGTCATATCCGGCAATTGAATATCGAGCAGCACCAGATCGTAACGACCCGGTTGGAATTTTTCTAACGCTTCCGAGCCGGTCATAGCGGCGTCTACCTGATGGCCGAGTTTGTTCAGCATCGCAGTGGCGACAGTGACGTTCAGCGCAATGTCTTCCACCAGCAAAATACGCAAGTCAGCAATCGCCGGGGCTTGTGTCAGCTCGGTTTCATCTACACTGTCATCGATCACGGCAACGTCCAGTTCAATGGTGAAACAGGAACCATGCCCCAACTCACTATCTACCTGAATAGTGCCGTCCATCGCCTCAACCAGCTGTTGCGTAATGGCCAGCCCAATGCCGGTACCAACGGCCCGTTTGGTGCCCGGCACCTGATAATACATGGCAAAAATGTTTTGCTGTTCGTGTTCCGGAATGCCAATACCGGTGTCTTCAATATCAAAGCGCAAATGCACTTTGTTATCTTCTGTCGGGGAAACCTGCACCCCGAAAGTGATACCACCTTCCGCCGTGAATTTGACCGCATTACTGAGCACGTTCCACAAGATCTGCCGCAGACGCGTACCATCGGCCATGACCCAATGCGGTACATCACCATCGATATCGAAATGCAGATACAGACCTTTGGCTTCCACCATCAGTTTGCTTAAGGTTTGTAAATCGGCCAGTAATACACGCAAGTCGATTTTGCTGTTGGCAATTTTCAGCCGACGACGTTCAATTTTGTCGAGGTCGATAATGTCGTTGAAGATATTCCCTAATGTGACCGCACTGAGATGGATGGTATTCAGATATTGGCGCTGCAGATCATCCAGCGGGGTATCCAGCAAAATATGACTTAAGCCAACCACACCATTCAGTGGGGTGCGCAGTTCATGGCTGATGGTCGAGATAAAGGTGGTTTTATCCTGACTGGCTTTTTCCAGCTCATCTTGATAACGCTTGTGTTCCGTAATGTCGCGGCCAAAACCAACCAGACCCAGCCGTTCACCGTGTGCAGCAAAAAATGGCACCTGGCGCATTTCAAAACAGGCGCGACGACCATCCGGATAAGGGAACCATAACTCATAAGTGATCGGGCGGTTTTGTTCAAACACTTCCCGATCATGACTGATAATTTGCTCCGCCATTTGCGGCTCGTAAACACCATACGGCGTGCGGCCAATGATCTCATTACGACTGCGCCCGAGCAGCGTTTCCAGTGCCTTATTACAACT
>JAQUHG010000287.1 GCA_028683735.1 Tolumonas sp. | reverse complement strand
TTTATGCTGGTCTGTAAAGAAGGTGTCGGCGGGTTTTTCGCCAAGGTTACCCGACAGCCCACGGATCGCTAGGTCCATCTTCGCCAACTTGTAGGTGGTGGCGGTGAGTTCCTGCCCGAACACGGCAATGTCTTTGCTCTTGCCCTGATGGCTTAGCACAAACTTCACCGACTGCACAAACATGCCGCCCGAGCCGCAACACGGGTCGTAAATTTTACCTTGATAAGGTTCGAGCATCTCGGCCAGCAGTGTCACGATGCATTTTGGCGTGTAGAACTCACCACCACCTTTGCCTTCGGTGGCAGCAAATTTCCCGAGGAAATATTCATACACCCGACCGACCAGATCTTCTTCACTCAGGTGGCATTCATCGGCCAAGGTGTCGATGTTTTCGATAGAATCAATTAATGACGCGAGCTTCTTCACTTCCAGATTCTGGCGTGAGAAGTAGTTATCAGGCAGTGCGCCCTGCAGTGACGGGTTACGCTTTTCAATGGTCGAGAGCGCGGTGTCGATGAGCACGGCAATGTCATCTTGCTTGGCATGCGCCTGAATAAACGACCAGCGGGTCTCTTCCGGCAGATAGAAGATGTTGTCTTGCTGATAGAAGACATCCATATCAACAAACGCTTCTTTACCATCTTTAATCAACGCATCGCGGCGGGCTTCAAACTTATCGCTGATGAACTTTAAGAACACCAGACTTAACACCACATGCTTGTATTCTGATGACTCAACACTGCCACGGAGTTGATTTGCGGTGTCCCACAAGGTCTCTTCAAACCCTTTCTGTGTTTTCTTTGCCGGTGCTTTTGCCATGATCTGCTAACTGCCTGAATGATTTGACAGTAGTTTACCGAAAACAGCGCCAGATGGGGTGAGAAGATCGGGAAAAGTAGCTGAATGCAGCTTCACCCGTTCGAATTTGCTTCGACTGGTAAAAAATGGTGCCAGCGGTATCTTTCATTGATGTGCAATCACTTTCAGCGAAAACGTAATCGCGGGCAGCAAATAAACTGTCGTGCACATAGACATAATTGCCATAACCGTTGCTTGCATAGATCAGTCAGCAGTTTGCCCCGATCACTAAACTCTTTACCATCTTCGGTAACAAATGGATATTGGTCACCCACTGTCACTTATGACGGTGCTGTTTTTTCAAAATAAAAAAGGCCAGTGATCTCAGATCACTGGCCTTTCTTTAACAAAGATTAACGCTTATTTCTTCGGACAACTACCACACTGTTGACTGTGGATCTGCTGGAAGAAATCATTGCCCTTATCATCGACCAGAATGAAGGCTGGGAAGTTTTCTACTTCGATTTTGTAGATCGCTTCCATACCCAATTCTGGATATTCCACACATTCCAGACTCTTGATGCTCTGTTGTGCCAGCACTGCAGCCGGGCCGCCGATACTACCCAGATAGAAACCGCCGTGTTTATGACAAGCGTCGGTTACTTGCTGACTACGGTTGCCTTTTGCCAGCATGATCATGCTACCGCCGTTTGATTGCAGCAGATCAACATAAGAGTCCATACGACCGGCCGTGGTTGGGCCTAAAGAACCTGATGCATAACCTTCCGGTGTTTTAGCCGGGCCGGCGTAATAAATCGGATGATCTTTGACGTATTGCGGCAGACCTTCGCCTTTATCCAGACGTTCTTTCAACTTCGCGTGAGCAATATCGCGCGCCACAATGATGGTGCCTGACAGCGATAAACGCGTTGAAACCGGATATTGCGAGAGCTGAGCCAGGATCTCTTTCATCGGACGATTCAGATCAATCTGTACTGCCTCACCTTCCCCCTGCTGACGTAGTTCTTCCGGTATGTACTGACCTGGGTTGGTTTCCAGTTTCTCGATCCAGATACCATCGCGGTTGATTTTTGCTTTGATATTTCGGTCAGCTGAGCAGGAAACGCCCATTGCCACAGGGCATGAGGCACCGTGACGCGGCAGACGGATCACGCGGATGTCGTGAGCGAAATATTTACCACCGAACTGAGCACCCAGCCCCAGATTTTGGGCTTCTTTCAGCAGTTCTTGTTCCAGCTGCACATCACGGAACGCCTGACCGTGTTCGTTACCTTCCGTTGGCAGACCATCATAATAACGGGCAGAAGCCAGTTTGACGGTTTTCAGTGCGTTGTCTGCAGAAGTGCCACCGATCACAAATGCGATGTGATATGGCGGGCACGCGGCAGTACCCAATGTACGCATCTTATCCACCAGAAAGTTTTTCAGTTTTTCTGGCGTCAGCAGCGCTTTGGTTTCTTGATACAGATAGGTTTTGTTAGCTGAACCGCCACCTTTGGCGATACACAGGAACTTATACTCATCGCCATCTACGCTATACAGGTCAATCTGTGCAGGCAGGTTGGTACCGGTGTTAATTTCTTCATACATATCCAGCGCAACGGTCTGCGAATAGCGCAGATTTTGTTCGGTATAGGTATTGTAAACACCTCGAGTTAGCGCGGCTTCATCGCCGCCGCCAGTCCAGACGCGCTGGCCTTTTTTACCCATGATGATCGCGGTTCCGGTGTCCTGACAGGTTGGCAACACACCTTTGGCGGCGATCTCTGAGTTACGCAAAAATTGCAGAGCCACGTATTTGTCGTTTTCACTGGCGTCTGGATCAGCCAAAATTGAGGCGACTTGCTGCTTGTGGGAAGTACGCAGCAAAAATGATGCGTCGTAGAATGCTTGTTGTGCCAGTAACGTCAAACCTTCCGGTGCAACTTTCAGGATCTCCTGACCTTCAAATTCACTGACTGAGACATGATCTTTCGTCAGCAGATAGTATTCTGTTTCGTCTTTCGCAAGTGGAAACGGGTTTTGGTAGTAAAATGGCTTTTTCGACATTGCTCTACTCTCTTATCATTTCTCATCATTTTTATGATCACCCCAGCAGGAACCTTCTTCCTGCTGACAGCGCCGATTCAAATACAGCAACAGCCGCCTCGTAAGGCGACTGTTTATTTATCAGAACATCATTGCCATCCATGGATAGCCAATGAATAACAGGGCCGCCAGAAAGATGGCACCGAAGATAGTGCCAAGGCGCCAGTAATCTTTTGTCGGCAGGTAACCACTACCATAATAGATCGGGCTTGGGCCGGTACCGTATGGCGTAATAATGCCCATCACACCCAGAGATGTCACCATCAGCATACAGAACACTTGCATATTCATGCCCGGAATGGTCGACGCAATGGTCAGCGCGGCAGGCAACAACGCAGTGGTATGTGCCGTAGCACTGGCAAACAAGTAGTGCAGCAGATAAAACGCGAGCACAATCAGAATGGTTGCCACTGTTGGTGAAACACCGGCCATCAACATACCGCCTTCTTTACCTAACCACGCGATGAAGCCAGTAGTTGATAAACCATTCGCCAAGGCCACCAGCGTTGCAAACCAAAAGAAGGTGTTCCAGGCTGGTTTGTTACTGGTAATGTCATTCCATTCCAAAACACCAGTCCACAGCATCAGGCCGATGATGAGCAACGCAGCCAGCGCAGGTTCAATGACCGAAGCTGCAAAAATCCACATGGCCAGCGCACAACAGACAAAGACCAACAACAGAATTTCGTTACGAGTCAGACGGCCCAGTTTTACTAATTCCGCACTCGCCCAACGAGGTAATTCGTCGTTAAATTTCACTTCCGGCGGATAGAAAATGTAAGCCAGCAGCGGCATGGTCAGAATCAGTAAAATACCGACCGGCAGGAAACCTACGAACCAGTTGCCCCATGAAATATTGATACCGAC
>JAQUHG010000036.1 GCA_028683735.1 Tolumonas sp. | reverse complement strand
GTAATCATGGGCTGTCGGAATGGCATGCTGAGATGAACTATCAGGTGATGAGTGACGATATAATCAATTTATTGAATGAGCTTAATCAGCCTAAAGTGCATCTGCTCGGGCACTCTATGGGCGGCAAGGTGGCAATGGCGGTGGCGTTACAAGCGCCTGATCGGGTAGCATCATTGTGCGTGGCAGATATCGCACCAGTAGCCTATCAAGAAAGCCGACACACGAATGTATTCAAAGCGTTGAATGCCGTGGCTAATGCACAGGTAACGTCTAGAAAGGAAGCCGAGCAGCTCATGTCTGACTATCTGACTGAACCGTCAGTGCGCCAGTTTTTATTAAAATCATTCAGTAACGCACAACCCACCCACTGGCAATTTAACCTGCACATATTGCAACAACACTATGCCGATATCATGGGCTGGCCTTTCTCTGCACCACAACACTATTCAGGCCCGGTGTTGTTTATCAAAGGCGGCGCATCAGACTATTTGCAAACAGAACATCAACCAGTCATAGCGCAGCACTTCCCCAATGCCAGTGCCAAAATAATTCCCGGTTGTGGGCATTGGCTGCATGCGGAAAAACCACTCTTATTTAACGGAATTGTTGAGCGTTTTTTACAACAATCAAACTGATAAAACAGCCGCTATCACGCGTTATGCTTTGCGATACATTGTGGTATAGTGCGCCCCCTATTGAGAAATGCACGCACCTGAACCTTGTCTGGCAGTAGTTTTATATATGGCAAAACATCACTCGGATCGCACTACACTGGATCTGTTTGCTGACGAAAAACGTCCAGGGCGCCCTAAAACCAACCCTCATCCCCGTGATTTGCAGTTAAAAATAAATAAACGCAATCAACTAAAACGGGATAAGGATAAAGGGCTTCATCGGGTTGAACTCAAACTCGATGCAGAGTCATTGGATGATCTCAATCAGTTGGCAGATGCCCGTGGTATCAGCAGATCAGAACTCATTCAGGAGTTAGTCCGCGAATACGTTAGCACTCAGCGTTCCAGCCAGCTAAAATAGTAACCAGCATTTTGAATTCCGACGAAGACGAACAAGGATAATTCACCTTATGGCACTGATAGGTCTGTTCTTTGGTAGCGATACCGGCAACACAGAAGCAGTCGCAGGCATGATCCAGAAAGAACTGGGCAGCGATTTGATTGACGTATTGGATGTAGCTCAGGGCACCAGCGCTGACTTTGAAAAATATGACTTGCTGATCTTAGGTATTCCAACCTGGTATTACGGCGAGTCACAGGCCGACTGGGATGATTTTTTCCCTGAATTGGAAAAAGTCGATTTCAGCACCAAACTGGTTGCCATCTTTGGTTGCGGTGATCAGGAAGATTATGCTGAATATTTCCTTGATGCGATGGGCACATTGCGTGACATCATCGTGGCTAAAGGCGCAACCATTGTGGGTTACTGGCCAACTGAGGGCTATCATTTCGAAGCCTCAAAAGCACTGGTAGATGACAAACATTTTGTTGGTTTAGGCATTGATGAAGATCGTCAGCCAGAACAAACAGCGGAACGTGTTGCGGCTTGGTGTCAGCAATTACGCGAAGAGATGTGTCTGTCTGAATTAGTCTAACAATGGTTCAGCTTCAGCCAAGCCCGTGACCTGCACGGGCTTTATTTTATGCAGAACAGAGCAAACATCGCCGTAACACATTTCTTTTTATTAGAATTGCGCCATATAATGGGGAAAGCCCTACTCGCTGCAGTCTCAAACTGCCCCAAGAATACAGAGAGCTATGACAGACCATAATCAGCAACTGAAAGACGCCGGACTAAAAATCACTTCGCCACGGGTTAAGATCTTAGATTACCTGCGCCAGCCGGAATGCCAGCACATCAGTGCTGAAGACCTTTATAAATTGCTGCTGGATAATGGTGAAGAAATTGGTTTGGCTACCGTTTATCGGGTTCTGAATCAATTTGATGATGCCGGCATTGTAACTCGTCATCATTTCGAAGGCGGCAAGTCCGTATTTGAACTGGCGCAGCAGCATCACCATGATCATCTGGTATGTCTGGATTGTGGCAGTGTAGTTGAGTTTTCTGATGAGCTCATTGAACAGCGTCAGAAAGAGATCGCCGAAAAACATGGCATGACACTGACCCATCACAGCCTGTATTTATACGGTAACTGCGGTAAAGAAAACTGCGTCAATCGTAAGAAATAATGGTTAGCAAATAATTTGTTCCGATAAAAAGAATCCCGCTAAATGCGGGATTCTTTTTATGCTTAGTTTCTGCAGCCGCCGTGGCCACCACAGCACTCATGCGGTTCTTCAGCTTCCGCATGATGATCATGTCCGTGACCTTTACCGCCACAACATTCGTGTTCTTCGTCATGCGCGTGACCTTTACCACCGCAACATTCATGATCATCACCGTGTGAGTGACCATGGCCACCGCAACAACCTTCATGCTCATGATGATGACCATGGCCACAGCCTTCTTCACCATGAATATGGCCATGTGCAATTTCTTCTGCAGTGGCAGCACGCACTTCACGAACATTCACTTTAAAATGTAAGTCCATGCCTGCCAGTGGATGGTTGGCATCCACCTTTACGAAGTTTTCAGAAACTTCAACGATAGTAACCGGACGGTGACCGTCATCGGTATCAGCCACAAATGTATCGCCTTCTGCCACTTCCATACCGTCGAACAATTCACCCGGCACTTCTTGTACCAATGATTCTTCGTATTCGCCGTATGCGTCAGCTGCAGGCACAGTCAGTTCGAAGCTATCACCAGCCGCACGTTCATACAGCGCATTTTCTAAACCGGGAACCAAGTAGCCACTGCCATGCAGATAAACTAACGGCTCACGCCCTTCAGTGGTATCCAGTACTTCGCCTGAAGTATCAGACACGGTGTAATCCAGCGTAACTACGCTCAAATGAGTAATCTTCATCATGCATCCCGGTTAAAATGACAACTAGTCTCACCAGCATACCGGAAAAATCCCGCCAAACACAATCCTCTGCTTATCATTCAACAGCTGCTGGATAAGGCTTTTACCCGTATAATGCTCTTTTGTTTGCTGCAGAATTATTCCCGTCATGATCATCGTTTCTCAAATTACGCTGCTCCGAGGCAATAAGCCTTTATTAGAAGAGGCTTCAGCCACCATTCATCCCGGTCAAAAAGTCGGGTTAGTTGGAAAAAACGGCTGCGGTAAATCCAGTTTTTTTGCCTTATTAAAAGGGGAACTGGCGGTTGACGCAGGCTCGGTTTCCGTCCCAGCACAATGGCAAATTGCCACCGTAGCTCAGGAAACCCCCGCCCTTGGTTGTTCAGCGATTGATTATGTCATTGACGGCGACAAAGCATTTCGCAATCTAGAACAACAACTGGAACACGCTGAGCAGCAAGGCGATGGCATCCGCATTGCTGAGTTGCACGGTCATTTAGATGCTGCCGGTGCTTACACCATTCGTTCACGTGCTGGCGAGCTGTTGCATGGTTTGGGTTTCAGCAGTGAACAACACCAGCAACCCGTCTCGGCATTTTCTGGTGGCTGGCGTATGCGTCTTAACCTGGCACAAGCACTGATCTGTCGTTCCGATCTACTGTTACTCGATGAACCCACCAACCACTTAGATTTAGATGCTGTGATCTGGCTGGAAAGCTGGTTACGCTCTTACCGCGGCACATTGATCTTGATCTCCCACGATCGTGATTTTCTTGATCGCGTCATCAATCGCATCATTCATATCGAAAATGACAAACTGAACGAATATACCGGCGGTTATTCTGACTTTGAGATTCAGCGAGCATCGGCGTTATCACAACAACAATCGATGTATGAAAAGCAGCAACTTGCACTGAGTAAGATGCAAGATTACGTGGATCGTTTCCGTTATAAGGCGACCAAAGCCCGTCAGGCGCAAAGTCGTTTGAAAGCGATGGAGCGTATGGAGCTGATCCTGCCCGCGCATGTCGATTCGCAATTTCAGTTTCAATTCCGCGAACCGGATGCACTGCCCACCCCGCTGATCAGTATGGAAAATCTCAGCGCTGGGTATGGCGACAAACTGATCCTACAAAAAATTAAATTGAACTTAGTGCCCGGTTCACGCATTGGCCTGCTGGGGCGAAACGGCGCCGGTAAATCGACATTTATCAAATTGCTGGCCGGTGAACTCACGCCGCTATCAGGAAAATTAGAGCCGAGTAAAGGCGTTAAGATCGGTTATTTTGCCCAGCATCAGCTGGAATCGTTACAGCAAGGCGATACACCATTGCAGCACCTGACACGCATTGCTGGTAATCGTCCGGAACAGGAACTCCGCAATTTCTTAGGTGGTTTTGGCTTTCATGGCGATAAAGCGCTGGAAGTGGTGGATACCTTCTCCGGCGGTGAAAAAGCGCGTTTAGTCTTGGCATTGCTGGTCTGGCAAAAACCAAACTTGCTGTTATTGGATGAACCAACCAACCACTTAGATCTCGAAATGCGCGAAGCACTGACATTGGCATTGCAGGGCTTTGAAGGTGCCATGGTTATCGTCTCGCACGATCGGCATTTGCTACGCACTACGACGGATGAATTTTATCTGGTACATCAACAACGCTTGGAAGCCTTTGATGGTGACTTGGATGACTACCATAAATGGTTGACTGAACAAGATAAAAATCAGAACGAAACTAAAGTCGCTAATAACACGCCAGCTGCACCACAAAGTGCGACAGCACGAAAAGATCTGAAACGTCGGGAAGCTGATTTCCGCCAGCAGATCCGCCCTTTGCGCCAAAAGCTGGAAAAACATGAAAAGCAGATGGCTAAACTGCAACAAGCGCTAACAGATATTGAAACCGCGCTGTCTGACCCAGCGATTTATCAGGATGATGCTAAATCCAAACTAACCGGCTTGCTGGCGCAGCAAGGCCCGTTAAAAAATGAGCTGGAACAAGTCGAGCTTGAGTGGATGGAAATCTCCGAACAGCTGGAACAGATGGAACAACAATTTGCTGCCGAAGTAGCAACCCAGGATTAAATTGAATGCTTAGTTATCGCCACGCGTTTCACGCCGGCAATCATGCCGATATTTTAAAACATGCTGTGATCAGTTTACTGATCGATCAGCTGAAACAAAAAGATAAACCGTTTTGTTATCTCGACACCCATTCTGGTGGTGGCTGTTACGACCTCACCGGTGAATGGGCAAATAAAAAAGCTGAATATCTCGATGGCATTGCCCGTCTCTGGCCGCTGCGGGAACAATGGCCTGTGCTGAAAAGTTATCTCGATTGTGTGGCTGCACTTAATAATGGTGACACATTACATTATTACCCAGGCTCTCCAGAGATCGCGCGCGCGCAATTGCGCGAGCAAGATCGTCTGATCCTGATGGAATTGCATAACAACGAGATTGATATTCTGCGTCAGCACATGCACCGCGATCCTCGTGTCGCATTACATCATCGTGATGGCTTTGAAGGGGTAGTCGCACTCACACCGCCAACACCACGTCGCGGCCTGGTGTTAATCGACCCTCCATATGAGCTGAAAGAAGATTATGATCGCGTCGTTAAGGCACTAGCCAAAGCTTGGCGACGCTGGCCTGTTGGTATGTATGCCGTCTGGTATCCGTTACTGGGTAAAGAAGCAGATCGCAGCCAGCACATGCTCAATGAATGTCAAAAATTAGGTATTCCAATGCTCACCGTCGAGTTAAGTGTGCAAGCACAATCGCCGACTTGGGGCATGCACGGTTCAGGCATGGCAATTTTTAATCCGCCATGGCAATTTGAACAGCAGTTACACAAATTAGTGCCGGAACTCTGCGCTTTACTCGCCATGACCCCACAAGCTAATTGGGTAATAAAGTCGCATAATTCAGAAGGTTAATCGACTTTCTTTGTTGCCATTCAGACCCCTTGGAATGAATGGCAATTTTCATCATTCCTATGCTATTTATCTTTATGAGCAAAAATTTTTATGCATAGGAATTTATCAGAATATTCTTTATTTACCGCCAAAAACCGACAATTCAACAAGCAAAAATCCGAATAAAGGCTATTTTGTCAGATTTTTTCGCCAAAAAACCATACATATTCCCACCTTTAATGCTGAGTATTCACGATGAGAAGCCTTTGCATAATAAATAGAGTGAATTAGTTATTGCACTGTCACACAAAAGCCCGATAATGCGCCGGATTTTTTATAAAGCATCGCGTTCCGCCTGATAGGACAGAACGTATCACTGGTGACAGGGCCGTGGCCCTTTTGTGAGGTGTAAACATACAATGAATAACGAAATCGTCCCTGTTGAACTGGATTACCGCGACCTGGTAGAAACCTATGGTTCACCGTTGCTGGTCCTGGATCAAGCCGCTGTCCGTAAACAATATCGCGCTTTAGTGAAAGCCCTGCCCGGCGTTCGCATGCATTATGCTTTAAAACCGCTGCCCCATTCAGCGGTAGTTGCTACCTTAAAAGCCGAAGGCTGTTGTTTCGATTTAGCTACGAACGGTGAAGTCGATCTGATGTTAGAAAATCAGATCAATCCGGACGATTGTATTCATACCCACCCTATCAAGCGTGATGGTGACATTAGTTACGCCTTAGATTACGGCTGTAAAGTTTTCGTATTTGATAACCCGATTGAGCTGGAAAAGTTCATTCCTTATCAAGACAAAGCACAGCTGCTGTTACGCGTCAGCTTCCCGAACCCGGAAAGTAAAGTTGACCTGTCAAAGAAGTTTGGCTGCACACCAGAAGCCACACTGCCTTTGCTGCGTAAAGCAAAAGAGTTAGGTCTTAATGTTATCGGCCTGTCATTCCATGTGGGCTCGCAAGTGCCTAACTCACGTCGCCACGTGGAAGCGATCACCGCTTGTAATCAGCTGATCCGTGATGCTGCAGCCGAAAATATTAATCTGCAAGTACTCGATATTGGTGGCGGGTTCCCAGTGAATTACGCAGCCGATGGCGCCGATCTGGATATTTATGAATTTTGCGCGCCGATCCGTGAAGCATTGAGCAACACACCGGAAGGTATTCGTCTGTTAGCTGAACCGGGTCGTTTCATTTCTGCGCCTTGCATGACCTCTGTTTCCAGCGTCATGGGGAAAGCTGAACGTTTTGGCCGGATGTGGTATTACCTGGACGATGGTTTGTATGGCAGCTACAGCGGCCAGCTGTTTGATCATATCAACTATCCGAAGTCTGCCCCTTATGCGACCGGTGAAGCGCTACCAGCCGTGCTAGCAGGCCCTACCTGTGACAGCATTGACGTATTGGCCGATGATATTGATCTGCCTGCACTGAATGTGGGTGACGTGATCATTGGTAAGATGATGGGCGCTTACACTTGGGCATCAGCAACCGAGTTTAACTTCTTCCGCAAAGCGAATATTTTGGTTGTTGATAGCGACGAAGCTGCCGAATTACGCGCTGTTGCTTAACACGAAGTTTCAAGTTACACACAAAATAAAGGGCGGTCGCGATGACTGCCCTTTTTGTTTTATATATCTGAAGGCTTACAAACGAGCTTCCAGCATCAAGCGTTTCATTTCGGCAACAGCTTCCGGTAAACCGCTAAACACCGCTCGGCCAATGATGGCATGCCCGATGTTCAACTCAACCATTTCAGGGATCGCCGCGATAGCTTGCACGTTTTGATAATGCAGGCCATGCCCCGCATTCACTTTTAAGCCGCGCTGATGTGCATATGCCGCTGCTTCGGCGATACGCGTCAGCTCAGCTTGTTGTTCTGCTTCAGTTTCTGCGTCGGCATAACGGCCAGTGTGAATCTCAATATAAGGCGCGCCGCTTTCTACTGCCGCATCAATCTGAGCATGATCCGCGTCAATAAACAGAGAAACCTGAGTGCCAACCGCCGCAAGACGCGTAACCGCATCCCGAATGCGCGCTACCTGTGAAGCAACATCCAAACCACCTTCTGTCGTCACTTCTTGGCGTTTTTCTGGCACTAAGCAGACAAACTGTGGTTTGATACGGCAAGCAATGATCAGCATCTCTTCTGTCACTGCCATCTCTAAATTCATGCGCGTTTTAATGGTCTGACGCAGAATTTCCACGTCACGATCAGTGATATGACGGCGATCTTCACGCAAGTGTACGGTGATCCCTTCCGCACCAGCCTGTTCAGCTAACGCCGCTGCAAACACCGGATCAGGGTAAGCCGTGCCACGGGCATTACGTAACGTGGCAACATGATCGATATTTACACCCAATAAAATTTTGCTCACTCTGATCTCCTTGCTATAAACGCAGAATAAAGCTCCCTGCTTTTCAGGGGACGATTGCCCAATAAAGCGGCAAAAGCCTGACGACTAAAGCGTCGGGCAGCCGCTAAAATTGGTGCATTAATAAAATCCCGCTCCGCCATGCCGATTATCTCTGTGCCAGAAAAAACAGCATGATCGCGCAGCGCAGTAGTAATAAAACCCGCCTCTGGTTCGTAACGATAGAAACAGGCCGGATCGATGGGCAAACCACTATCGGCGGCATAACAAAAATCGACGCCATAACCCAACTGCTGCAACAAGAGTAATTCAAATTGTCGTAATAAGGGAGAGACCGGTTGCAGCGGATCAGCTAAAACGAGTAATGTCTGAAAATAACTACTATAAAGTCCCGGGTATTCAGTATCCGGTTCCAAGAGATGATAAAGCAGTTCGTTCAGATATAGGGCGCTAAATAAGCGTTCACCCTGCAGGGCAACCTGTGGGCTTCGCGCCTCTAGTTGCACCAAAGTTTTCAGATTACTTTTACCACTATAACGAATGTGCAGTGGTAAAAAGGGCTGTAACAGCCCTTTTACAGCAGAGCGGGATGTTCGGGAACCTTTGGCCACCATGGACACTTTGCCCATGGAAGCCACAAAAAGATCCACCAGCTGACTGGTTTCGCGATAAGGACGGGTATGCAATACAAAAGCCGGTAACATTTCCGGCTCAGTCATCACCATAACCTAAGCTACGCAAGGCGCGTTCATCATCAGCCCAACCGGATTTAACCTTAACCCAGAGTTCTAAGAAAACACGCTGGCCGAATAAACGCTCCATATCCAGACGCGCTTCCGTGCCAATAACTTTCAGCTTTTCGCCTTTGTTACCGATCACCATTTTCTTCTGGCCTTCTCGTTCCACCAGAATCAACGCATTAATATGGAACAGCCCATCGTCTTCTACTTTAAAACGTTCGATTTCCACAGTGACGGAATAAGGTAATTCTTCACCGGTAAAACGCATCAGTTTCTCACGGATGATCTCTGACGCCATGAAACGTGAACTGCGGTCGGTAATGTAATCTTCCGGGAAATAATGCTGCCCTTCCGGTAACAGACGTTTCGCCATATCACGGATTTTTTCGACGTTAGTGCCTTTTTCCGCAGAAATAGGCAGGATCTCCGCAAAATTACCTTTCTGCGCCAACATCTGCAGATGCGGTAACAAGATCTCTTTGTCTTTGATGACATCGACTTTATTGACCGCCAGCACAACTGGACACTGCATATAACGCAGTTTATTCAGCACCATATCATCATCAGCGGTCCATTGTGTGCCATCAACCACAAACACCACCATTTCCACATCACCCAGCGAACTGGTCGCCGCGCGGTTCATCAAACGGTTAATCGCACGCTTTTCTTCAATATGCAAACCGGGGGTATCAACAAAAATGGTTTGATAAGCACCCTGAGTATCAATACCCAAAATACGGTGACGCGTTGTTTGCGGTTTGCGTGAGGTAATACTGACTTTCTGGCCCAGTAATTTATTCAGCAGGGTTGATTTCCCCACATTCGGGCGGCCAACAATAGCCACAAAACCACAGTAGGTTTTATCTTCGGTCATTTCGGTCATATTAATTGCTCCAGTGCTTTTTCAGCAGCGGCCTGTTCGGCCTTTCTGCGACTGGAACCGACTCCAATAAACGCAGCAGAGATATCTTCAATTACACATTCAACGGTAAATTGTTGATTGTGTGCTTCCCCTTTCACGTCAGTTACCGCATAGGTTGGTAACGAACGACGGCGGCCTTGCAAATGTTCCTGCAAACGTGTTTTCGGATCTTTTTGTTCCACACCAGGGCGAATAGCATCCAAACGATCGTTGTACCAAGTTAATAACAGCGATCTGATCGCATCGAGATTACTATCGATATAGATGGCGCCAATTAACGCTTCGACGGTGTCCGCTAAAATTGATTCGCGGCGATAGCCACCACTTTTCAGCTCACCAGGCCCCAGGATCAAATAATCACCGAGCGCAAACTCCCGGGCCAGTTCAGCCAAAGTACGTTCACGAACTAAGGTTGCGCGCATACGGCTCATATCCCCTTCGCTGACATTGGGGAAACGATGGTAAAGCACCTCGGCGATAACCAGACTTAATATGGAATCACCCAAAAACTCCAGCCGCTCATTATGGCGGGAACCGGCACTACGATGCGTTATAGACCGAACTAACAGATCTTTATTTTGAAACGAATAGCCTAGTTTTTGTTCTAAGCGGGGTAACTTATCATTCACTGAATACTGCCTATACGATTAAAACGAACACCGGTCGGTATCCAACTAGGTACAGAACTACCTGCCGGGCGATCGAATTCAAAACTCATCCAGATAGCAACCGCTTTCCCAACCAGATTACGTTCCGGCACAAAGCCCCAGAAACGACTGTCTTGGCTGTTATCGCGGTTATCTCCCATAGCAAAATAGTGCCCTTCCGGCACCACCCATTCACCCACAGGTTGGCCCGGTTGTTGGTAATACATGCCTGTGCGATCAGGAATAAAGCTATTACGCAGAATGTCATGGCTTTTCGTGGTAGTCAGTTTTTCCGTGTAATGCTCCAACGGCATACCTAACTGGCTAAATTCACCACTTTCTACAAAGGTAGTATTAATTTTCTGCAGTTGTGGACAAACTTTGCTGTCGTTACAAGCGGGTTGTAGATAAAGCTCTTTATCGCGAAAAATAATGCGATCACCAGGTAAACCAATCACCCGTTTGATGTAATCAATACGCGGATTTTCCGGATATTTAAATACAATCACATCACCGCGCTGCGGATGCCCGGTTTCCAGCATCGTACGATTCGTCACCGGCTCTTTCAAACCGTAGGTATATTTATTCACCAGAATAAAATCCCCTTCCAGCAGAGTAGGCATCATCGAACCGGACGGGATCTGAAATGGCTCATATAAAAATGAACGTAACACTAATACGGCAGCAATAACCGGGAAAATGCCTTTGCACTGTTCAACCCAAACCGGTTCTGTCATCAATTTTTCGATGGCTTCAGCCGTCAGAGGTGAACCCGCTGAAGCTTGTGCCTGACGCGCTTTTGCCGCTCTAAAACGAACCAACACCCAATGATCCAGTAACCAAACCAATCCAGTTACCAATGTGACTGCAACCAGAATCAGTGCAAACGTATTAGCCATTAATTAGTTATCCTTTCCGACATGCAAGATTGCAAGGAATGCTTCTTGTGGTACGTCAACCCGACCTACCGACTTCATTCTCTTTTTACCTTCTTTCTGCTTATTCAGCAGCTTTTTCTTACGACTGACGTCACCACCATAACATTTCGCCAATACGTCTTTACGCATTGCTTTCACGGTACTACGCGCAATGATGTGATTGCCAATTGCAGCTTGAATAGCAATATCAAACATCTGCCGTGGGATCAGTTCACGCATTTTTTCAACCAACTGACGACCACGGAATGGTGCATTGTCTTTGTGCGTGATAATAGCCAGCGCATCAACTCGCTCACCGTTGATCAGAATATCCAGACGCACCATATCTGCAGCATCAAAGCGTTTAAAACCATAATCTAAAGACGCATAACCACGGCTGGTCGATTTCAGACGGTCAAAGAAATCCAGCACCACTTCGGCCATTGGAATTTCATAAGTCAACGCAACTTGGTTACCGTGATAAACCATGTTGGTTTGCACACCACGTTTTTCGATACACAGCGTGATGACATTACCAAGGTACTCTTGTGGAACCAAAATGTTGCATTCCGCGATCGGCTCACGAAGCTCTTCAATGTTATTGATGGCTGGTAAATTAGATGGGCTATCAATATGAATCGTCGTGCCGTCGGTCATCGCGATTTCATATACTACTGTCGGTGCAGTGGTAATCAAATCAAGATCATACTCTCGTTCCAGACGTTCCTGAATGATTTCCATGTGCAGCATGCCCAAGAAACCACAACGGAAACCGAAACCTAGCGCAGTCGAGTTTTCTGGTTCGAAAAACAGTGAGGCATCGTTCAGCGACAGTTTTTCTAACGCATCACGAAACGCTTCATAATCTTCCGATGAGATTGGGAATAGACCAGCATAGACCTGTGGTTTTACTTTTTTAAAGCCAGGTAATGCGTTTTCTGCACCATTTTTAGCCAGTGTCAGTGTGTCACCGACTGGTGCACCATGGATGTCTTTGATACCGCACACGACCCAACCTACTTCACCACAATTTAAGGCTAAAGTATCTTTCTGTTTGGGTGTTGAAATACCAAGGCGATCAACACCCCAAGTCTGGCCGGTGCTCATTACTTTGATTTTGTCGTTCTTTTTCAATGAACCATTTTTAATACGAACCAGAGACACCACACCGAGATAATCATCGAACCAAGAGTCAATAATCAGTGCCTGCAATGGCGCATCTGGATCACCTTCCGGCGCTGGAATTCGTTTTACAATCTCTTCCAATACGTCATCAACGCCCAGACCTGTTTTAGCAGAACAACGCACAGCATCCATCGCATCGATACCGACAATGTCTTCGATCTCTTCAGCTACACGCTCTGGTTCTGCCTGCGGTAAATCGATCTTATTCAGCACAGGAACCACTTCGAGGTTCATTTCCATTGCGGTATAGCAGTTCGCTAAGGTCTGAGCTTCTACCCCCTGTCCCGCATCAACCACCAGCAATGCCCCTTCACAGGCAGCCAGTGAACGCGAAACTTCATAGGAAAAATCCACATGGCCCGGGGTATCGATGAAATTCAGTTGATAAGTTTCACCATCTTTAGCTTTGTAATCCAGCGTAACACTCTGCGCCTTGATCGTGATCCCACGTTCACGTTCAAGATCCATGGAATCCAAAACCTGCGCTTGCATTTCACGTTCGCTGAGGCCGCCACAAGTCTGAATCAAGCGGTCTGACAGTGTGGATTTACCATGGTCAATATGGGCAATAATAGAGAAGTTACGAATATTTTTCATGAGGTCTTATTTATCTGATGGCATGTAATTAACGATAATTTGAGCAGGATTTTACTGGATTAGCGGCGGTAGAGCTATGATTAGTCGTGAATGATTGCACTGACTGTCAGAACGACAGCCAGTACAGTCAGAAATCGGTCAATGACAGTTGTTCTGCAGCACAGAAATGATTGGGATCGTCACCCCTAATATCACGGGTTTATATTCAGCTTTGGTCAGTCTGGCCGATTTAAAACGCATCAGCAGAAAACCAACACTACCGCCCAGAAAAGCGCCAGCTACCGATGGCCACTCCGCATCCGCTACTGATAAGTACTGCCCGATAGCTGCACCCAGCATGATAAAAAATAACGGTAGGATATAGACCAACAAAGCCCCTTTCAGCAGCCCGTTTTCCGGGATACCAATTCGCACCTGTTGCCCGACTTCCAATTCTAACGAACAGGCAACATCAATAATTTGCGCATCGTTTTTTTCTTCTTTAGCTATCGAACTGATATTGCAGCTTGATTCTTGCTGGCAATGCCCGCATGCAGATGATCGTTTATATTCGACACTGACCATACCGGCCTTTGTTGCTACGACAGTAGCGATTGCTTCAATCATCGACTATTCTCCTGCTGATTAACCTGAATAGTCTCCGCTATACGGTGCAAACTTGCTGCTGGTAACTCACCCACAACCGTTAAAGTCACACCATCATCCCGACTTAAACTTAAAACAGAAGTAGCACCAGACATGGCAAATTGCTCTTTTTCGCGCACAGCGCCTTTAGCTGATAACCGCGAAATATAAACAGAGACATCCACTAATCCATCACTAAGCAAGAAATAGTCCACCAATTCCTCACTACCGATTAGTTTATGTTGATCCGCAGATAACGGTACAAAGCCCGCCGGTAACCAGCCAAGTTTCCACAAATGAGAATCAGGATCTGCTCGATAAATATCCTGATTACGTTCGGCTAGCGGTACTTTCGTCGATGCGATAGCTTTAATATTTGAAGCATTTTCAGGTAAAAAACGAAAATCAACGCCAAGATACTGCTCAACCAGATTGCCTTGCGCATCGTTAATATCCAGACGCAGTAAAATACCGGTTTTCTGTTCCAACCAAAGGATAAAGTTATATTTACTCTCATCTTTGGCTGACAGCCGGACTAACTGCGCGACTTGCCCAGCAATACGATTTTTCCCTGTGCTGACAACTTCATAATGTTCCAGCAAGGTTTCCGGAGTGCAATTCAAAACCGAAAACCAGAGCCCCGGTAGCCGCGAGTTCTGCAAGGTATAAGATAATTCAGCAGACTCCGCGAAAGTCACTTGTTTATTTTTTGCAAGATATTCAACCGGTCGACCACTTAAAGACAGCAGATGTGTGATCTCGTTGTTGGCATACCAACCATGGGTCAATCTTAATGGCTCAATGTTATTTTGTAGTATATGCACCATCGCCAACTCAAAATTGTTGTGATGATAACCACGCTGCATTTGAAATAACAAAGCCTCTGCAGAAGGGTCTGCTGAGGCTTTAGAGACGAATGAACCAATCAGAAAAAAAGCTAACGCTATACGATGTATCAAAATTCGATTACCGCTCAACTTGTGACAGACGTTGCTGTAATTGGTGATCCTGAATGTACCGAGCAATGCGCTGGCGTTGCTCTTGCAGCTGTTTTTCAGACAAAACCTGAGATTGCGATTGAGCATGAATACGATCAGTATTGTAATTAATACTTACCGGTGTTGCTGAGCCACCAGCTACTGGAATTGTGTTCAGCACAGGCCCTTGTTTGATCACCGCATTCATAGAATCTTGTTGCTGATATTGTTGAATACCAACAAGAACTGCGACAGCTACAGATGCAGCAATGCCATATTGCCCTGCAACTTGTATAAATTGTTTAATTTTTGGTTGAACTACAGACAAGAAAGAGCGTTGAGGTTTCGGCGCAAGGATGGTTGGCTCTTGCTCTAACGCATTAGCGATGCGCTGAGATAAAGTATCATCTAAATATTCCGGTAACTCATTACGCAACGCATCACCGATGAGATGATAGCGTTCCCATGTTGCAGATAAAGAAGGATCTTCCAGCAAGGCTTTCATTGATTGCTCGGACGGCAATTCGTTATCCATCAGAGCTGAAATGCGTTCTTTTGATGTAGTCATACTAACCCGTTACTCCATTTCAAAGCAGGATAATCCTAATCTATTCCCTGCAGTACGGCCTTAAGACGATTATCAATAACTTCCCGAGCACGAAAAATACGAGAACGGACAGTGCCAACAGGACAACCAATTACTTCTGCTATCTCGTCGTAGCTCAAACCTTCTATTTCACGCAATGTAATCACTGTACGTAAATCTTCCGGTAATGATTGCAACGCATCGGTTACCGTTTGTCGCACCTGGTCTGATGACAGTAAACGTTCAGGGCTCGCTATATCCCGTAACGCATCACCAGAGTCATATTGTTCCGCATCACCAATATCAACATCCATTCCCGGTGGACGTCGGCCATTAGAGACCAGATAATTCTTCGCCGTATTTACAGCAATACGATACAGCCATGTATAAAAAGCACTGTCGTTCCTGAATGAAGGCAAAAAACGATAAGCACTGATAAACACTTCCTGTACCACATCGGCACCATCGCTCGGGTTACTCACATAGCGGCTAACCAGATTCATGATCTTACGTTGGTATTTTGTTACCAACAGGTTAAATGCTTGTTTATCACCATGTTGCACTCGTTCAACTAACCGTTGATCGATCTCTATAT
>JAQUHG010000286.1 GCA_028683735.1 Tolumonas sp. | reverse complement strand
TGCAAAGCCTGCGCTTTTAAGGTAACGTCTGATTCATTTCGCGCCCATGCCTGCAACACCGGCGAATCAGACAATTTCCGCGATAACGCGATTTCTTTCAGTATTGGCGCACGGATCCGAGCTTGTTCATACAGCACCTGTTTCTCAGCAAAACGCACCCCCAGCGTGCGCGTGATACTGCTACTGACGCTATTAAACGCCAGCAAGGTCAATGCAATAGTGACGATATACGCCATCGCCATCAGCAACACAAATTTGCCCCGTAAACTACCCAGCAGTAATGGCATCCTTTCCTCGCCGATTAGTAGTTAGTCAATTTTATCTGCAACAGATTAGCAACGTTTTGTTAATACAGAAATAATATTTACCATTTCTGAAACAAGATACATCAGGTTCATGAAAAATGAATGGCAGAGATAAATCAGGGGATTTAAGAAATTTGGAGCGGGCGATGGGAATCGAACCCACGCTATCTGCTTGGGAAGCAGAAGTTCTGCCATTGAACTACGCCCGCTCGGGCTGGATGTGCAGAGTAACCAAACCAATCTTTTTTGGCAACGACTACTGACAACTTCTGACAATATGATCAAATGGTTGAATGATTTTTAGACTATTCTCTCATGCAACCGCTCATAAAAACTTTACCTGATAGCGGATGACCCAAGGTTGCGCTTCGGGTAATATAGCGCCCCTTTTTCAGGTCGGCACACCCGACCTTCGCTTAAGCTGCGTAGCAGTTGCTTTCGAATACTTATTTTTTGATACCTGTGGAGTTGTAGATGTCCTTTGCACTAGGCCAACGCTGGATCAGTGATACCGAAACTGATCTTGGATTAGGTACCGTGGTAGCAATAGAGGGTCGCATGATCACCCTATTGTTCCCCGCTAATGGCGAACAGCGTTTGTATGCCCGCGAAAGTGCGCCCGTCACTCGTGTCCGTTTTAATGAAGGCGACCGCATAACCAGCCATGAAGAGTGGCAGTTGGATGTACGTGCTGTCGAAGAAACCGATGGCCTGCTGACCTATCATGGCACCCGTGTAGACGATGGTGCAGAAGTCGCACTGCGTGAAGTGATGCTGAATAACTTCATCAAATTTAATAAACCGCAAGACCGTCTGTTTGCCGGCCAAATCGACCGTCATTCCCGTTTTGCACTGCGTTATGAAGCACTGACGCACCAGCATGCCCGTCGTCGGAATCCAACGCGTGGTTTGGCCAGTGGCCGTGTTAGCCTGATCCCGCATCAGTTGCATATCGCCCGTGAAGTCGGTCATCGTCATGCGCCACGCGTGTTACTGGCCGACGAAGTGGGTTTGGGTAAAACCATTGAAGCCGGCATGATCATCCACCAGCAACTGCTGTCGGGTCGTGCGAAACGTGTTTTGATCTTGGTGCCTGATTCACTGCAATATCAGTGGCTGGTGGAAATGCTGCGTCGTTTTAACCTGATGTTCTCACTGTTTGATGAAGAGCGTTGTGTGGAATCTGAGCATGATGCGGTCAACCCGTTTGAAACTGAACAATTTGTTTTGTGCAGCTTAGACTGGCTACGTAAGAAAAAAGCCCGCTTTGAACAAGTGCTGGAATGTGAGTGGGATCTGCTGGTGGTCGATGAAGCCCACCATCTGGTGTGGAGCGAAGAGGCGCCAAGCCGTGAATATCAGGTGGTGGAAGCATTAGCTGAAGAAATCCCGGGTGTGTTGCTGCTGACGGCGACCCCTGATCAGTTAGGTCATGCCAGCCACTTTGCTCGTCTGCGCTTGCTCGACCCGGAACGTTTCTACGATTACGAGGCGTTTGTCGCCGAAGAACAAGCCTACGGCCAGATCGCCGATGCCGCTCAACCATTGCTGAATGGTGATGCGCTGAACGCCGACCAGCTCGCCGTGTTACAAGGTCTGTTACCTGAGTTAGATGCGTCGCAACTGCAGACCGATGATTACCGTGAAGAGGTGCTGAAAGACCTGCTCGATCGTCACGGTACGGGTCGTATTTTGTTCCGAAACACCCGTGCTGCGAGTGCTGGTTTCCCGGTGCGAGAACTGCACGCCTACCCAATGCCATTGCCCGATCAGTATAAAACGGCGATCCGCGTAATGGGCATGATGGGCGGCAACACCGGTGATGCACTGGCGAAAGCCAAACGTTATCTCTACCCGGAAAAAATCTTTGGTCAGTTTGAAGGTGATAACGCCTCGTGGACACAGTTCGACCCACGCGTCGATTGGTTGCTGAACCTGATCAAAACCGAACGCCATGAAAAAATTCTGGTGATCTGCTCTGAAGCCGCTTCTGCACTGACACTGGAAAACACCCTGCGCACCCGTGAAGGCGTGCGTTGCACCGTATTCCACGAAGGCATGAGCCTGCTGGAACGCGACAAATCAGCGGCTTATTTTGCTGATCCGGATGGTGGTGCGCAGGTGATGCTGTGTTCTGAAATCGGCTCCGAAGGTCGTAACTTCCAGTTCGCCCGTCATCTGGTGTTGTTCGATCTACCACTGAACCCGGATCTGCTGGAACAGCGTATCGGTCGTCTCGATCGTATTGGTCAGAAAAACGTCGTGCAGATCCACGTACCCTATCTGGAAGAGACCCCGCAGCGCACGCTGATCCGCTGGTATCACGAAGGGTTAGATGCCTTCGAGCACACCTGCCCGACCGGTCGTGTGGTGTTTGATCAAGTGCAAGATCAACTGTTCACGCTGCTGGCGGATAACCAGAGCAGTGATGATGCCATGACCCCGCTGCTGCAACAGACTCGTGCACTACACGATGAGCTGAAAGCCAAGCTGGAACAGGGCCGTGATCGTCTGCTGGAAATTCAATCCAGCGGTGGCAAACATGCTCAGCAACTGGTTGAACAGTTGGAAGAAGAGGACGATGACACCAGTCTGGTCGCTTTTGCACTGCACTTGTTTGATGACATCGGTATCGCGCAAGATGACCGTGGCGAACAGGCTGTTGTGCTGACGCCAACTGATCACATGCTGATCCCAAGCTTCCCCGGCCTGCCGGAAGATGGCGTCACCGTGACTTTTGAACGTGATGTGGCCCTAAGCCGTGAAGACTTGAGCTTCCTGACTTGGGATCACCCGATGATCCGCGGCGGTATCGATCTGGTGCTGGCATCAGATATTGGTTCGACTGCCGTTTCGCTGCTGAAAAACAGCAAAATGCCAGCCGGAACCATCTTCCTTGAACTGATCTTCGTGGCTGAGTCTGCCAGTCATCCGCAGCTGTATCGTTTCCTGCCGCCGACACCGATCCGTCTGCTGCTGGATAAAAACGGCAATAACGTCGGTGAACAGGTCGGCTTCGTACAATTCCATCGTCAGTTAATGCCAATCAACCGCCAATTGGCCAGCAAACTGGTGTCAACTTCGCAAGCGGTGATCCATGAGATGATTGGCAAAGCAGAACAGGTTGCCCATCCACGCATGGAGCAAATTGTTGCGGATGCACGTCAGACCATGCAACACACGCTGACTGCCGAGCTAACCCGAATGGAACAACTGAAAGCCATCAATCCATCGGTGCGTGATAGTGAACTGGAGCATTTGCGTGAACTGCGCCAGGAGCTGAATCATCTGATGGATAAAACACAGCTTAAATTAGATGCGATCCGCTTTGTAGTAGTCACCAACCAGTAATTTACGGCACAATAGCCGCACTCAGGGTGTCAGCTTCTGGCACCCTTTTTATCATCTGAATGCACGGAAACCACATGAGCACCTTTGTTTACAACCCACCGATGGAGCCTTATCTCGATATCCTGTACGAGGATGAGCACATTAT
>JAQUHG010000285.1 GCA_028683735.1 Tolumonas sp. | reverse complement strand
TGGTGTGCAACTCACCGACGCTGAAAGTAAAGAGCTGATCCCCTCTGAAATGGTACGAATGGTGATGACGCGCAGCAAAGATGATGAGACAGAATTTTACGATCTGCTGGGCACCAAAGATGACAGAAAAGAGCTGGATAAACAGTTCAAAAACCCGAAGTCGAACTTCAAAATCGCCATCGTGGTGGATATGTGGCTGACCGGTTTTGATGTGCCAGAACTCGACACCATTTACATCGATAAGCCGCTGCAAAAGCACAACTTGATCCAGACCATTTCCCGCGTCAACCGCACCTATGAAGGCAAAGACAAAGGCTTGGTGGTCGATTACATCGGTATTAAACGGCAGATGAATCAGGCGCTGGCGATGTATTCCAAAGCTGATGCCACGAATTTTGAAGACATTCGCCAATCGGTGGTGGAAGTGAAAAATCACCTCGATCTGTTGAAGCAGATGTTCCACCCGTTCGATAGCAAAGATTACTTTAGCGGTGAAGCCTGTGCCCAGCTCGATTGCCTTAACCGCGCGGCTGAATTCGTATTACAGAGTAAGAAATTTGAAACCCGTTTTATGGGCTTAGTGAAGCGCATGAAGGCGGCCTATGACATCTGCTGTGGCAGTGAACACCTAGACCAGTTTGAGCGCGACCATATTCATTTCTATCTGGCGGTGCGCTCTATCGTGTTTAAGCTCACCAAAGGTGATGCGCCTGATGTCACGCAGATGAACGCGCGTGTGCGAGAACTGATCGCCGAAGCGCTGAAATCAGACGGGGTCGAGGAGATCTACGCGCTGGGTGATGATCAGGCCGATTCTATCGATATTTTCGACGAAGACTATCTGGCGCGGATCAGCAAAATCAAACTGCCGAACACCAAAATTCAGTTACTGCAAAAGCTGTTAGCGAAAGCGATCAGTGACTTTAAGAAGGTTAACCAGATGCAAGGCATCGACTTCTCGAAACGCTTTCAGGCATTGGTTGAGCACTACAACGAACGCAAAGAGAACGACTTGTTTAACGGCGAAGAATTCACTGTGATTGCCGATGACATGGTTGAGCAGATCGTTGGCATGTTCAATGAGTTGAAATCAGAAATGACTTCGTTTGAAGCGATGGGCATTGATATGGAAGAGAAAGCGTTTTACGACATTCTCGCCGCCATGCAGCAAAAATACGAGTTCACCTACGATGAAGACAAAATGCTTGAACTGGCGAAAGAGATGAAAATCATCGTCGATAATCAGGCACAATACCCCGACTGGAGCCACCGCGACGACATCAAAGCCGCGCTGAAAGTCGAACTGATATTGTTACTGCACAAATACGGTTTTCCGCCTGTGGCCAACGATGACGTGTATAAAAACGTGCTGGAGCAGGCAGAGAATTTTAAGAAGAACAAAGGTTAAGCCATACTTGGTTTAACCTTTGTCTTGGTTATTTCAATTCATTCACATTAGTTAATAACCATGCACTGTTGTGCTGGGTTAAACCAATTTTAGGGTAGTAATTAACGGCCTGCGGGGCTGCCAGCAGATTCAGGGTGCAGCCCGGTTTTAATTCCAGAAAGGTACGGCGAATAAGCTCTTTTCCAATTCCACTGGCTTGAATAGTCTCGGAAACCGCCAAATCAGAGAGATAACAGCAGAAATGGAAGTCGGTAACTGAGCGGGCGATGCCGACCAACTTATCGTCTAACCAAGCGGTAACGGTGAGATTGGCATGATCCAGCATGCCCTGAATACGTTCCAAATCATCAACGGGGCGGCGACCACCCAACGTGGTTTCTTTCAATAACCCAATGAATTGTTCGGCGGTGATGTGCTGATTAACGGCATAACGGACAGTCATGAAAAAGCCCTCCCTGAGCTAAAGTAATTGCCCGACCATATCGAGTTGTTGTTGCACTAAATTAGCTGAATGCATCACTAACTGATATTCGATATCGGAAATATCGGGCAAAGTGCGCTGGATAATTCCTGTGCGGTTTAATGTTGCCGGTAAACTGATAAAGCTGTGCGGTAACCCGAATTCGCTTTGTAGCTTTGCGGAAACCCGGACTGAGTGATTTGACTCGTCGAGTATCGCTTCCACAATTCTTGCTGCACTAAAGGCAATGCCATAACAACTGTGTTCTCCCGCCAGACGAATGTCCCATCCCGCCCGTTTGGTTTGATGCAGTAACGTTGCTTTTAGATCTTCATTCAGTAATGGATAGGCTTTAGTCAGCGATTTACCCTGATAAGTTGCCAGACTCCACAATGGCACCATCGAGTCACCATGTTCACCGATCACTTGAATGTCCAGTTCTGCCGCGTTGAGATCTAATGCCTGTGCGGTGAAATGGCGTAACCGCATGCTGTCCAACTCCGTGCCGCTGCCGATCACCCGTTCTGGTGGATAGCCGGTAATTTTCCCGGCTGCATAAGCCATGGCATCAACCGGGTTGGTGATGTTGATCAACACGGCATCAGGGTTATTGCGGGCTAGTGTGGGTAATAGCGTTTGGAAGATGGCAACGTTGTCTTTCAGCACATCGGCGCGAGTGCCGTTCTCGCGCGGTAATGCGCCTGCTGTCATGATGATGATATCGGAACCAGCACATTCCTCTGGCGTTTCAGACCGGATAATGCGGTCGGGCAGCATTGGTGAGCAGTGCGACATATCGAAAGCTTTCGCCCATGCTTTCTGTGGGTTGCGGTTTACCAGCGAAATTTCAAGGTGTGGATGGCGCAGCAGCAAAGTGTAGGCGAGGGTAGTGCCTATGGCGCCACATCCGATCACAGCAATTTTGGGATGAGTCATCTTTCTCTCATTAATTAAATATAAGAAATTGATCCGACTCATGAATATTTGGCGAGACCGGATGCTTATCGTTCAGGATAAACGAAATAATCAGCATGAACGATAAGCTCTGGTCAAAATGAACGTTAATCTATCACTACTTGAATTTCAGCAACCGCATGGCATTGGCAACCACCAGCAAACTGGTGCCGACATCGGCAAAAACCGCCATCCACAAGGTGCCAAAACCCAACAGAGTCGCTACTAAAAACAGCAGTTTAATACCCAATGCGGCGGTAATGTTTTGTAGCATCTTGTTCCAGGTTGCCTGTGATAAACGCACAAACAGCGGGATTTTGCGTAAATCATCATCCATCAGCGCGATATCAGCCGTTTCAATCGCGGTATCGCTGCCCATGCCGCCCATCGCAAAACCGAGACTGGCACGCGCTAAGGCCGGTGCATCATTGATGCCATCGCCCACCATGCCGACGACTTTCTGTTTACTCAGTGTTTCAATCTGGTTCAGTTTATCTTCGGGTAGCTGATTGCTGTAAACTTGATCGATGCCGGCTTGTGCGGCAATTTGAGCTGCCGTATGCGCGTTATCGCCGGTTAACATGACGGTGTGGATATGCATGCGATGCAATTCGGCAATGGCTTGCTGGCTGCTGGTTTTGATCGTGTCCGCAACGGCAAACAATACCAGCGGTTGTTCGGCTTCACTTAAGATCACCACCGTTTTACCTTGTTGTTCCAGCTTGGTGATTGTTTTACCAAGCTCTGATGCAAGCTGATTGTTGGATGAAAAATAGTGCTGGTTAGTTAGAGCGATCTGTTTGCCATTCAGCATCGCCTGCACACCGGCACCGGTTAACGCAGTGAAGTCTTCAAAAATAAAACGGCTGGTATCGGAAGAGTATGCTCTGACAATCGCTTGTGATACCGGATGGTCAGAGTGTGATGCTAATGCGGCTGCCAGTTCCAGACATGCCTCCGCGGAATGTTCTGTCAAAGCGACCTGATCACAAAGTTGTGGTGCACCCGT
>JAQUHG010000284.1 GCA_028683735.1 Tolumonas sp. | reverse complement strand
GTGCCGGCTTTCAAAAACCTGAAATATATAAAGCACTATCCTGGCTTGAAGATTTAGCTGCGCTACACGATAGCCCAGACGCACCTGAATATACGGCGTGCGCTTCAGATTCATTTCGGATTTATGCAGCTGAAGAGACATTAAAATTAAGCACCGAATGTCGCGGATTCCTACTATTCCTGGAGCAGATCCGTGTGCTTAATTGTGAAACCCGAGAAATTGTTATTGAACGTCTGATGGAGCTGGATACAACAGAGATTGAACTGGATGATCTGAAATGGGTTGTCATGATGGTGCTGTTCAATCTGCCTGGTGGCGAAAACGCTTGTCATCAGATGGAAGAGTTAATGTATGAACCGGATGTGGTGACTATCCAGTAATAAGGCGCTACATCCCGTAATGAGTAAAATTGATAGCAGTTTGTTCAACGTACAGGAACATGCTCTGGATAAAGAGTACCGTCTTTGTCCGGAGTGTGGCGCTTCTCTGAGCCTACGCAAGAGTAAGCATGGCTTGTTTCTCGGCTGCGAAAATTACCCTACCTGCCAATATATGCGGCCCTTACAGCAACACAGTGTCATTACTGAAAAGGTGCTTGATGATTCCAGTTGTCCTGCTTGTGGTAAACCGTTAGCAATCAAAAAGGGGCGCTTTGGATTGTTCATTGGCTGCACCGGTTATCCGGAATGCCAGCATATTGAAACTAATAGCTCGCTACCAGAAACGGCATCGGAACTACCTGTTTGTCCCATTTGTCGCCACGGACAACTACAGGCTAAGACCTCGCGGTATGGGAAGACATTTTATGCCTGTAGTGATTACCCTAAATGCAAATATGCGATTAACGATAAACCGGTAGCTAAAGTTTGTCCGCAATGTGGATTCGCTATACTGATAGAGAAGCGTTCTCGCCAAGGTGTTCGTTTTTGTTGTCCGCAAAAGAGCTGTAACTATAGTGATGAATCACTATAATGAGACCGCAATCGCAAGTTTTAACATTTTTTTAACCTGACGCAAGGAAGTTCCTCTCATGTCAAATCCATTTGTAGCGATCCTGATGGGCTCTGATTCCGATTTTCCGGTTATGCAGACTACCCTTGATGTATTGAAATCATTCGATATCCGCTATGAAGTTAAAGTGACATCAGCGCATCGTACGCCAGCAGCAACTCACGCTTACGTTACTGATGCTGAAGCTCGTGGCTGTAAAGTGTTTATCTGCGCGGCAGGTTTAGCTGCCCATCTGGCAGGTGCAGTGGCTGGCATTACGACTCGTCCTGTGATTGGTGTGCCGATTGACGGTGGTCCATTAAAAGGAATGGATGCACTGCTTTCCACCGTGCAGATGCCAGGCGGCGTACCAGTAGCAACAGTTGCGATTGGTAAAGCGGGTGCCAAAAATGCCGGTTATCTGGCTGCACAAATGTTGGCGGTTGCTGACGATGCATTGGCCCTTAAAGTGAAAGCTGAACGCCAGAAAAATGCAGATGAAGTCATCGCAAAAGATGCTGCTTTGCAGGCTCAACTGAAATAATTAAGGAAGGCGACGCTGGTCGCCTTTATTATTAATGACGCAAAATATTCAGCAAGCATGTCAAATTCTGCATTCTGGTGGAGTGATTGCATACGCGACAGAAGCCGTGTTCGGGCTCGGATGCGATCCAGATAATGAAGCTGCAGTACATAAACTGTTGCAGATAAAACAGCGCCCGGTAGAAAAAGGTTTGATCCTGATTGCGGCGGAATGGCAGCAATTAACACCCTATCTGGATATCAGTACTCTTAGCCACGAGCAACTGCAGCGGGCACTCGATTCCTGGCCTGGTCCTTATACATGGGTCTTCCCGGCTAAAATAACGACACCTAAATGGCTGACGGGCCAATTCAGTTCATTGGCGGTTCGGGTCAGTGCACATCCACAAGTGCAAGAACTATGTCAGTCATATGGTAAACCGCTAGTATCAACCAGTGCTAATCTGACATCATTTCCAGCCTGTCGCACAGAACATGAAGTTCGTTTACAGTTAGGCGAACAAATTGACTATATATTGCCGGGCGAAGTTGGGGTTAATCCTAATCCATCAGAAATCCGGGATGTAATGACAAATCAATTGCTCCGAGCAGGGTAACGGCCATACTGCCCGGAATAATAAATAGGAAGAGGCAGATCATGGATCGTTATGCTGTTTTTGGTAATCCAATTAACCACAGTAAATCTCCTTTTATTCATACCTTGTTTGCACGCCAAACACAGCAACAACTCAGTTATGAAAAGATAGAAGCGCCAATAGATGAGTTCGTCAGCACGATACGGCGTTTTCTTACTGAAGGTGGGAAAGGAGCCAACATCACTGTGCCGTTTAAGGAACAGGCTTTCCAACTGGTTGATCAACTATCACCGCGCGCAAAACTAGCCGGAGCAGTGAATACCCTGAAGTTAACCGATGATGGCGTCTTACTGGGCGACAACACAGATGGTGCTGGTTTGGTGCAGGATCTGAAATATCATCTGGAAGAACTCAGCGGGAAAAAAATTCTATTATTAGGTGCTGGTGGCGCGTGCCGTGGTGTGTTGGGGCCGTTGCTGGAACAACAACCCGCCGAAATTGTCATTGCTAACCGAACAGAAAGTAAAGCGGAAGACCTGGCACAACATTTCTCTTCAATGGGAAAAATCAGCGCTTGTCAGTTTGCTAATTTGGCGGAAACCTTTGATCTGATCATCAATGGTACTTCGGCCAGCTTGTCCGGATCAGTTCCTGATATCCCTGCATGTGTAATTGGGAATAACACAGTAACCTACGATATGATGTATGGTAGTCAAGAGACCGCGTTTAACCTTTGGGCTAAACAACACGGTGCAATAAAAACCATTGATGGCCTCGGTATGCTGGTATGTCAGGCAGCTGAAAGTTTTGCAATATGGCGTGGCATCCGCCCCGGTACAAGACAGGTTATTCGCGAATTGCGGCGGAATCTGACCGGGGCTTAACAACTAACGGGTCGTTTCAGCCAGAAACTCATTTTTCAGTAATACATAATTAGCAGAGGAGTGAACGAAAAATGCCCGTTCTTCCTCTGTTAATGCGCGACCTTGTTTAACTGGGTTGCCGACATAAACGTAGCCAGACAACAGACGCTTTTTTGGTGGCACTACAGAACCAGCGGCAACAATCACATCCGATTCAATTTCTGCTCCATCTAAAATGACCGCGCCCATCCCCACTAATACTCGATCTTGAATAACGCAACCATGCAATACCGCTTTATGCCCGATAGTCACGTCTTCACCAATAATCAGTGGATAGCCCGATGGATTAGTCTCTGAGATCCGATTAACGTGCAATACCGAACCGTCTTGTACATTACTGCGTGCACCGATACTAATATAGTTAACATCACCGCGAACTACAGCCATTGGCCAGATACTGACATCATCTGATAAACGAACATCCCCGATCACGCAACTCTGCATATCAATATATACAGCATGACCTAACTGAGGTTTTATACCCCGATAACTACGAATAGCTGACACGATAAGACCTATAAATATAAAGTTGTGGATAAGATTGTTTATATCTTGCGATAAATCCAGATCAAGTTGTAGATAAACAATTAAATCAATAAATCTTCAAAAAAGCGCTTGCCTAAAAAACTTCGGTCCCTATAATGCGGCCCCACTGAGACGGCAGACGCCAACACAGAGCGAGTTAAGCAGTTGTGACGAACAACGCTTGACAAGCAAATGGGAAAGCGTATGATTCGCGTCCCTGACCTAACGGTCACGCTCTTTAACAATATATCAAGCAATCTGTGTGGGCACTTGCGTAGATTGATTAGATTGAAAAAATTTAATCA
>JAQUHG010000283.1 GCA_028683735.1 Tolumonas sp. | reverse complement strand
GCACTGATTGCTACCAGCCCGGCACTGGCACCCACATGAAAGATGTGTCCTTCCCAATCAAATTCAAACTTACAAATATCATTGATAACTTCATGGATGAGGGAATCTGCATACTCCACTGAGCAATTGCGAAAAATAATGCCAAATTCATCACCACCTAAACGCGCTACAATATCCGAGGCACGCATTCTGGCATTCATCAAGTGGGCTAACTGTTTCAACAGCTCATCGCCCGCTGCATGTCCGGCGGTGTCATTCACTTGTTTAAAATGATCCAAATCGAGGAACACCAACACGCTGTGCCCGGCCGTCATGACCGACTCTTTCACTACATCCTGTAATATGGTTTCAAATGCGGAACGATTGATCAAGCCAGTTAATGGATCGTGACTAGCCTGATACCCCAAGCGTTTTTGTAACGAACGCATTTCCGTGACATCGGAAAAAACCAAGACGCCACCCAATAACTCATTGTTATTACGCAGTATTGGTGCAGCAGAATCCTGGATCGCAATCAGCGATCCATCGGAGATCTTCAAATAAGCATCATGATCCAGATAAATCAAACGCCGTTGTTCCAATGCGGTATGTAACGGATTCAACAGCGGATTTCCTTCCGCATCCACCACTTGCATGACTTCATCAATGGGGCAGTACAACATATTGTTGTTTTTACAGATCAACATCCGTTCTGCCGCTGGGTTCATAAACACGATCCGTGCTTTCGGATCGGTCATGATCACTGCCTCACCGATGGACAGCAAGGTAGTGCGTAACAATTCCCGTTCATGCGACAGATCATTCATGAGTGCACGAAGTTCCGTGATATCCCAATTCGTTCCCACCATACGGGACGCATTCCCTTCCGCATCCCGTTCGACCATGGCGTGCGTTCGCAAATAGTGAATAGAATCATCGGGATAAATCACGCGAAATTCACTATCGAGGATATTGGTTTCACGCAGTGCAAGCTCGATTTGCTGCATAAGTTGTGGCAGATCATCCGGATGAACACAGCTTTTCCAAACCGCCAAAGAAGTCATGATATGACGTCGATTTAAGCCATATAGATCGAACATGCGTTCATCCCAATTCAATATTTGATTCTTGGGCTGATATTCCCAAACCCCCACTTGTCCGGCTTCGATGGCTAATAAATAGCGATTAAATAACTCCCGCTCGCGCTCTTCGCTATGGCGCCGGCTATCAATATTTTCGACCTGTAATACAAAATAGTGCGGCAACCCGCGATCATCTCGCACCATAGAGACGACAATTAAAACCCAAAGTGGTTGCTCATTTTTGCGCAAATAGCGCGCTTCCAAACGATAGGAGTTCTGCTTGTTGCTCAGTAATGATTGCTGCAAATTAACATCCTCAACCAGATCATCCGGATATAACAATTGCGGCCAGAGTAAATTACTGAGCTCCCATTCGCTGTAACCCAGCATGTCACATAATGCCCGGTTCACTTTCAGCAGTTGTCCATCGGTTGATATCAACGCCATGCCCAATGCTGACGCCGACATGGCTTCGCGAAACATGGATTCTCGGGCAAACAATTGCTGTTCACGTGTATGTAAAGCATCGACAAAAATAGCCAGCAATAATGGCGGGATCAACGTGATTAAAATAGGCAAATAAACAAACAGCATCTGCAGATGGTTACCGTATTGTGGCCAAGTAAACCAACCGATACGGATAAAAAAAGCAATGCAAAAGGAAACCAGAAAGCCCGCGACTGCCGCACCAAAGACACCATTGCGGAGTGCAAGTAACGCAAGCCCCAACCCCAGATATACAAACGGGAAAGGAAAATATTTCAAAATCAGCGTGACGTAACAAAACAGCAGCAATAACTGTAAAACCAGCGATAGTTGTGCACGACTATTCCAACGCCGGTGCTTAATCAATAACAACAACGGCATCACAGAGGTACTACAAATCACCGAGTTCACATACCAGTCGATACCAATTTCCAGCAAAAAATCGGATCTTTGTAATATAGATGCAGAGAGTATGAACAAAACCCCGCCCAGAGATGGCAGCAGAATGCCGTAGATACCTAATTGCAAGGCAGAATGAAGATCAAAATAAAAATTTCTGGCGTACTGACTACGTTGTAATAATAGATACGCCGTAATGATCTCAGCCAGATTAGCCAGCATAAAGCTCAACAATGACGCAACGGAAATGCCATTAAACCAATAGCCTATGCTCAAGCCAATGGAATAATCGGCAAGCAACAATAAACGGAAACGAGATGAGGCATAGAGCAGAAATACAACCGCGATAGGGTTTACATACCATAGTGATGTAATAACACCCAACTGTTGCGGAGCAACCATAGCATTCATACAGGCTATTGATCCAAGCCCGATCACAGTGATGACAGTATGCCAGTACAGGTGAAATCCCGTATTTGCCGCGCAATCCTTCCGCATTAGCAGCCCGAAAACAAATAAATACCGATGAGTTAATGCCGTTTATTCAACATGAAATCACATCAAAATGGTAAAAAGGATATCTTTTTATATTGATGTAAGCGTAGCAGAAGTCTGTATTGCTGTGCCGGCTAAATAGCTTGTTCAGATGAGGCAAAAATGCGCTGGTTTAATCCACAAGTGTAAAGATACATTCATTTGTCATCTTATTCTTGTGAGGTTTAATACAAACGATAAGTCAGCATGAAACAACCCTATGAAAAATAAAAGTTAATCATTCAGGCATGAAATCTGCTGATAAATGCTTTTTATCATCCACAGGAAAAAGCGATGACTGAAGTACAAGATCCGCAAAAAATTCTGGCGAAAAAGAAACGCATCATCATGGAAGTGGCCGGACAAATTCACGATGTTGTAGAAGACAGCTTGTGGAGTGACTATCAACGGTTGCCGGAACTAAGCCAGTCCATGTTGGAATTAATGGCTGATTTACAACAATTTAAGCAACAACAGGGGCTTTAATTCGAGCCGTCAGATCTCGATGATTTGGCGCCACGCCTGCAATTTAAAATCGAGCGTTTGTGAGGCATTAGCCGGGCTGGTTGATGGCAGCCGCTGACATATCAACTCGGCGGGGTACGCTGTTTTGGCGACATAACGGTGAAAACAGGCAGCAGCTTTTTCACCGTTAAAAAAGATATGCCGGATCTGGGAATGCCGTTGTAAAAAATCAGCAAAATTATTCACCGTCAGCGTATCCGGCTTAATATTGGCATCGAGGCTGCCCTCGCGCTGACAAGATTGCAACACATCCCAAAGCGCAATACCAGATGCATGTAACGCCGCCGTTTTTTCTTCATAACTGGTTGAAACATCAAAGTGCAGCAGCTCTGCCATGATCGGCCAGAATAGATTCCGTTTGTGCGCGTAATATTGCCCTGCATCCAAAGAGGCCTGCCCCGGCATACTACCCAAGATCAAAATTCGGGCATTTGCATCAGCAATGGGCGGAAAGCTATATAACAGCGACATACTCATCTCCAGACACTTAATTTTTAGCCATAAAAAAGGCTGGATTAAATCCAGCCTTTTCAAGTGGTTATGTGCAATCTGACGATTACATCATGCCGCCCATGCCACCCATGCCGCCCATATCAGGCATTGCAGGCGCATCTTTCTTCGGTGCATCAGTCACCATACATTCGGTAGTGATCATCAGACCCGCTACTGAAGCGGCGAATTGCAGTGCCAGACGGGTTACTTTGGTTGGATCCAGAATACCCATTTCCAGCATGTCGCCGTAAACTTCAGTTGCCGCGTTGTAACCGAAGTTACCGTCGCCTTCACGAACGCGGTTAGCAACGACTGATGGCTCTTCACCGGCGTTATCAACGATCTGACGCAGTGGTGATTCCATCGCACGCA
>JAQUHG010000002.1 GCA_028683735.1 Tolumonas sp. | reverse complement strand
CGGCCATGACCGATATGACATAAATCGTAGATAGTGACACCACAGACATACATGCCCACTTTACCGGGCTGGATTGGCTTAAATTCGTCTTTCTGGCGAGTCAGGGTGTTGTATATCTTCAGCATAATGTCACCGTATCGAATAATAATGACGACATTCTAAAGAAGTGAGCTACAGATTGCACCTTTGGTTTCCTTTCACTTTGCATGGTGTTAGCAACAAAAGAATCTGAGGGCTCAGTAACTGGGATTTAACATGTTGCTTTTGTGTCATCGCTGCATAAGCTAGAATCAGCAAACAAATTATCAAGAGGCGACCTCATGTCTATTACCCTGCACACTAATTTTGGCGATATCACTCTGGAACTGTTTAACGACAAAGCACCAGTTACTGCAGCAAACTTCCTGCAATACTGCCGTGATGGTCATTACAACGGCACTATTTTCCACCGTGTTATCGATGGTTTCATGATCCAGGGTGGCGGTTATGCGCCAGGCTTCGAAGAAAAAGATACCCGCGCTTCTATCAAGAACGAAGCTAACAATGGTCTTTCCAATAAAGTAGGCACCATTGCCATGGCGCGTACTCAAGAGCCACATTCTGCTTCTGCGCAATTCTTTATCAACGTTGCTGACAATACCTTCCTTGATTTCAAATCTGAATCAATGTCTGGTTGGGGCTACTGTGTATTTGCTCAAGTCACCGACGGTATGGACATCGTTAACAAGATCAAAGCCGTGAAAACGGGTCGTTACGGTATGCATCAGGATGTACCGAAAGAAGACGTTGTTATCGAAAACGTGACTATCGCTGAATAATCAGTCTGCCATACCGTATTACTGCGGTATGGCTCTTTTAATGAACTCTCATGACAAAACTTTTTATTGCTGATCTGCATCTCAGTGAAGCCCGCCCTGACCTGACTAACGCCTTTGTTCATTTTTTAGCCACCAAAGCTACGCAGGCTGATGAACTGTATATTCTCGGCGATCTATTTGAATTCTGGATTGGTGATGATGAGCAATCGCCATTACAGCAACAAATCACTCACGCTTTAAAAACACTGTCCGAGCAGGGCTGCCAATTATTCTATTCTCATGGCAACCGGGATTTCATGATCGGAAAACGATTTGCCCGGGAATGCAGCATGACGCTGTTACCACCGATCTACCCTTGCGAAATGGCCGGTGAAAGAACGTTATTGTTGCATGGCGATCAGCTGTGTACCGATGATGAGGCCTATCAGCGCTTTCGGCGCATCACCAGCTGGCCTTGGTTGCAGTGGGTGTTTTTACATTTACCGTTATCACGTCGGGTCAAGATTGCACAACAAATCCGGCAAGGCAGCCACAAGGGTAAGCAACAAAAAAGTCGCAGCATCATGGATGTGACGCCAGGCAGCGTGAATGATTGTTTTGAACAACATCAGGCAACCTTGATGATTCATGGACATACGCATCGACCAATGATCCATGAATTATCATTGAATAATGGTCAAAAAGTCCGCCGCATTGTATTGGGCGATTGGAATACTGATCTCTGGTATCTGCAAATTGATGATCGGGATATCAATTTAATATCCCAGCCAATTACCACCACAGAATAGCAATACGAGCCTTGGCCGCCCGTTATGTTGCATCCGTTTTATTCAAGCCATAATCACGCAGTTTATTTGCCACTGCCGTGTGTGAAAGGCCCAAGCGCTGCGCTAATTGCCGGCTGGAAGGATAAAGCGGATAGAGCCTCTCGAGCATGAGCCGCTCAAAGCGTTTTGTGGCTTCCGGCAATGAACCTTCAAACCACTGCTCAGCCGCTGATTCATGGGCATCCATCAACGGTAAACGCAGCATATCCGGCGTTAATTCCTCACCTTCCAGCAAGGTTAGCGCTTGATACAGCGCATTTTTCAGCTGACGCACATTCCCCGGCCAGGGATAACTGTTTAAGAACTCGGTCATCGAACGGGAAAAACGTGGGCGACGGCGTTGTAGCTCATCACTGATGCGGCTACAGAACTGTTGTGCCAACGGCATGATATCAGCTAAGCGTTGCCGTAATGTAGGCATTTCCAGCGTTAAAACATTGAGGCGGAAAAACAGATCTTCCCGAAACAGCCCTTTGCGCACTTGCTCTGCCAGTGATTTTCGTGTGGTGCAATAAAGCCGGACATCGACCGCCACTTCGCTTTCCTGCCCAACACGATGGAAACGACCATCTTGCAGCACACGTAACAGTTTACTTTGCAGCAACGGTGACATTTCAGCGACTTCATCCAGCAGGAAAGCACCACCACTGGCTTGTTCCAGCAAGCCCATCTTCCCCGGCCAGTCCGGCCCAAATGCACCGGCAGCAGAACCAAACAATTCATGTTCTGCCACATCGTCGGGTAATGCCGCGCAATTCAATGTCAACAGAGGGCCATTGGCCCGTAAGCTGGCCCGGTGGCAAGCCCGCACCAGCATCTCTTTACCTGAGCCGGTTTCGCCCATGATCAGTAAGGGTTGATCTTGCATCGCAAAACGACGCGCCTGATGTAATAACTGCTGCATGAGCTGACTTTCAGCGCAAAAATATTCAAAACTGCTGTCATCGTAGCTATGCAATAAGTTGAAGTGATGCCCTACCCGTCGTGCAGATTTCAGCACCACAACCGCACCCGCCAAATGATCGATGCCTTGTGAATCAGGAATAGAGATCGGCAGAATATCTGCCAGAAACTCTTCACTGGCAAAAATCAGTTTGCAGGTTTCCGGCTGTGGGTTACCCGATGCAAACCATTGCAGAAAAGCAAAACCTTTGAGAAAACTGCCTGCCTGAACACCTTGTATATCTTTCAGTGATAACCGCAGAATATTCAGCACTGCATCATTGGCTTGTGTCAGACGTCCTTTGATATCGAGTGCAAATACCAGATCTGGCAATGCTTTCATTAATGCCTTGATTTCGTGATGTTCACGCTCTGATGGCATATATGCGACCGTTTTTACGTCGGTAACACCTGCAATACGGCGTAGATCAGGTAACAGTTTCTGCAAGTTGGCAAAATCGACATCGGGCAGATGCAGATAAATAATTCCCGCCACATCAATTTCGATGCCGCGGAGATCAATTTGGTTATCTTCTAACTGTGCCAGTAACTCTCTGGTTAGCCCTAATCGATCTTCACACGTGACTTGCAGCCGCATTCATTGTTTACCTTTTTACCGATCTGAACAGTGATTATACGGATGAGCAGGAAAACCGCCTAGTGCGATGATTTTTTCACAAAAAAGCATTGACCATATATGCCCTTTGACCTAGAGTAGCGCCCCGTCGAAAGGGTAATACGCAGTGCGTTTCCCGTAGACGAAAATATGGTGAGGTTTCCGAGTGGCTGAAGGAGCACGCCTGGAAAGTGTGTATACGGCAACGTATCGAGGGTTCGAATCCCTCCCTCACCGCCATCTTTTCTTACTGATTTGTAAGCAAATTCTTGAAAAAAGATATAGATAATCACTTAAGTGGGTCAATTAGGTGAGTCAATCATGTTTCTGATCAAGAATCCACACGGTGTTTATTACACCCGCATGCCTCTCCCGAAGTCACTTCGGGATCAAGATCTCCAGTTCTGTATTCGCGCTTCACTCCAAACCAAAGAACGCAAAATAGCTATCAGCCGTAATTTGGCCATGGCCGCGCATTTGCGCGAACTGATCGCACAGATCGATACCTGTGCTGATACCTCTCCTCGCAGTTTCCAAAAATGGATCCGCAACGAAATTGCGGCGTTTCGCCAGCAAGGCTTCTGTTTCTCCCCGTCCCATCAATCGGTTAGCGCGCCACAGGACTTTCCAGCCCCCAGTGAGCTGCCACCCAGCGGCATGCCGCTTAAACAAGCGCTAGAGGCATTCCTGACCGCCAAGGCATGTGAAGGTATTCAAAACAAATCCATTCAGCAGCTACGCTTGCGTGTTGGCGACTTAATTACCTGGATGAACGGTAAAAAATTAACAAAAGTCGACCAAATCACCCCGGTGCTCACGCAGGAGTACCGTAATCAGCTGCTACAGCAACCCAAAAGTCATAAAACCAAAACCAACTACCTAAATTCGGCGAAACAGTTTTTTGGCTGGTGCCTGACGTTGGGTTATTGCAGTTCGAATCCACTAACCGGCATCACCGCTGGGAAAAAAGCCGTCAAGAACCGCGCAGATACCGAACGTACCCGCTGGAGCAAAGCGCAAGTGTTGCAGTTGTTTACTTGTCTGCGTGTCAAACAGCAGCACAAGTACAAAAAACTCAAACCACAGGACTTCTGGGTGCCGTTGTTGTGTTTGTATGGCGGGTTACGCCCGTCTGAAGCCTGCCAGCTCAAAAGCCGGAATATTCAATGTATTGACGGGATCTGGTGCATGAAAATCGAAGCCGGTGAAGCCGATGGAACGCTAAAAACCGAAAATGCCTATCGTACGGTCCCACTGCACAGTGCACTGTTACAACATGGCTTTCTGGAGTACGTCACAGCGCGTAAAACGCATAAATACCTGTTTGATGATAAACCCTTTGGACCGGATGCCGATTGGTCACACAACCTGCTCATCCGCTATGCGCGTCACCTGACACATGCCGGTATTATCGGTAAAGGTCGCCCAACGGTGTATGGATTACGCCACACCTTCATTGATGAATTACAACAAGCGGATGTAGCTGAGCATATCGTGGCGGAATTGGTAGGACATTCCAAGCAAGGCATTACCTTTGGTCGTTATGGTAAACGCGTGAATTTGAGCCTGTTGCAAGAAAAAATAGAGCTATTTCCCGCGGATTTTATTCAATTGGCTGAATTATATAAAAAAGCAAATAATAATTAATAAAATATTTATTGATCTAAATCAAACATCATGCAAATAGCTTCTATTTTTTGATATAAAGAGCTTGATCGCAAGTCGTTGATTTTATTGATAACAGCATAGTTATTGGATGGTAATAGATAGAAATATCTAAAAAAACTAATAATATATCCTTATATTTCAGTGCCTTACTGTTTTCATGGTATAGACAACACAAATATCTTTTGCGTATAGTCACCTCAAATAAATTGAGGAAGAGTTATGACGAATGAAAAATATCAACCAACAACCCTAGCGGAGGCGATTGATTTTAAATTAACGTTGATGGCGAGCAGTAATAACCAGCGCATCACCATTGATAAAGACAGTGGAAAATTACGTGGCATGAAGGAATTTCACTTTCGCCGTCGTGTCCGGGATCTACATCCCCGTGCATTTGGTGAGATTAAATTTGCCGAATTAACACAGTCGAATATCGACTTATTTATTGCGGATTTGACAACCATACGGCATTACGCAAATAGCACGGTTAATCAGTATCTGGGCTTTTTACGTGACATCATGCAACGCGCGTACAATGACGGTGTCATTGCACATGATTTTATGGCCAACAAGCGCAATTTACCCCGTGATGATGAATCCATAGCCGATCCGTTTACCGTGAATGAGATCCAACGCTTGCTGTCGAAAAAGGAACAGTATCCAGTGGAAACCGCCTTGATCCAGCTGAATATTTGCACTGGACTGCGGCTAAGTGAGCTGTTTGCGATATCGCGGGAACACATCAATTTGATTGAAAAGACGCTGACGGTGCAGTACGCCGTCGTTGAAAAAGCCTATAAGATCCCCAAAACCAAATGTTCCAAACGCACAATCCCTCTCAATCAACAAGCGATCGAGGCGATCCAGGTGTTAATGGCCCACACAGAGAAACGTTCCGCAACATCATTGCTGATCGACTCCAACGACCGGAGCAAACCACGCAAAGTAGCACTGCATCTATTGGCATTGAACACACAGACAAAGCAGTTTTACGTGGATGATCAGGACTTTCGTGACCGCTTTTTTAAACAACACTGTCAGGAATGCGGCGTGCGTTATCGCCCACCCAGTCAATTGCGACACACTTATGCCAGCCAAATGATCACCGCAGGCATGCCCATCGCGATGATCGCCCGAAATATGGGGCATGTGGATGTTGAGATGGTGACCAAACGCTATGCCAAAATCATTGATCAAAATATCTCGCCAGCCCATGTGAAACGCTGTGACGACATCTTCTTTGAGATGACCCAACCCGTGGGTTATGTCACGCCGAAACCATCTCATAAACACAATGAGTTGGATGAGGAAGAGCAAGCACTGGTGAGACAATACCGACAAATGAACGTGAAAGCGCAAAAGAATGGACTGAGGGTAACACTGACCTTTATGTAATAACCAACCTATACATTTCTCAAGCCGGCATGAGATTGATAGATGAAACTAACACAAACACCAAAATCTGAAAAAATTTGGTTCATCATCGCAACAGCATGAATATCCAAAAAAGCCAATAATCGCTAAGTCGTTGTAGCTATATAGGTGAGAGACCTTTAAGCAATATATATTATTATAAGCTTAAAACATTCGCGATTAATTTTGTTAAGTGATTATTAAAAATATAAAGTATAACCAATAATTCGCAGACTGTGAAAGCAAAGTAAATTCAGCAAAAACAAGCTTGCAAACCAAGAGTGCAAAAAAAATTTAACTCGCAATATTAATAAATAAAAAACAAGAGTTACCATAAATATATTTATATTGATTATTTGGCTAGCAAGCAGGTTTCAGTAGTTACTTATCGTAACTACTGAAAATAATAGTTGATATCTCCTTCTGGAGATATGTACAATATAATTAAAAGAAAAATAAATATAATAATAAAAAAGGAAATACGAGCATGAATAATAATTATAATGATCCATTTGAAAAAATACGCCCTATTGATAATAGAAAACCAGTGTTAAAATTAAAACGAACCAACAGAGAGACCACTAATCTCAACGATCATGAGTTACACCTTGCCGAGCTAAATCGAGAAAGGCTAGGTTATGATGATATGGCCTCATTCATCCGTGCAAAAATTTTAGATGAATCCCCTCGCCCAATTATCAATATCCCAGCGATCAACATTAAAACTGCGGATGCACTTATTGAATTGTACGACAACTTCAATAAAGCCTTAGCGGCGATCAATGCGTGTGCGACTAAATCAGAACACCAGCAACCTATTGACCTTATCCAATCCTTTTATGCGTTTGGTCATGTGGCGGCACAAGCGAGACAAGAGTTATATGGCAATATGGATCATGAAACGTTATTCAATTTTATGGTCCATGTTCTCACACCTGATGAATTTAATGCATTGGCATTAAAAACCAAGGAGAGAAACCATGATTAGTGAAATTGTCGAATGTAAAAATAAAAGTGGAAATCGAGCAGATGGCGCCCACATGATTTACTATATATTTGGAAAAACAAAAGAACACTTATTAACAAGAACGAACCAAAACAACATTGAATATATCTGTGCTAATCTCATTGATTTACCCGATCCGACATTCACATCATGCTCTGGTACTTTTTCAAAAATCTCAGGTGAAGATGCGAATGTAGATCTTTTTATAAAAGAAATAGAAAAACAAGCCACCCTAAATCCAGCCGTTAAAACCCCTCACAAACACTTTATTATTTCCCTCCCCCCTGGGGAGGAATTAACCCATGTTCAGTGGCAAGATGTCGCCAAAACATTTATGAAAGAAATGGGCTATCAGCACTGCAAATATGTTGTGACCAAACATAATGATACTGATAAGCAGCACATCCACATAGCAGCGTGTACCGTCCAAAACTTGCCTCGTCACCCAGTAGTAAACCAATGGCAAGAAAAGGTAAAAGCCACAAACCTGATGCGCAAATTTGAATTGAAATATGGATTAGAAACGGTAGCCGATCCCTTTGATGGTATAGACATCAACAATAAAGAGCGGTTTCCCATCAAAAACCAACTGCGTATGTATATAGATACAGCTATTGAGCAATGCCTCCAATCTGGTAAAAATTCATTGCCAGAGTTGATCAAGCAACTCAACAAATTGGATGTACATTGCTACATCCAATTTCAAAATGGGAAAGCTAAGGGCATTTGCTACCGATTTGAGGAAATGAGTGTGCCAGGTGGCAAACTAGGTGCTAACCGCCGATATGCTTTACCTGGATTGATTAGGCAAGGCATCACCTATATCTCTACCCGCGACAACCCAGCGCTAGAGCATACGAACGAGAAAGAAAGGGAAAATCGCCCATTTGTACCTCGCGAATTACCGGTAGTTGCATCAACGCAACAAAGCAGTAAGTCCCCAGCTCTTCCACCCATGGCCAGCGGATATAGTTACTTTTATCTCTGTCTTCAAATACCCAAATCCAAAGTCCGGTGTTTGAAAACAAAATCGAGAAGGCCGAATTACATTCGTTCTAATGGTATTAATGCTGTGTTGTTTTACTTATGTCGCACCAAGGCTGAACGGGATCACCTGATACTGGTCAACGCAATGCTAAAAATATTTACTGCGTTATTTGGATCAGATCAGGATTTTAGCGCGGTGGAACCTCGATTAGAAACTGATCTGATGCTAAGTAGTTATAGCAAGTGGAAATCATTGAGCCGGTTTGAAGAATCATCAACTGACGCCTTGGATCTTCAGCCAATAGTGCTAAATCAAACACATAAATTACCACTTGAGCCACATATAAAAAAATCACCTGTTACTAGAACAGATGATTCTGAGATATGCACATACTAATTAGGTACTGCGAGCAAAGAACGCTCCGCTTTGTAAGACCATCAAAAACAGCTGATTGTTTTACATATTGCCATCGCAGCTAAATCTTATGTGACACTGAAACCCGTCTGTTATTAAGTGCTCATTCAATTCTGATGATCTAAATAATGATCAAGGTTTCTTTTTATTTCGTCAACTGCTGTTCTCTCTAGGATAGCGCCTCTTCGATAACGATCAGTGCATCATTTTGCTTCAGATTTCCCATTTGAAGTTCTTGAGTGATAACTTCCGATATTGTTTTCTTCAATGTACTACTAGTAGATTTGAATCCCAGCATTCTAGAAACAGTTGTAATTATTTCCTCTTCTGTTGCACCAAGATTGGCTTTAACAACATCAACAATACCTCGTGCAATTTCCAAAGGAGATATCATCTCTGGTTTACGTAGGCCAGAAGATGAAACATTTTGTCGATTACGGATTTTAATTTCTGCCTCCCTGTGCAGTAAAAAATCACCGGATTCATAGATTTTACCTTTTTTACAAGCTATTTTAGCCGCATTATTTACAACGGATTCAATTCTTGCTCCTGCTCGTTGTAGACCCCACGCAGTACGTAGCCGAACAATAACTTCGCTTATATGAACCGGAGACTCTAACTCGACAACTTTTTCAATGAGATCTGCGAGAATTCCAGAAGGTGTTTCGTGTAAAGCATATGTAAAACTCGTTTCCGGCTGTGCTTCTTTATAATCCTCGCTAGACTGTTGCACTGTGTTTACAGCGTGATCTAACCCTACTTCTATAACATCTTCGCGTTCAACAGTAATTATTTCAACAGGCACGGCAAGCTGGGCGTTATGACCATGCTCAGCCCGTTGTTCAAGTGTAATTTTTGCTGTTTCAATAGCATTGATGACATAACGTAATTGCTCTTCAGGTCGCTGAAACCAATCCGTACTCCAGATCCGATGAATGATCCAACCATGATCCTCTAGAACTGCTTGGCGCAATCTGTCACGTTCTCGAGCAGAACGAGATGAATGGTACGAGCTTCCATCACACTCAATGCCTAGTAGATATCGTCCTGGCATGTCAGGATCAGCAATGGCCAAGTCAATAAAGAATCCGGCTATTCCCACCTGTGGGTGCACCTGATAGCCTTTATTCTGTAAGGCTGTTGCAACTTGAACCTCAAATATACTATCCATCAGTCTTCCTGACTGGTGTGCCATTGATAAACGCCCTGTGCGCGCATATTGCAGGAATAATTTGAATGCAAATATGCCAATACCTTTTGCTCGTTCCAAATCAATATCTTCGTCTGTAATGGAAGCAAACACTTCACACCTACGTTTTGCACGGCTGATAAGAACGTTGAGACGACGTTCTCCTCCCTGAGATCCCAACGGCCCAAACCGCATAGCCAGATAACCTTGAGTATTTCTGGCATAACCGACTGAAATCATAATGACATCGCGTTCATCACCTTGAATATTCTCAAGATTTTTAATGAAAAAAGGTTCACTTGGATGACTATGGAAAAAGTCTTCGTATTGCGGATTAAGTCGTCTAAGTCGTTCAAGTTCATCTTGGATGGCTCTACGTTGTGAAACTGAAAAAGTTGCAACCCCCAGAGATAAATTAGGATTTTTGTATGAATGTTCAAGAATTGCTGCTGCTACCTGTTTCGCTTCAATCGGATTGGAGTTACTCCCACCTGATTCAAAAACACCATTCGGAATATGATGAAAACTCAGCCCCATTCCCGCTTCCTGAGTATATGGGCTGGGAACAATATACAGTTTGTTCTCATAAAACTGGCTATTCGACACAGCAATAAGAGATTGATGACGACTACGGTAGTGCCATCGCAGCATTCTTTGTGGTAATCCTCTGGCTACGAACAATCCTAGGATACTTTCAATATCTGCTACCTGAGAGGTATCATCTTCATCATTACTGGCTTCAGTCATGCGAGCAAAAAAGCTTGTAGGTGGCAACTGGCGCTCATCGCCAACTACGACAACTTGTTGACAACGAGCAATAGCACCAATCGCATCTACAGGTTGAATCTGACTAGCTTCATCCATTACCAAAAGATCGAATTTTTGTTTGCCTGGAATCAAAAACTGCGCAACAGAAAGAGGACTCATCATAATGACTGGTTTTAACGCCTGTATTGCCGGACCAGCTTTCAACATAAGTTGCCGTATCGGCATATGTCCTCTCTTCCTCGCCATTTCAGCCCGCAGCACACCCACTGGCCCTGCACCACCTTTAGACGGAATTCTTCTATGATGAGCTCTGACTACCTCTAAACTTGCAGCTTTGATACGTTTACAGTCCAATTCAGCAAAGCGTGCTACTGTGCGAGAATGAAGTTCACCATCAAAACGGACTAGAGATGGATCTTGCTCAATCATTAATTTGAATAATGATTCGTAATAGGTATATTCCACGGCAGTGTAACAAATAGCCAATGGGAGACGTCCATCCTCAAGTCTGTCAATCACTTCACTAAGCCCTTGTGAGCGAGCCTTGACAACTCGATGCTGCCAAGACACCCATTTAGACAGTTGTTCCGCGTGTTCAATCCACGAGGATAATTTATTCGCTACAGCTGAAATCGCCAGCACATCTAAGGTATCAATATTGAATAAAATTTCTGGAGATGAATTAAGTTCCTTGGAAATAACATTTAATATCTGCCTAATATTCTGGCTTTCCTCATGTAACATTTTTGCTTTTTCAAGCACAGCTTCTCGATCAGGAATTGTTGCGACGATAAAGCGCAGATCACCAAACTCTTCAAACCAGCTACAGCCTGCTGCCAGTTTTTGCCAATCAGAATTACAGGCTTTCCAAGATTCAGAAAACGCCGCAACAGCTATTTCATTATTTAATTCAATATTTTTTTTCAGTTGTTGGAGACTAATTAATTGCTCAATAAAAGATAGACGCTCCTGAAGATTAACGGCTGGCTCTCGTAATACCTGTCTGGATACCTGATCAATACGCACTAATTTTTGCGCAAGAGCTTCTGTATAACTTAGTGGCACCCGATGGATCGAGTAGTGATTGTCAAACCACACTTCTGGTGATACCCCAAAAGCCAACCACAACTGATTAAGTTCAATATTAGCTTGTTCAATCGTCTGTCGTAGTTGGTTACTCAAATGTTTTACAGAATCACGATCTGACAATCGACCTGCAAGATGACGAGCTTCCGATCCTACATCTTTTAGAGTTGCCATCCATTCTACGAGAGCCCTCAGTGACTCGCTGTCACTATTTTCACCGCGCCAGTGATGACTGAAAGCTTTGCTACCAAACTCGTTGGATTCAGTAATACTTTTCTTTAGTGTTTGCGCCAGAATTACTTCATCTAACAAGGCGATCTGCTGAAGGGGAGTCTGAGAAGCATCACGAAAAATCGACCGCACAAGAGCTCGCGAACGTCGCCACTCACCATTAAGAAAACGGAATACTCCTGTGTGGATAGCTAAATTATGACGAGCCTGAATAAGGTCTGTGTCCCAAGCAATATCGAGAATATGTGGCTCAATTTTTTGCTTAACTTCCTGAAAACGAGCGATAGCACTGACTAGATCTGCTGCTTGATCAACACCATGTTCCCAAACTGACGCGATAAACGCTTCTGGGCTGGCATTTGGCGCGGTTGCAACACGTAAACTTAAATCAATCAGTCGCTTGATTTCCTGTGGTGAATGGTAGGCAGACTGAGTACCCAACTCACTAATGAGCTTATGCACTTGATCATAGATTTTCGGCAACAGAACAATCAGTGTATGAGATGCAGCAAAACCTGACGATAAAAGATTCTCTGGTACTGTTTTTAATTCATCACGCAAGCTAAATAGAGAGGCATCAACTTCCCCAACATAAATATGATTTTCAACCTCATTAAAACGCTCTTGATAATTAGCACCCAAATCAATCAACATTTTAATATCAGATAAAGACGAGGCCCAAACTGAAGCTATTAATGACTTGTCACCAAAATCAGGTGCGTTGTGAATGTTGCTAGCAACAGTAAGAAGTTTTTCTGTATCACTAAAGTATTCCGGCCGCTGGGGCAAACCGACAGTTTGTGCTATAGCAGCAAGATTGAGATTAAATTCGTTCAACTGAGAGTCTAACGCCAACAGTCTGGGAATTAACCTTTCAATTTCGCCAGGAAGAATTTCCTCACGACCTACACCATACCAAGGATGAGATTTCGACAAACCTATATCATCTGCACGCTCGATGAGTTCTTTAAGCAGACTCAGACGTTTAATTAGGTCATTGTTATTCCACGTTTCGAATTCGTGAAGATGAAAATCTGTCGGTGATTGCCCAGCTTGATGCAAACGGACTAATTGCCCCATTACCTGGTACGGAGTAAGCCTTGAAGGCTCATGAAGTTTATGCAACCGCGCAGGATGAGCATTTAACGCATCGCGTGTCTCTGTTAAATCTTCCAATAACTCGTCTGGATGTTCTCCACGTGGAGAACCAAGTTCCCAAACTCTTTTTAACTCTTCAAGTAGTATTCGTTTATTGGCTTTATTACTGTGTAACTCAAGACAGGCATCACCCACTCCAGACTGATCCAGGCGGCGTTTTACAACCTCTAATGCTGCCATTTTTTCAGCGACAAACAATACACTTTTACCATCAGCGATGGCTGACGCGATGATGTTGGCAATCGTTTGTGATTTCCCTGTGCCGGGAGGTCCCTGGATAACGAGATTTTTCCCTTTTCTTACTTCATGGATTGCGAGTGTCTGCGAACTGTCGCTATCCATGATATGCAACATATCTTTCGGAGAAATGATAGGATCAATCTGGCAATCCTCAGATATCAGGCCATCATCTGCCTCGAACCCATCAGCCATCAGTGCACGAATAAGATATTTTGATGTTAATGGCTCATCTTCTGGCCAGTTTAATGGATCCAAATCTCTATACATCAGAAACTTAGCATACGAGAATAGGCCCAAAATAATATCGTTTCTTCTTACTTCCCAGTCAGTTTTTAACGATACGGCTTGACTGACCGCATCCATATATTCTGCAACATTGATTTCATCATTTTCATCAATTTGCATTTCAGGTAACGTAATGTGATGGATTTTCTCAAGAAAAGCCTCAAGCGATAGATTAGGAATTATTTCTTCCACTCGAGCTTTTAACTTAAACCTTTCGCCGGCACTACCTCGTTCTAAGCTGACAGGAACAAGAATTAGAGGCGCATAACGTACATTATCCTTATTTATCGGATCCACCCATTTCAGCATCCCTAAAGCCAAATAAAGGATGTTAACACCCTGTTCTTCTTCCAAAGTTTTTGAATCATGGTATAGGTCCAGTAGGCGTTTCTGTAAACCTTTCGCAGTCAACTTTGTTTGTAATTTTGTATCAAGATGTTGTGATTGAATTTCGTCATTATTCTTTTCATCGAAATGATAAATGTATTCGTCTTCATCATTAGGTTCATCATCAAATTCGTCTTCCTCTCCTTTACTTGCCTTGCCATGTAAGAAAGTAAAAACTTTTTTATCTTGAACAAATAGCTTATAGATTTGATCTGAGCGTTCATCGATAACATCAAGAAAACGGGAATTTTTTGATCTGGGTATATTGAGCAAGCGATTTCTAGCCCCTAAATCAAGAAGCTCTGCTCGGGCTTTTTCAAGTTTCTGATCTAAGGAGAATGAGCTGCTCTGGAAAGCTGAATAATCAATCGAATTCATAAGATTTCTAACCTACGTATAACCAGACCTTATAGGATATGTCATATATCTTAATATCCTACATGAATAGCCGGAATCGAACTGATGAGAGGTTCAAGTAAGGCAAAAAACAACTCATCCGAAGGCCATCACGGAAATACCCTATAAAATGTCACGAACACCGCTCACATTAACGTTCGCGATATATTTACATAACACAGGTATCAAACTCGCCTTGAGGAGAGGGTTTTCTTTAATATGAGTATGCCATATCGTTGAAGATGTTCTTTGCAGTAGATCAGTAATATCAGACTCTTTCATACCTGATAATGTTGAAGATATACACTACGATGTAAAGGCAAAGATAAGCAAAAATGGATTATTGGTTGTTATTTTTTGCAGATATTGGGCAAGAATCAGCGCACAGATCCATAAACTAATGACAACAGTTTCTTATCTATAAGTCATCATCAAAGCTCAAATAGCTGCCAACTGACTGCTGGATCAATCCCTTTTTACTGAGAAATCGAAAGGTATCATTTTTAACGTTGTTGATATCGTCAGTGGACATCTACAGCTTGACCTTTAATATGACTGACACCATGTACTTGGCATGCCAAGTACATGGTTTGCTGTCTTTCTGAGCAAAAACAACCGTTGACGTGATGGACACTACTTCGCTACCTATTTTCCGAAATACCGCTGAACGTCAGTTACCAATACACCAACAGCTTTAACAGCATCTTTCAATTTTTGTTGGGTGACTCCAAACTTCTTGGACCAATATTCTAACTCCCATGATTCATGGACGTTAATTTTTTTAGGATCTTGTGGTTGGCGAATTTTAAGATTGTCTGTCATTGTAAAACTCCTAATTGATTTAGTTGCCTTGTATCTGTAGTGCCATACTTTGATAACGCTTACATTTATAGACTTTAATTTCACAAAAGCAAACTCAAATGAATCATTTTTGTTTGTTGCCTCAGAATATAAGGCAATGAGTTATCAGGTTTCATTTGCTAACAAAAATGTCATTCGGCATGATAAAACGAGGCGTCTATGGAAAGGCTTTTTGTGGCTCAATCATTCGATGAGGTAAAGATGAATACCCTTGTTATTGAAAAATTCATCAACGGTCAATCAAACTCAACAATCAACATTCCTTTCTTCGTTGTTAGGACAGCAAAGAAACTTATGCCTACATCGATGCTGTCTGCATTAGCCGACAAAGGGATCGACTTATCTGCCATTATTCAGGCAAACAAAAGCCACATGCACTACTCATCGACTTTGCGAGTGAAAGAACATGGCGTTGAAAAAGTTATCGTTGTGTCACTCCAATGAGATGCCCTGTTACCTCACGACGCACCAACATGACTGCATCCATCTTATTGTGCTCAATGTCATTTTGGTTGGGTCAATGAAATGGAATTAACATGGCGCTTCATATCTGATGATCTGGACTGGCACACACTGTCTGCGCTGTACCGTGCAGCACCACTTGGCAACAAAACCGCAGACGGTTTAAAAATCGCATTCAACAACAGTATGTTTAAATGTTTTGTTTATGATGCAGATAAATTAGTGGCGGCGGGACGCGCATTAGCGGATGGTGTTGACTGTTCTTATATCTGTGATGTCGCCGTTTTGCCTGAATATCAAGGGTTACACATCGGCAAAGAGATCGTTTCGCGATTGATCTCTTTATCCGCAGGCCACAAAAAAATCATCCTCTATGCTGTTCCTGGGAAAGAACCTTTTTACCAAAAATTAGGCTTTAAACCCATGACCACCGCGATGGCTATCTTCGAAAATGAAGCGAATGCTGTCGCGCAGGGATACATCATCAGTAATGAGTGATCCCCACCTTCATCTGACCTCTTTTGCTGTAATTACTCAGAAGGACTCTGCCGTGAAATTTGAGTTAGATAAATTCAATGGTGTTATTGTCGATCCGCTTTCTATTCCTGACTGTGCTGATGAATTTCATAAACACCTCTCTGAAATCACACACTTTGCTATCACTGAAAATAAAAACCTGATCTGGTTGACGCTACCAATTAATAAATCACATTTGATCAAACCCGCCACCGATCTGGGTTTTGTTTTTCATAACTGTCTGGAATCAGAATTAACACTGATCCGTAAAGCCCCTTCAACTACATTTATTCCTTTCATCCCGACACATACCTTGGGGGCTGGTGCGATCGTGTGCAATCAACACAAGCAGATCTTAGTGATCAAAGAACACGGCATGAAGGGATATAAATTACCCGGCGGCCATATCGAACTAGGTGAGTGCATTGGATCAGCCATAGTCCGAGAAGTATTGGAAGAAACCGGGATTGAAGCAACGTTTGGATCGATAGTCGGCTTTACCACTAAACATCCATTCCAGTTTGGAAAATCTCTATTTTGTGTGTCGATTAACGCCACTATCCGAGCAGATCTGTATTCAGGATACGGACGAGATCGCGGATGCGAAATGGGTATCTATTTCCGAATACATTAGTGACGAAAAAAATGCCCTCTTCAATCGACAGATGGTTGCATCATTAGCTCAGTCCTCAGTGTTAGCACTTATGCAATTGGACGGTAATGATGGGCCGCATAAGAAACAGGAAACCTTTTTTGCTCAAGCTTAAAAATAACGATCCTGAATATCAAAAAAAGAACACAACAACGGAGCCAAAAAATGGCAGAACCAATAGTGCGTCGATCCGGTATTCACAACATGCAGTTTGGTCATAATGTCACCCTTATCGAACCCGTGAATTTGTATGGCAGCCAGATTGATGATGATGTCTTTATTGGTCCATTTGTTGAGATCCAGAAAAACGTCGTTATCGGTAAACGGACCAAAGTGCAATCGCATACTTTTATCTGCGAATTTGTCACGATCGGCGATGATTGCTTCATCGGGCATGGCGTCATGTTTGCCAATGATTTATTCAAAACAGGCGTACCCAATCCTGATCCGCAATCTTGGGGAAAAACGAGCATCGCGGATAATGTCACCATTGGTTCTAATGTGACTATATTGCCGGTCAAGATCTGTTCTGGTGCTGTTATTGGCGCTGGCGCCGTGGTAACGAAAGATATCACCACGCCAGGTACCTATATCGGTAATCCGGCCACTCTCTCCCGCGCATTTGTTTGATTTACATAATACAAATTCCGTATTTTGAACTCTCTTATTCATGAATAGGTTGACCATTGTGGATGTATTGATCGTCATTGATATGCAAAAAGCACTATTCCAGACACCCCGTTATAACAGCAGCGCAGTTATCGCGAACATAAATCAACTCTCAACAGCTGTTCGAAATAACGCCGGTAAAGTTATCTTCATTCAACACAATGGTCATGATGAGGAAGGATTAACACCGCATACTGAAGGATGGACCATCCTCGATGAATTAGAGAAACAGCCCGTTGATATCGTTGTTGAGAAAACTATCTGCGACTCTTTTTACGATACGGTGTTAAGCCAAGTACTGGCAGCGTTGGCACCCGAGCGCATCATTATTACTGGTTGTGCGACCGATTTTTGCGTCGATACCACATTGCGTTCAGCGGTAAGTCATAATTTTAATGTCGTTGCGATTGCCGATGCCCATACAACCGCCGATCGTCCGCACTTGAATGCAAAATCAATTATTGACCACCACAACTGGAGCTGGGCTAATCTCATCACACCTAAGACCCCTGTCGTTGTCATGACAACTAACGAATTGCTGACAGAAATGAACCAGCGCACGCACTAATTACTATGCTTTGTTATTTACCAGCGTTGCTGAAATGATAGCCCCAGAGAAGAACCTGATTTTTGTCACCCTCGCAGCCCATTGCCGCGAGAAATGGCCCATGTTTTTCTTTGCAGCGGTTACTGTACCTAAAGGCGCTGTTTTAAATGCTCACCAACATTGAATCGTCTAAAATCTGGATATGAAAAATATATCATTGTATATCAATAGCTTAAGTTAGTGCGCAGGCAGCACTATTTGCCCGCACTTTTGTTACTTCGATTGCTGATACCAGTATTTTGCTGAAGCATTCTGGATAGGATGTTTAATGACAAAAAGCCGCATTTCTATGAAATAACGGCTTTCTGTCAGCGAATGAAATTCATGTTACCGTAAGCTCTATTTACTATTTTTATTCAATAAGTTTTCGGATTATTATGAAAATTCAATACTTTACACGAGATCATCTGTATATCTTAGAACACTGAGAAAGAACATAGTTCTTTTCTGTCATTGGGAATGAAGCATTAAAGACCCATGCAAATTTCTCTTTTTGCTTGTTTGGATATACCCAAAATGACGTACAAGCTAAAGCCAAAGTGGTTTTATCGGATTCATCTAACGCTTCATATTGACGCAACAAAACTTTATGCTCATATGATTCTGAAATGATAAGTCCGCCAAAATCACAGTCACTGCTATAAAGGCTACTACTGAAACATTCCATCAAATCTTGAAGGCCTACTGCCACAAAACGTTTACAGCTCTGCGCCGCATGAATAAGCGCAATCTGTTGCATGCGATGGAATGGTTTCAAAATAGTTTTCAATTTTTCTTCAGAAAACCGCATATTCATTTCCGAAAGCTCACCAAAGTATTCATGCCATGACAACATAACAAACTGAAAAACCTGCTCCATTTGGTGTGTTGCTAAAGCATTTAATTTCCCAATTAAAGATAGGTGCGCCTCACATCCACGCTCAAAACCGCAGCTCTCTTCACGGTCAACCATTTGAGCTAAAAACCTTAAAAATTCGGTAGTAGAAATTGACTGATTGCTTTGTATCGCATTAAAGAATGGACGGCTTGCAAGCATGACAATGTGCTGCTCTGCCCAAGTGAGATTTAAATATTCAGGAATAAAAGACATGGACATTTGTTCATGATATACCTGCGGTAGTTGTGGTTTTCGCGTTTTAGCGAGACGTATAGCCTCTTTAATCTCCACATCCTGAGCCAAACTAGCCGCATGGCGATCAATGATTTCAATATGTTGATCAATATACTCATACAACGAATGCATCAGATCATCATCGGTCTGGCAGTCGCAGAAAAACTCCATCAGCTCCTCACGCTCCGCCAGTGATAACGCAAAAAATTTGGCTACAAACTGCTTGTGTAAGGTGGTTCCACAGAGAAACAGGTTTCCGATCAAAAAATACTGACCAATTTCCAAACTAGGCCCTTCAATCAAACCACCATAGTATTGGATGCGCTCGTCTTTACTGTCCATTTCGCAGAAAGTTACAACGTCATAGGCGAATTCCAGCATTATGTCGATTTCTTCATTATTAAAGCAGTTTAAAGATATTTTATTCATATCGTTCATCGTATTTTCCTTTTAAATTAATAGTATTTTTTGATGTAAATTCATCATAAAACTTTATGTTATTGATAATAATATTTATTTTTTATCAAAATCTGGTTTTGAATATTTTAAAAAATATTCCGTTATCCAATTTTCGCATATTCAGGCAAGAACAAGCCCTTCATCGAATGATGAATAAATACGAAATCTGAAATTTAATTAACGACTACATGCATAGTCATAAAGATCATTGGCTTAAATATTAACCACATCCAAAAGCTTAGGTGCCGGTGAATAATCCCGAGTTGATGTATGTCGTTCTTGATCGGATAACTTGAAACTCTCAAAAACATCATCATCTGGCTCCCAATCGAGATTAGCAACGATACGAATAGGTTTCAGATAAGTAGTGCACAGCTTCCCATCATCCAACTCATATTCAATTCCGGTTGCTTCAACCTCAATCAACACCAATGCTTCATGACTACGTCGATAGCCAAACACATCATTATTTTTGGCAGCTGTTAATGCATCATTAATAGTTCGATAGTAATAAAAACCACTGGAATGATCATCGCTTGCCTTTTCCCCTCGGCGCACGTTCATTACCCATTCACTACCATCCCAAACAGATACCAACGCCTCTTCTTGATTTTTTTTAACCAGCTTATACCCCTTTCGTGGTTTTAAGCTGTCAACAACCAGTTTGGCTTTACCCTGAAGGATATCAATTGCAATGCCTAATTCATCACCCACTGATTTGGCTGCTTTTGCTGCAACAGCTTTATTGGCTAACTCTACACGGGTACCAACACCGTGCCGATGTAGCAAATAATAGGTGTTTGCTGTTGTTTTAATGCCGTAGCGGGTACCTTCAACTTCTCTGACATTCACCAGTACAGATTTTCCATCTGGCGTCATATCATAAATTTCGTGATACAAAGCGGTTCCAATCCTTTTTTTACCAATGTAGTTATTGATTTTCATCCACGCTAATGAGTCATATGCCCGAGGCAATTTGCCTTTTTGTACCGCTTTTGCAATTAGTCCATTCGCTTGTACTTTTAATAATATGTCTGATTGATCACTGTCGCCCCCCAAATCACTGGTTAAAAGCACACCAAATTCATTACGTTTAAATCCCATATATATTCCTTATTCAATATAAAAATTAGTTCTGATTGCAAGCCCTTCTGATTTCAGACAAAACGGTACCCTTCACATTAATATGAATATTTTCAATTAATTACAATCAGTATGTGTTCGTATCTTTCTTGATAACTGCATTACTGAAGAAGATCAGCAATGCCTCTGTGTAGATGTCTTCATAATGCAATCGAGACATCCAAATTCAAAAATCAACCTGTTTTAATCAACACATATCTCTTCTCCTTCGTAATGTTCCCAACGCGTACTCATGCGCTGAATGGTTTCCTCTGGTACCCCATGAATAGAGCCGTACTTATTTTTCATGGTATATACATTCACCTGATGCCCAGTCGCTTTCGCAAAATCCAGATAAGGCTGGATCTCCCTTTTTTCACAAAACGTATTAGCAATAACAACATCCATGCCGCTCTCCATTGCCTGACGAGCTGTTTTCTGACACCACCGATGCGCGTCTCTTACTTTTGTTTTATCAAAGCAATATTCACCATCGCGATAAAAAAACATATCTGCTTCCAGATGAATACCGTTCAATGTTTTCGCTTTAGTACTCTTGCCACTCCCAGGAAGCCCACGAACAATATAAATACGCACTATTTTCCCCTCCAAAATAGTGTTCTACGTGGCAACTTCTGACTAATTTATCCCGCAGAACACTGTTAATTAATTTCTTTCATTTTTTGACCATTAATTCCAATCATCGGAAATCCCTGTTTTGGACAACACTGAACCTTTCACTGAAATGTGAATATTTTCAATAACCTAAACATTTTATTGGGTGCAAAAAACTTTTAATAAGCAGCCAAGAGAGACTACTGTTTATTCATCAATGTCTAGCGTAGAACAGCAGGGATCGTAGTTGCCATCCTGGATGCACTCACGCACAGAGCGCAACGTAACAATGGTGAAACAGTATCGACTTCGGAATTTGCGAAGAAAAACTCCATTGCGGATTTGTTTTCCCAACCCCAAAACGAGAAGCAAGTATTGAACAGATCATTGTACTGTTCATCACTTAATGCTCGTACTTTATCGCACAGAACTTGTTCTGCTTCATCAGCATGTAAGCGAACATCTTCTGAAATTCCCATGCAGCTGGCAAACAGCTCAAACGGGTCATCCAAATAGATATTGTCAGGATTGGTCAGTGAATCAAGCGCTTCCATTGAGACCATCAGCAACGTGATACGTTCCTGAATAGAGAAGGAGTTAATGATTTGTGTAGCAGTATCAAACGGTTGCAGCTGGATGAACTTTGGAACAGATGTAACTTTTAAATTTTTACTCATAAATAGATTCCTTTAGGATAAATTAAGTATGTAACAAGCGACCATCCGCTATGTACACATTTAAACTAAGGGATCTTTACTTTAAAGTCAACATATTTCTATATTGGCCATCATTAAATTTTAACAGCGCAAATGGTAGAGGTCAATTATTATTTCATATAATAATTATCCATCCGCCCAAAAACATTCAATCTGAGCTCAAAACTGTCTGCTATAACCCACCAATCTGCCCCAAACAAAACCCATCATAATGAATGCTCATTTGTCCGTCGTATGTAACCAGAAGTTGTCTCTATATAAGTCAATATGGGCAAACACTCAGAATTGGCAAAATGGGACTTATTTGAAAATCGTTTGGTCTTTTGTGGGAAAATTTGATATTCCCACGATGATGAATAAACTATCGCGTGAACAAAGAGTTCACTGAATGCTGTTTTGTGGCGTAAGAATACAAACGGACGTGATTCGTGACAGCGGACATTGCGCTGTCACGGTAATGGACAAAAATGCGTTAGGATTAAAATCCTAATCGACTTATTTCGGATAAGAAAAGGTATTGGAAAGCTCTACAATCGTGGCCGATTTTCATTCATCACGACAAAGTTGATAATTACCTTTGTCTGTTCTATCAGAGAACCGCTGGTGTATTAGGAAAAATGATCCTTATACATAGCCCCGTTTTTTCCAGACCCGTATCTAATTCAACCTGAGCACCATGCCGTTATGCTATCAGTTTTACTATCGATAAACCTAATCCACTGCCTTGTATATTCTGGTTACTACCCCGGTAAAACCGCTCCAAGACACGGTCACGTTCTGCTTCAGGAATGCCGGGGCCGTTATCACAGACTTCCAGTCGAATAGTTTTCTCGTCTTGATACACCGACATATCAACCACACCATACTCAGGCGTATAGCGGATCGCGTTATCAACCAGATTGTTAAGTAAAATGCGAAGCATATTCGGGTCACCCAAGATCACTGCCTTTTCCTGAGTGACTAAGCCCAGATCTATTTGTTTAACCTCCGCAAGGCGGATCTGATCCAGAATTACTGATTTACACAACGCGGATAATTCTACTGGCTGGAAAACATCCGCTTGAGCCTCGGGTTCAAGCCGAGCTAACGTTAAGAGTTGTTGTAGCAAATGCGTTAATCGGGTGACACCAACTTGTACTTGAGACAAGGCCCGCTCCCGATCACTGTCAGTATCAGCACGTTGAGCCAGTTGTGCTTGCAAGCTAAGCGCCATCACCGGAGTGCGTAATTCATGTGCCGCATCAGCGACAAAATGTTTTTGTATCGTGAAAGCCTGCTCCAGTCGTTGCAGTAAATCATTCAACGCATTGATGACCGGTTTGATCTCACTAGGTAATGCCTGAATCCCCACAGGTTCCATACTATTAGCATTGCGTTTTACGAGTTCACCCGCGACTCGATGTAACGGTTTTAGTCCGTAGCCAATACCAAACCATAAGAACAATGCCAGTATAGGCAACAGCGATAGTACGGGCCAAAACAGATGTACGGCTAAACCGGCCAGCGCTTCCCACCGCGCATCCTGAGCTTGTGCCACACGGATCAGTTGGTCGCCTCGCTTATCGACAAACGTATGCCAGGTTTGATCTCCTACAACGACGTCATTGATCCCGGCATGCAACGGAGGGGGGAGTTTCAGCTCTGGATTGGTTGTAAATGTCAATTTTCCTGCGTGCCAGATCTGAAATAACACCTCATCCGCTTTATCATCATCAATGGGTCGTTTTTGTTTGTTGGTATTTAAAGCAACACGATTATTATCATCGACACTGACATGTTCAGCGATGTAACGCATCTGGTCATTGAGAAGATTACTCAGCTCGATCAATGCGCCCCAATAGGTGCCAATACTGGCTAAGACGCCAGCAAAAAATGTCGCGGGTAACAGCCAGAATAATAAACGACGTCGTAGCGAACTCATCATCCATAACCGAATGCGGTGGTATAGCGGTTTCATACTACTTCCCCAATACGATACCCCACGCCACGCACCGTTTTGATCACCTCTACACCGAGTTTTTTCCGCAAATTATGAATATGAACCTCGATGGCATTACTACCGATTTCTTCGCCCCATCCATATAAACGGTCTTCCAATTGTTCACGTGATATAACAGCACCGGGTTGGCTCATCAATTCATTCAACACATTGAATTCTCTTGCCGAAACGCTGATAGGCTCATCGCGTAACCACAATAAATGGCGAACAGGATCAAGTCGTAATGGACCAACAGACAACTCTGGTTGGGCCCGTCCAGACTGACGACGGGTAATCGCGCGAATACGGGCAATCAGCTCTTCAATGGCGAAAGGTTTTACCAAATAGTCATCCGCTCCACTATTAAGCCCCGCCAGGCGATCGGGCAAGGCATCCCGAGCGGTAATAATAATGACAGGTAACGTCTCGTCTCGTTTACGGAGTGTGGTAAGCACTTTCATACCATCTTGCTGTGGTAGCCCGAGATCAAGCAGTAAAAGCCCATAAGGATTTGTTTCTTGCGCAAGAAGTGCAGATTTGCCATCCTGAACCCAATCCACGGTGTAGCCTTCTTTTCGAAGACCTTCCTGTAAACCACTCCCGATCATGGTGTCATCTTCTGCCAGCAGTAAACGCATGGATTGGTTTCCTTTTTAGTTTTAGCGTGTATTGCATAGATTTTTCTGCAATACACAATATTAAGCCTATACGCCATATCGCATCATACCGAATCAGTCTTCAGGTAGGCTTAAGAAAAGCTCCGATAACATGTCACTAATTCTGCACGAATGCAGATAGAACATCTTTATTGGAGTAACCGTATGGAAACATTAAATAACACGCTATTTCTGCTGATCAATGCTAATGCACAGTCGCCTGGCTTCCTTTTGACGCTATCCACCTTTCTGGCGGAGTGGCTGATCTACAGCGTGCCATTATTGTTAGTCTATCTCTGGGGTCGAGGTTCACATCCAGATCGCGTTGCTGCTGTTACGGCAACAATGGGCGTTCTGTTCGCATTAGGCTGTGGGCAGATCATCAATATGCTTTGGCCACATCCTCGGCCATTCATGATCGGTTTAGGTCATACCTTCCTGGCACACAAGCAGGAAGCCTCTTTTCCTAGCGATCATGCGATCGTATTTTTTACGTTAGGACTTGGTTTCATCCTGACGTCTTTACGCAAACTTGGCTCGCTGATTTTATTACTGGGTGTCGTGGTCGGCTTGTCCCGCATTTACTTGGGAGTACATTTCCCATTCGACATAGCCGGTGCTTTTCTCGTCGCTGTACCGAGCGCGTGGCTGGTCGTTAAGACGCTACGCTGGCACAATTTCAATGGGTTGTTGGTTGAAAGATTAGAGCCAATTTATCAACGTTTTTTGCCGTGAAACTATTTGGGCATTGTTGAGCAGCATATAAGACCCGTTGACCTCATGACCTTAAGCACCGGTTAAGTATCAAACACTATTCTGCTTATCAAACAGCATCATCATAACGAAACACGATGATGTCACATTGAGCTATCGCTTTATTGGAGATAAGACATGCTATCAACGGGATTGTTGCATTGGCTGACCAGCGATCAAGGTCTGATGGCTTTGTTAGCGCAAAACTGGCTACTTGGTATTGCACTGATCGCTCTTGTTATCTTTTTGGAAACAGGATTAGTCGTACTGCCTTTCTTGCCCGGCGATTCTCTATTGTTTGCAACTGGTGCTTTTCTGGGTGTCTCGGGCATATCCCCCGTCATACCGGTGATCATGATCGCAACAGCCGCTATTGCCGGTGACAGTGTTAATTATGCATTAGGTCGATCATGGCTAGGTCAATGGATCATTCACCGTGGCTGGATAAAACCACATCACCTGGATAAAACCCGAGAGTACTTTGCTACCTTAGGTGGCCCAACAGTAACCCTTGGTCGCTTTATTCCTGTCGTCAGAACTATTGCACCATTCTTTGCTGGTTTATCTGGAATGTGTCCTCGTAGGTTTATGCTATTTAATGCCTTAGGTGGTGTGATTTGGACTAGCAGTTTGATGCTGGCTGGTGTTTGGTTATGCCGTATCAGTTGGGTTCGTGAGCATTTATCATTATTTTCTCTGGCTGTTGTGGTTATTTCTGTATTGCCGATGTTGTTGCATTTGTTACCTCGGATGTGGAAACAAGCACAAGTGGGTTGATTAAAATGGCAATTCAAATAATTCGCTAGATCGAAACGTAATCACAATGTTGATAATGCATCGACAAATTCGCCATCATGTGGCGGTACAAGTTTCATTACCTTGTAAATTTAATGCTATATACATCTAAAGAAAGACTCCCCAGAGGATGATGCATTGAATCCACTACAAAAGAAAACAGCATTTCGGATAGGAGTGGTCAGCATCCTTCTGGCATCACTAGCCAGTCCACTTTCTTGGTATGTTGCCCGTGAAAATGCCGAAAACGGGATAGTCTCTCTGGCTATTGAAGAATCGGGGCGTCTGGCTCAACACTATGATGCCATTAATCTCAACGGTCCAGGGGCAAAAGAACATGCGGTGATGGCAGCAAAGACCATTTCAGGAGGCCTGTTTGATATTGCCGAAATTTATGACCGAAATGGTCATAAATTGGCAGAATCATTAAATAAAGAAGGTGAAAAAGTAGAATCAATACTGCCAGAACATGCAGCGCCCAATTACAAAACTGCCATATACGAAAATATAAATGTCGCCGGGGATCGGTGGATTTTACGAGTTTTTGTTCCACTCCGCGTTTCTTTAACCAATGCGAACTCTCCAATAACCGGCTATTTTGAAGGCGTTCGAGTCATACCCGAGTGGCAACAAAGTCAAGTGTATGACACGGCTTTTGCTGTTGCCTTGATGGTATGTTTTGCCTCGCTATTTTGTGGCGCCGTACTTTACCCGGTGGTAGTACATCTCTCAGCCGATAACGAACGTAAAACAAATGAGGTTCTTAATTCTCATATTTCAATGATGGAAGCACTGGGTCGCGCTATTGCAAAACGAGATTCCGACACCGGTGCACACAATTACCGCGTAGCTTGGATCGCCGCTCGTATAGCCGAACACATGGGTTTAAAAGGGCGTGAAATGCAGGCGCTTATTGCAGGTAGTTTTCTCCATGATGTCGGCAAGATTGGTATTTCAGACAGCATATTACTTAAACCGGGGAAACTGGATGAAGCCGAAATGATCATCATGCGTACCCATGTCGAACAAGGAGAAGAGATCGTCAAAGGCATGGGGTGGCTAGATGGTGCACATGCAGTTGTGGCTGCTCATCATGAAAAATGGAATGGAACAGGTTATCCCCGGCAATTGGTGGGTGAAATGATACCGCTCGCAGCACGAATTTTTGCGGTTGCAGACGTGTTCGATGCACTGTGTTCAAGACGTCCCTACAAAGAGCCAATTGGTTTTGATGATTCAATGGCTATTCTTGAGAAAGACACCGGTAGTCACTTTGACCCGTCTGTGATGGCCAAGTTTCGAAACATAGCCCCAGAAATATTTCTTCGTTTAGCCAATAGCTCCGAGAATGATGCTCGCCAGCTCCTAGAAGATCTCGTGCGGCAACATTTTTATATGCAATTGTGAACATAGAGTAGCTAAAAAACATCCTGGTAGAGAAATACAATAAGTTAACATCAACAAATAAAGATGCATTTTATAGTCAAGTAATTGCATTAGTAACCGATAATATATAGGAGTAAAACAATTACCGTTTTACCTTTCTGGTTCTGAATGCTTTTAGAAAAAATTGATGAGTACGTCAATCAGAACGAACTTACATACTAAACATTGCGAGGTCCAAAGATGAGTATGCCAATTTCATCCACCGGTAGTTATAACGCTACGGTTACTGCACCAACAACTAAACCAACGTCATCGGTAAGTGAAAAATTAGAAAGCCCAGCAATGGAAGCAGCCGAATCTCCATCAGAAAAAGCACGTGAACTCAGTACAGAAGGTTCTGTAGGTACACGTATCAATACAACCGCTTAAATTTTCAAAGAAAAGAGATGAGCTTAAATTCATCTCTTTTTGACTTATTCGAGCCTTATTTATTTGGGTTTCTTTTTGTAACCACTCAACATTGGAAGCACTAAATTCTCTTTGGTTAAATGGCTGACTAACATCACAGCAATAATGTGAATACCTGCACCCAATAACGTCAAATTTGCAAAAAATGCATGCACATCACCCCAAGGTACAAAATCGGTTGCAGCAGCAACCGTTGCTTGCCAACCATCAAAAACATCGCCGAGACTGGCAAGCCAACCACTTAATCCTGTTATTAACAATCCAGAGAGAAGACATACAATCATCACTGCACCGGCGGGATTATGACCCTCATAATGGTTATGCTTCCCTTTCATTAAACATTTCATATAGTGAATAAATTCAGATGGTTTAGGGATAAATGAGCTAAAGCGTGCATTTTTACTCCCTATAATCCCCCAAATCAGTCGAGCAAGTACAAATCCGATAATGACATAACCAGTATAAATATGGACTATAGAGCCTCGCTCAAAAGGCAAACCTCTTTCCGACAAAAAATAGTTACAAAAAAATAGTGTCACTATTGTCCAGTGAAAAACCCTAACAAATAAATCCCATACTTTAACTTGTTCGATTTTGGTATTCATAAAAATTCCTTCTACTAACAATACCGACATGGAGACGAAAATAATTATCTTTACGTTATGTGATTGACTTTCAGCAAAAAGATACCCACCATCAAATAAATTTAATCCATATATAATATATTAATGATTTATTAAGTTTCTGCATTTAAAATAAAATACACTTCGCACAAGTTAAATACGAATTGTTTTTATTAAATCCAGTCACTAGGTTTAAATAAAAACATCTACTGGCTAAATTCACATGTAGCTAAGTTAATCACTTGCAGGAGTACTTTAATGAAAAAAATTGCCGTTTTATTATCAGGTTTATTGCTAAGTAGTACTTTTATTTCCACTTCTGTGTATGCCAAAGATGTTGATGTTGGCGAAGCAATGAAAGTAATGAGCAAAAGCTACCGCCTCGTCATGAAGGATACTGACCTTGCCAGCTTTAAAAAGGACTTGGCTACCTTCCGCGCAGCGGCTGTAGAAGCGCAATCAGGCAAAATTGAAGATGCCAAAATGGGTGATTTCGCGGCTGGAATGAAAGCATTGATTGACGAAACAGACGTTGTCAGCAAACTAGCTAATGATGGAAAACTGGATGCAGCAAAATCTGAAGCCGCAAAATTACGCGATCTAATGAAAAATTATCATCATAAACTTGGCGTTTAATTTCAATAATTTACTGATCAAAAAAGACATTATATTTATATAATGTCTTTTTTTTTGCATTGAGGACAATAATCTATTTAGATACCTTGTCTATCGGTCATGACAAGATTGGTATCTTTACATACAGAAAGCTTCATTGTTTATTCCTCTTCGCATAGCAATTTATGTGACGAAAAAATCTTATTTCGATAGTGCTACAGGATCAACATGGGTCATAACATTCAACACTGAGTAATTATCTAATACGGCCTTTCTAGCTGCGACCGCAATATCATGTCCCTCTCGAACTGACAAGTTACCATCAATTTCAAGGTGCACATCAACTACAATAAGATCACCCATCTTGCGAGTTTTCAGATCATGAATTCCGCTTACTCCTGGAGTAGATTGAAGTGTTTTTTTAATTTTTTCTTCCGTCTCGGAATCAGCGGCTCTGTCCATAAGATCATGCAATGAATCCCACATGAATGAAGAACCCATTTTCGCCACCATTAAACCAACTACTAATGCAGCAATTGGATCGAATAACGCATAACCCAGTAAATTCCCGATAATACCAATCGCTACGACCAATGAAGAAGCTGCATCTGAACGAGCGTGCCATGCATTTGCGACCAACATACTTGATCTCACTCGTTTAGCTACAGCCAGCATGTAACGAAAAAGAAGTTCTTTGGCTGCAAGAGCAAACAGAGCTACCCAGAGCGCAATAATATGAACCTGCTGAATCGATGCTGGATCTTGAATTTTATGGATAGCAGACCAAAGCATGCCAACACCCACAATCAGCAGCAGTGCCCCTAGAACCAACGATGCAGCATTTTCATATCTGTAATGGCCGTAAGGATGATCTTCATCAGCTTCTTTTTTACTTTTGTGGTTAGCGAGCAAAACCACAAAATCAGCTACAAGATCAGATAATGAATGGATACCATCAGCAATCAAACCTTGCGAACCCGATATAACCCCTACAATGACCTGCCCTAGAGTAAGAAATAAATTTACAACAACACTCACCCACGTACTTTTTCGAGCCGCATTAAAACGAGCAGACTGTTCAGAGTCATGTCCATCAAAATTGATTTCTTTTTCCATTACGAGATCCTGCAAACAGATAATATAAACAACAGATAATAGTTATTATTTGTGAACAGTCATTGAGTAGTGGCAGACACCACACTTGAGTCGCAGATATGCAGTTCTAACAGATGTAGAACAGAATGGCTAAGACCCTGAATGACAATCCAGTTTTAGGACTAGGATTGCTGTCCAAAGTAATAACCGTTAGCCGCATCATTATTAACCGTTTTACATGGACAGTAAACAAAATAATTATGTATTGATAATCAAAATCAAAATGTAATTTTTTTTAAATAAAAACACTCTTAATAACAACATGAAAAAACACATCAAATTATGTGCGGTTATATATAAGTCAATACTAAAAAAATAAATATCCCCAAACTAAAAGTAATAAATAAATTATAACTTTTTGTTAAATCGTTTTGAGACACAGGCTTCTCTTGTGCAAAGGAAAGCCTGTGTCAATTAGTCTAGCAATCAGTCTGTTCTGATAATCTTAGCGCATCTTCTAATTCAACACCGAGGTAACGAATTGTGTTATCAAGTTTCGAATGGCCCAGTAAGATCTGCACCGCCCGAATATTTTTCGTTCTGGCATAGATCAAAGTTGCTTTGGTTCGGCGCATCGAATGTGTTCCATAATAATCCGCATTTAACCCAAGCTTTACTGCCCAACTTCTGATAATTGAACGATAAAAGGAGTAACTAATGGGTTGTTTTTTGCGACGATCACTGGGAAACAAAAAGTTTTTTGCCTCTAGAGAAGCAAAATGGATCCATAGACTGAGACTTTGCTGCGTTCTAGATGTTATCTCATAGTGCACATCAGTTCCGGTCTTTTGCTGGATACATTGTACTCGGTCGTTGATTATTCCTTGTGAAGACACATCGTATACATGTGTCTTTAATAAATCACTCGCTCTCAATTTGCTATCAATTGCTAGGTTTAATAAAGCAAGTTGCATCAAGTCGTTTTCAAGCTCAAGTCGAGTTCTGATCCGCCAGATTTCTTCTAACTTGAATGGCCTTTTCATGCCAGTACATTTGCCAGAAGTTTTTTTCATGTTGACCTCCGTTTAGGTGTTATTGGGTCAACATAAATTGTGGCAAGCATCAGATACTATTTCATTAAACTAACGTGGACAAATCGGGTTTGATGACGAAATGCATGTGATTATTTCCATACATCATGAAATTGATATAATTAGTTTTTTTAATTATAACGAATTTCACATTACCAAAACTCATGCGAATGATCTGTGTGAGGAATTTTAAGGCTATTCAGCTAAACTCGTTTCGGGGCAGGAATGCGTTAGTTCTGAACTAACGCACCGATGGACAAAAATGAGTTACAAATTAAGATCTAACTGTCGTTGTTCGCATTAAAATAAGTATGATGAAGATGCCAAGGGTCACTATACGGAATGTCACTTGTTACCAACTTGCTATAATCATCGATCATTGGACAAACGCCATGTGTAAATTGATATCAATCGATGTTGCGCTGTACTAACAAGCCAATAAATTGTTAATTGAACCAACCACACCCACCAGAAAGACCATAAGTTATGGCTAAAGAAGTGCGCACCACGCATGACTTGACCAAATCCCATTATTTCGCCCAGCACAATTGCACTAAACATACTCAATACAGCAAGTGTTTTTGAACGATGAAAGAATAGGAAAAATAAAGCCAGCAGACTAAACCCTCCAGATGAATGTCCACCTGGAAAACAATGTCCGGCGCCCGGAAATGCTGATGTTGCACTTAACAACGGATATTCGATTGCTTGACCACCGTAGCGAATCAGATCCCAAGGACATGAATGGAAACTCCAGGACTTCAGTAAGCCAACAGTTGCCGAACCAAGCCCGATAAGAACGCCTGTGATGATCAATTCTGCTTTCTTTTTATAGGTTCCATAAACCAAAAAACCGGCAGCGATAGAGATGACTATATATTTCAGCAATTGATGATTAATGAATTCAAGCCAGTAATTATCTTTTAATGGAAATGTGTTTGAGGCCTGGTCAAACCATATGTCACTCAAATAAAAATCAAATGTCTGACTACGAGATCCCCAGAGAAAGATGACCGCTAAAATTGAAAGGATGGATAGCTGGATGCGATAAAATCTTTTGGGGTATTGGTATAAATTCATGTGTTATTCACCCTTTATTTCATCCAGCCACGATGGATTGTCGTTGAAAATATAAATTGATATAACATCATGAATTTTCGAAATATAACTATCATAACGCCATTAAGTTTTTTATTAACTAACATCGCCCATATGGCTGTTAAGACGATAGCACCTAATATATCCACTGGATAATGGACTCCCAGATAGATCCTCGCCCACGCAACAAAGAGCGATAAACTTAAAAATACTTTTCCAGCTGCTTGTTGTGTAACAGAAAACAGAAATGAAAAGCCAACCGCACACATCAATGTCATGTGGTCACTGGGGAATGATGAATCAGCCACATGCGGAATAAATGTATGACCCAATCCGATCACGAATGGTCTCGGGTGCATCCAAAAAAAACTGATTACTTGATTCACAATCAATGCAAAGAATGCACACATTGTTGCATTGAATAAATCCCGTCTGACATTCAAATCACTACGAAACCATTGCAGTAACAAATACATTGGTATAAGCAATAAGGGAGCACTCGCAAATAATTTGGCTGTTAATAATAGGAAAAATGGTGGATGTGCAGATGCATTGATTCATGAAAATAGCTGTAAATTAAATGATTCCATGCGCTTATTCTTGCAAATGTTGATTGTTGCAATAGTACTTGTAGTCACTTAAATCAGACTTAAACGTAAAAAAGCAAAAAATCACAACTTCTCTGCTTCAGCTAAGTGACCTGCATTATTTTTTGATTATGCTGGTACTTTCATAGAGGATAAAAAAGATGAGAGGCATTCAGGCTGTAATTCTGATTTTTGTATTGGCATGAAGTACTGGTGTGATGGCGAAAAAAAATGATGATGCGTGAAAGATTATGTAACGCGGGGGAATTAAAAGTCACCATTTCCATTCAAGATAGGTATCTAAGTTCTGTTTAAGTAAGTTCATTTAACTTCAAAGCAGTCTATTTAACTACTTCGAGGTTTATCTGATGTCGAATTTAGCTTTGAACATCAAAATTACTCTATCAATCATCCTATTAATTGTTGGGACTTTCAGCTTTTTGATTGTGGATGTGTTTTTCAGAGTCGCGTTTAATCTGATGCAAGCCATGCATACCTTGTTACAACAAATGCGAGGCATATCCAAGATCACAACAAAGTAATTCAGAAACTATAAGTTTAACTATTCATTAAAATGTTGATTCTGGATTGCTTTTTTCAGGGATTCATAGCGAGCCATAGAGAAATACGATGCAGTCAAAATTGGTTTTATCGTTTCTCTTCCCTTTTGTATTTTTTGCACTCACCATTTTTAACGTTGTTTGCACATAAATATATCAGCTAGACACTTTTAATTTTATTTGTGTTTGTCAGTTCGTTGACTTCGTATATCGTGCGGGTCTATGAAACAACCTTTGATTATTGAATGCTCAAAAATGTGGTGCAATATGTAAAACAACAGAGTGTAGATATTAATTGTTTGAAGCAAAAGACCGTAAATAAATCTATTTCACATGACGCTTTATCACACAACTTGCTAAGCATGACAAACGTTAAAAGCAATGTGTATCATTTCGGATCATAACTTGATGGCGAAGTGCCGGGCTACCATTTCAATGCCTTATTATGAGAATATGACCATCGTCGGAATTATATCGCCCAAGCAAAAAAATGCAGGAAAGCGATCGGATTGGAAAAAGAGAATCAATGTCATCACGTTTAAATGCAGAAATAGCTATGTCCTGGTATAAGTAATTAAGCCTGAGAGATCATAACTCTCAGGTTGGTTAAATCATAGTTGGTACACGATGATGATAAAAGTTATCTGACTTGGAGTACTGAACATAGCAAGCCCTTAACTCAGCAATTGCATATAAAAAACAGAATATATCGTTTGTTTTTTGATTAATAATGCTTATTAAAATAGGGAAATATTGGTATTGTTTACGATTAGTAATGATCAAATTAGTGTTCTAATTAGATAGGTAGAGAAGGCAATGTAATGACAGAGAATTGGGTTATCTGGGCTTTATTGTCCGCAATATTTGCAGCTTTTACTGCTATTTTTGCCAAAATCGGGATCGCCGGCGTCAACTCAGATTTAGCAACTTTAATCCGGACTGTTGTTATTTTTGTGGTATTAGCTGGTTTTATCTATTGGACAGGAAAATGGAGCAATCCTTTTAATTTATCACCTAAGACATGGATTTTTTTGATACTTTCTGGTTTGGCTACTGGAGCTTCGTGGGTCTGTTATTTTCGAGCATTAAAAGTAGGGGATGCATCTAAGGTTGCCCCAGTGGATAAGTTTAGTATTGTTTTGGTGGCTCTTTTTTCGGTTTTATTTTTAAAAGAGCATCCGTCTTTTCGTGAATGGTGTGGTATTGCCATGATAACTAGTGGTGTTATTTTGCTTGTATTTAAGGTCTGAATAGATCTACGTCACCTAAATAACAAGAGCTTCTAGTTTTTCACAAACGATGGCATCTGAAAAAAGAGCATGATGATAATGTAATAACCCCATACGCTGATTATTGGAATTATTTTTGAGTTTCATATATAAGGCAGATGAGATATCACAGACTACATTCTTCCCTTCAAGTAAGATATAAGCTTTCCACATTGCAGGTGTAATGACTTCATGTCTACCGCTCCTTGTTCTTTTTGTGTGTTGCGGTGAAGAGTCTAAAAAATAGATAGAAACCTGGTTTGAGTGTGAGGGTAAAATAGAGTTATTTTCTATAAAAAAGATAAGACCAACAATAGTTGTTAATAGAAAAATAATTTTTATAGCAAAATAACGAAAAGAGTTGCGTGTCTGGCTCATTATTATCATCTCTTTGATGCAGAAAAATAGAACCTCTGGTTACAAATGTGCTACGACAAATGATACAGCCTAGATTAGGCTTTCAATGGTGATTTTTACTGGCGACCAGGCAGTAACCTGCCCGGTTTAACACTCAAAATATTTATCCCTGAAATGAATCCATGGTTTTCAACAAGGAGGATATTTCTTTTTTACACTCATTTTGTGTTGGCGTGTCGGCTCGTAACGCTTCGAGTGCACTATCGATATTTTTATCAATGATGTGCCAGTCTTCTGCCGCTCTAGGTTTTAAACCTGCTTCTGCTGAATCCCATGCCATTTCGAGATCTTTAATCCTTATTTTTGCACCTGATAGATCATTTTTATCTATCATCACAGAAACATCACCACAAAGGTACGAAAAGAAGATAGATCACCTAATTTAGATTTTGCTTTTGCCTGCTCAGAAATACTTCCTTTATTATTTCCCTGAGTAGATGAACCATCTGTATTATCTGTCGGTTTTGAACAACCAACAGCTAGGATTAAAAGCGCAATGGCTGACATTACGGAAAATGGGGGTAAAAATGAACGAGAGTGATTCATAAAATATCCTTTAATATAAAATTAGAGTTGCGATGTTATTCTGTTACCTGAATTTTTTCTGGCGCTTTCATGCTGAATTGTGCAATTCCAACCAATAGGATTATCACACTGAGAAATAACACACTAGTCCACATAGAACCCATACCAAGTCCACCATAGACTTTCGATTGTGTTAATAAATCACCTAATGCAGCACCCAAAGGTCGAGTCAATATGTAACCAATCCAAAAAGTCAGCACAGAATTGCAGCCCATTTTCCAGGCAAAAAATGTAGCTATGATAAAAGCACCGAACAATGCAGCACCGAAGGTAAAACCAAGCGCCAACGCTTCTGTTGCCAAATCACCCGCCGCCGTACCAAGAGCAAAAGTACAAAGAATGGCTGACCAGTAAAAAAGTTCACGGCGTTTAGAAACAATATGATGGATTGAAAGAGACCTTTCTATGTAATACCAGACTGCAAAAATGACGGCTAGTGCAGCAGTGAATACGCCGGTGCTGGCATATAAACTAACACCTAATTTATCTGTCAGTAGATCAGTTATTTGAGTACCAACAATACTGACCAGTACAACAGTTAACCAATAAATCCAAGGCGTATAACTGCGGGATGACAATTGTTTCACAAGAGCAATAATCAATAAAATCGCCATGATAGCGCTGGTGATACCTTGTCCAAGCCCCGCGTTTACCGCTAGGTAATCCGCACCAGTCTCACCTACAGTTGTTGATAGAATCTTGATACCCCAAAATGAAAGAGCCACTTCAGGTACTTTATTTAGAATGTTCTTTGTCGTAGTGCTTAATGATCCAGGCATGATGATTTATCCAACAAGTGATGATCTTGAGCAATAGTTTGATAGGAGAAACTTAAACGAAACATAAAATTTATATTTCGCATGTAAAAATATAAATGCATACAAAACAACCTAAAATAGACCCACACATACAACCCAAATAGCCAATGATTCTGGCATTCGCGCCTCAGCACTACCTTTGCCATCCTGGTAGGCTGTAATAATGACTTATCAATTATTATCAAGAGATTAGCAGCATCAATTTCATTGCTAGGATAAATAGCAATCCTTGCGTAAAATTTATTAGTTCATCAGCAATTTTCATATTTTTTAATTATTTCAAATTTTCAGTGTGAACTAAGTTTGAGTTCTTATTCTTCTCGTCACGCAAATTCCTGCGTTGATGACTGGAGAGCACATCATGTCTCGTTACACCAAAATTATCTTAGTTTCTTCCTTGTTTGTATCTGCTGGTGTTTTTGCTACGCAAGCGATGAATAATGATGCTATAACCGATACAACTGCCTCAAAAATTTCATTAACCCAAGCGATTAGTGTTGCTGAACAACACACAACAGGAAAAGCGACCAGAGCAGATTTAGAACACCACAAAGGTATATTGTCATACGACATTGAGGTGTTAAATGGCACTAAAGTCTTTGATGTCAGAGTTGATGCTGTAAAAGGAACCATAATTTCATCAAATGAAGATAAACGTGATGAAGATGATGGTGAAGACAAACAAGATTAATTATCTGAAATAATATTTCTATTTAATACCGATAGGCAAAGAGTACCGAGTTCTCTTTGCTTTTATCAATTCATCTATTTTTATATTTTCAAGATTATTACATCAGGAGATGACGGATGTTTTCATCAGGGATATTACATTGGTTGACCAGTGATCAGGGGTTGATGGCGCTACTGGCTCAAAACTGGTTATTAGGCATAATGCTGATCGCATTGATTGTCTTTCTTGAGACTGGGTTAGTGGTGCTTCCTTTTTTACCGGGTGATTCACTACTGTTCGCAACCGGTGCATTCCTTGGTATAGCGGGTCTCTCGCCGATCATTCCACTTTTGATCATCATCACTGCATCGGTATTGGGTGATAATGTGAACTATACGATAGGTCACTCTCGCATCGGTAGATTCCTAATTGACAAGAATTGGATCAAATCACACCACATGGAAAAAACACGGGCGTTTTACGATAAATACGGTGCCATAACTATCATTATGGGCCGATTTGTTCCTGTCGTTCGCACCGTAGCTCCTTTTGTCGCTGGTTTATCGGGTATGTGCCGTCGTCGTTTCACGCTATTCAATATTTTAGGTGGATCACTTTGGTCAAGCAGTCTCATCCTCTCAGGCGTTTGGTTATGCCACTTCGAATGGGTTAAATCACACATTTCCTTACTTTCGCTGACTATTGTTATTATTTCCGTATTACCTGTTGTATTACATGTCATTCCGCAACTGAGAAAACAGGAACAGGCATGAGAGTATTACTTGTTGAAGATGATCGTATGATCGGTGAAGCGGTTGAACAGGCCTTGAAAGATGCCAAATATGCGGTGGACTGGGTCCGCGATGGTTTAACTGCGGTTAATACGATTGAACATCAAACCTATGACATAGTGTTACTCGATTTAGGTTTACCCAAAAAAAATGGGTTTGAGGTTCTGCGTACCATTCGTGGCCGAGGTAATTCAGTTTCATTACTCATCATGACAGCGAGGGATGCAACCCATGATCGCATTCAGGGTTTAGATCTGGGTGCAGATGATTACATTGTTAAGCCATTTGAAATGGGAGAGCTGCTCGCCCGGATGCGTGCAGTCAGTCGACGCAAAGGTGGCACAGCAGGTCCAATTTTAACCAACGGTATTATTACACTCGATCCTGTTACCCATGAAGCGATGGCGAATGGCAACACCAATACATTAACTGGGCGAGAATTTACCGTGCTACAGGCGTTGTTAATGCGCCCTGGCGCGATCTTATCCAGAACGGAGTTAGAAGATCGTATTTACGGCTGGAATGAAGAAATCGAAAGTAACGTAGTAGAGTTTATGATCAGCTCATTACGTAAAAAACTGGGCAGCAAAGATTTAATCAAAAACGTCAGAGGTGTTGGATGGATGGTATCCAAAGAGGTGTAACCAAATCATTACAATTTAAATTATCCGTTTGGATTGCCAGTGGAATTTTGGGTATTGCACTTGCCGCAGGCATCTTCTCATTTATCTCTGCGTTTATGGAAGCTAATGAATTACAAGATGACCAATTACGCCAAGTAGCAGCATTGATTGATCAAAATACGATCCCGTCTACTTCCGACATGACAGAAACTGAATATAAAGCACTACAAATTGATTCTGAGGCTAGGATCATTATTCAGGAGTTGAAGCCAGCTTCCACAAATATCCTTGCATCTGAATTGATATTTCCTGCTTCCTTACCCGATGGTATTCAAACGCTTAAAATCAAACACGATCACTGGCGGGTGTATGTCAAAACACTGCATACAGGCCATCGAGTTGCGTTGGCACAAGATACGGCCCTACGTGATGAAATCGCTCGTGATGGCGCATTAAGAACATTATTGCCTTTTATTATTTTGATCCCCGTGCTTGTTGGTATGACCAGCGTATTGATCCAACGTATGCTGAAACCAATTCGGTTATTGGCTGACAGTATTGATTCTCGCTCAGAACAAGAACTTGGTTCATTACGCGTTGACGATGTTCCCAGTGAAATTAAGCCCTTTATCGATGCAATCAACCGGTTGTTGCTCCGGGTAGCACGTTCGATAGAGATCCAACAACGATTTGTCGCTGACGCAGCACATGAATTACGTTCACCTCTCACTGCACTCTCATTACAGGCGGAAGGCTTGGAAGCCAGTGATATGCCCATACAAACAAAAGCTCGGGTGAGCAAATTACGTGAAGGTCTTAAGCGTGCACGATCTTTACTGGAACAGCTACTGGCATTAGCTCGGGTGCAAGAGCAGCAAAAAACACCTATAACGACAACCGTCTCTGTTCAACAAGTCTTTCGTCGTGTGTTGGAGGATTTAATGCCGCTGGCAGAAGCCAAAAATATCGATATTGGCGTTTTAAATTCTACGGATGTGTCTATTACTGCAAATGAAACAGATCTGTTTACGCTAGTAAAAAATTTGGCAGATAATGCAGTTCGTTATACACCCCAAAATGGGCAAATCGATCTTGATGTAACGACTCAAAATGGACGCACTGTTATTACGGTACAAGATACGGGACCAGGAATACCGATTGAAGAGCAAGCTCGTGTTTTTGATCCATTTTATCGGGTATTAGGAAACGATGAGATCGGCTCGGGATTAGGATTGTCGATTGTAAAAACCATTGTTGAGAGAATGAATGGTCATATCACATTAGAAAATATTATCTGTGATAAAATCATTTCAGGACTAAAGATCTCTGTGTCAATTTAACACCTTTTCACAACAAAACTCATTGATAAAATTATAGATATGAAAATTAAACATTCTTCGTATCTTTAATTTTTTTCATATCTTATACATTTAAAATTAATTTAATATTTTCAGTGTGAGCTAAGTTTTATTTATTAAAATTTATATCGTATAAATAATTATACGCTTTCAAAATTTAATAAATAAATATCTTTTTAGAAAAGGAGATCGAAATGGCTTCACACTATTTAGCGAAAATAATTATTGCCACACTGTTTACGACAACAATTTGCAACGCATCTATTCATACATATCATGTCAATGGCACCGTAAAACAAGTTAATTTAACAAATAATACCGTGGTTTTGATTCAGGACTCTGTCATTGAGTTGGGGTGGCCAAAGCGGATCATGTCATATCATGTTAATAGCGCTAATATATTGAAAAATATAAATTCAGGAGAAAATGTTTCAGCGGTATTTACTGCGGAATCAGCATACAACCCAGTAATTCATTCTATTACACATTAAAAAATCAATCCAAGGGATAACAAAATGCATTTTTTAAGAAAAATAGAATAGCAAAATCAACATTATTCGTATCAGGACTGTTTTGTTGCGCCGTAGTCTTTGCACAAAATTCTGGCCACCAGGATGGTGGCCTAATGAAAGAAATGCGAGATGCATTACACCCACCAAAAACAATTATCAATCATACTGCACAGACTAATTTACATAACGTAAAAATAGTTGAAAATAGTGATAAAAATGGTGGGTTAATGAAAGAAATGATGCAAGATAATTTCCATGAAAACCCCAAAAATGATGTAACCAAGCAAAAAAAATTACACCAAATTGATTTTGGTGATACGAATCATCGAGTGGTAAGATAAAAGCGGTCAATTGCTATAATTGTAAAATTGCAGGGGATCTCTCAATACCCACAGCTTCATAACCATATGTCATGAAGTGCGTTTTAGCCGCATCCAATACTTGCTCTCTTAACGAGTCTGCTTTTTTTGTTAACACAGTGGCTTCATCCAAATACACTCAATTAGAATGTAAACATGTTAACGTTAGGCGTCAAATTTCATTTTTAATCTTGCAGAAAAGCCCTGCTGTGCGATGGATGAATGTTGCTGTATTGGATATTTCCGAGTTACTAAATGTGAGTAATACAAAAGTTCAGATAATTTTTTCTAGGTAAAACACAAATAAGGATTGAATCAACAATGAGTCGTCATATTGATAATGTTTGTTTATCACAATAGCGAATATTGAAGGTTCATGCGTACCCGCAGCAGTTTTTGCGGGTACATAAAGCGGTTTACTAAAACAGAATTGTTTTGGTCAGTAAGCCAATGAAGGCCGCACCCACAATTACTTGGATCACACTGCGTTTATCGCGGAACAAGGCGATTGCGGCGACAACGGCAATGACTGCCGAAGTAGTATCAAAGTGTCCCTCAAAGCCTTTCGGCCATAGAACATGATAACCAAAAAACAACGCCAGTTTTAGTACAACGCCGACCACCGCTGCTGTAATCGCTGTTAATGGTGCCGTAAATTTGATGTTGTTATTGGTGCTTTCTACGAGTGGGCCGCCCGCCAGAATAAAAATAAAGGAAGGAAGAAACGTGAACCAAGTGACCAGAAGAGCAGCGATAGTGCCTGCGAAAAACAGTGAATCAGGTCCGAAGACACCTTTGACATAACCACCAATAAAACCCACAAAGGTAACCACCATGATAAGCGGTCCTGGTGTGGTTTCGCCTAACGCAAGACCATCAATCATTTGAGTGGGCGTGGCCCAGCCGTATATATTCACTGCACCTTGATAAACGTAAGGTAACACCGCATAGGCACCACCAAAAGTCAGGAAAGCCGCTTTAGTGAAGAACCAGCCCATTTGTGTCAACGTATTGTCCCAACCATACATGACAGTCAGAAACAGCATTGGTACACACCAGAGCAGTAGACCGGCAACAATGACTTTGGTGAGTCTTAACCAACTGAATATGGCATGTGCTGGCGTTGGTGTATCATCATCGATAAAGGCGGCACCATAATTTTTGTCATTCTTGCCATGGCCGCCACCAATCTTAAATTTATCCGGTGCAACACGTCCCCCGACATACCCCATCAGCGCGGCTATTGCCACGATAGCGGGGAATGGCATATTCAGCGCAAAAATAGCCACAAAGGACGCACCAGCAATCCCCCACAACCAATGGTTTTTCAACGCACGAGAACCTATTCGATGGGCAGCCTGAACAACAATGGCCGTCACTGCCGGTTTGATCCCGTAAAAGATACCAGCAATAACTGGTACATTCCCATACGCAATATAAATCCAGGATAAGCCAATCAGGATCAGTAACGAGGGTAGCACAAACAAGGCACCGGCGATCACGCCACCCCAAGTGCGATGCATCAACCAGCCAATATACGTTACTAATTGTTGCGCTTCGGGACCGGGCAGTACCATGCAATAGTTCAGTGCATGTAAGAAACGTTTCTCCGAGATCCAACGTTTATTTTCAACCAGCTCCTGATGCATGATAGAGATCTGCCCAGCAGGGCCGCCAAAGCTGATAAATCCCAGTTTCAACCAGAAGAGAAACGCTTGCCAAAAACTAATGGCTGAAGGTGGTGATTCACCATTTGTGATATTCAGTTCTGTCTTATCCATGATGATCATCCTTTATTAAAGCTGGCAAGTAGGCCATCAAAGACACTTGAGGCGGTTTGGAACAACAGATCATCATCGAGGATGCTTGTTCTCATTCCGGCGAGAATGCTTTCTATGCCTGCGGCTTCTGTCGGCTGAATACCGCCTACATCGAGAAAGTGAATGATTTGACTTAGTTTTGACATCGCAGGGGTATCAAGATCAAAGCTACGCACCAACACCTCAAAGGTTACCAGTCCTTCTACATGGCTAAATCTGGCACCATCAAAATCAAAACCAATTGCGGTTTCAGGTATCGCGTTTAGATCATTCAGCCACAAGAACTGAGCATTCATATCGATGAACCGCTTAATTAACCAAGCACTCGCGAGTCTATCGACCCAAGGCCGTGCTCTGGTTGCCCAGATTTGGCTGATAAATGCATTGGCATTCAGATGTTCAAGTGTCTTACTGACTGAGCTAGGTTCATCGGGCGATAAGGTTTTTGAACAAGCGAATTCCAGTTCAGTTAATGCAAATTCGGTTTGTTTTTGCGCTTCATTCGGGAAGAAATCGATGCTGGCAATAGCAGAAAATGTTTTGCGTAGTTTGCGTAATTGTTTCAGCACGTCATGAACATTATCTGGTGACAGCATGAGCTTTAATGGGGATAGTTCATTGACTAAATCAGCGTAATCGGATGCACGATCAAATAAATGAAGAAATTCTGACTGCTCCACACTCTCGATGTGGAACACATGAGCCGTACCACCCAATTCACGGATCTCGTTTGCAAACGACAGCAGCGTACTTTTACCCGTTTCTGTTTCGGGCATCAAATAAACGCCATCGCGAAGTACCGCAGCACCCGATGATTTCAGTGAACGCCAGATCCGTTGTCTGGCAGTGGCATTTTCCGTGGGCAAAGAAAGGATCAAACTGTATAGATACATTTTGTCGAAGCCTTATTAATTTAGTAGTAATATCTACATTATAGAATGTTATTCTACAAGATGAGAATTTCAACCAAAATATATCGATAGCATCCTGGTGAGAAACGAGGGTAAGTGTCTATATCGGTGGTATATGAAAATTATTTTAGAGCACGGAATTGCGATAGATGGAAAGGCTTTGCTGGTAAAGGGAGATATACAAAAATGTGGCTAATAGTTTAAGTCGGTTCTGCACCCACAGTATTAGCTCAGTTATTCACAATACGTATTCGCATAAGAAATATTGAACAAATGATCATCTGGTGTGCTGAGATGCAAATCAACCGTAACTTCGAATGGGGCAAAAATAAGCTAGAGATTTGGTAGCAACAATCAGCCGAAGTGTTTTTTTGCTTCGTTAACAGTCAACGTATTCTTTGTACTCGCCAAAAAATATCATTCGATTTAATCGATATGATCGAATCGATCAATGTATGTCAAACGCTAGGTTTCTAGAGATTTAGCTATATCATAAGCATCTAAAGCAGATATCACGTCATCAATTACTGAACGATAAGTACTATCCATCAATGATGCATTCAGCTCTCTAAATGCTTCGACAAGGTCAGCATTGTCAGCCCCGTCTTTAGCCAGATGGCCGCATATTTCAAGCAGTGCATCTTTGCTAAATTTTTTCATGACCGCATTTTCTATCTCATAAAACATTGTGTCATCCATGTTTTGTATCGCTTACTGAGCCATATGATACTGGCCCGAAGCTCAAGAAAAAACGATTTTAGGCAGCAATATTCCAGTTGGATTGGATGAATTTTTATTGCCGCTTCGCGAATTACCCATGTTTCGATTTTACGCAGCCGCACAAACTGACACTAACTCTTCCGCAGCCAAAACAGTAAATCCTTCTTTGTTGTGCCCATTCAGCCAAATACGATTTCCACTTCGCACAATACGGTCGTTCTGCTCATGTCCGAGGATGACAAAATCAACGCCTGTAGTAACCAATCCACTCCCCCGCCGCGCATGGTAAAACTCTTCATTTCGAGTAAAAAACGGCAGGCGGCTTTGCTTGGTTAAATATGCTTTTGATAGCAAATCCCAGTTACTCGGCGCTTGGGAATGCACCAAGCCAATTTGTCCCCAGGTCTGTTCAATGGTCATGGCCAGAGGCATTTTCTGGCGGATATTTTTAGTGATTTTATCCAGCTGCATATAGTTCGTATCTTTTATCCAATTTCCACCTTGGTTGGTGATGTGTTCATGCCGCGTATCGGCATCTGTTTCACCAACTAATAACCAAAACTCTTGCTGACCATGCACGGAATAAAACCAGTCGAACTCCAATAATTTGGTTGCACCGAAAGAATCGACACCATGACCAATTATATTCCCAGTTGAAAATAGTCGATCTTGGTCGTAACGAAAACCACGATCATCGAGAAGATCTAATAACATCATCCAATCGCCTTGTATGGGGCCGACAAAGTAATCTTTCCCGTTGGTATTATTTAATGGGATTTGTTTGTGTTGTGTTAGTCCGCACATGGCAACTCCTTCCATTGAAATAGAATTAACATACTTTTCTTTAAATATGTTTAGTTGTTAATATTCGCTATTTAAATGACCAAACTTGTTTTTCATTTAATTGGTCAAACTCACTTTCGGTCATAAATAATACTTGAATTCGACCATCCTCACACAGTGATGCACGCCAACAGACTGTGCGTAGCTTGTTATCTTTAATATAACCGCAATTACAAATATCAGCGTCATACAGAGGCACTAACGCACTATCAATCACGCTTTGTAGCAGTAATTGCGTGTAATTCACAGTTCCTTCATTGCCATAGCCATTAAAGCGCTGCATAAGCCTTTTAGTAATACGGGAGAAGACCTGTTCATTCGTTAATGGGCAGTAGGACTCATCATTTAATATATGAAATATATGAATATTTGCATGACGGATACTTAAAACCGTGTCGCTGCACATGTCGATCCCTTTTTAATAATACCGAAGGATGTTATTACGGCAATAGGGCCAGATATATAGCATCGTGGGAACAAGCAAGATACCTATTGTTGCATCATCATGCCGGTATACCCAGCTCATCGCCGAATGAAAAAAAACAATATGCGTCCAGCTAAATAATACCCCCATAAAGCTCGATATCGTGGGTATTAATGAAAGGTATACAACATAGAATATAACACTAATAATTTGCATACGGCCTCCAGTAAGGCAACAAATTAAATCAACGTGACATTTAAAAGCTAACTCCACACAAAGAATTTGTCAAACCAATTAATATAAAAACCACCATGTCAATTGATATATTTAAATATCAGCCTTATTTAAATATCATTTGTTTTTTAAATAAATGAGATTTAAATCATATTATGCAGATAAACAATTCGATCTATTATTAAGATCTATTTCATAATCAATAAATATAATGAAATACATAACCATGATTACATTAATAAATTTCATTAGCATAATTTGATATCGTATATTCGTTATTTGATATCATGAAAACGAACTGAGTTGATGATGAATGGCAAGAGCCACCTTCTTGGATGTTTTGTTCAGCGAAGCTAGTCAGCACGATAATTTTACGATTTTGGTGATGAGGCCACCCAGAAACCAAACGCTGAAGATGTATCATCATCCAGCTGGTACGTCATTCACCTCAACATATGGCTATATTGCACACTGTTCCACACTGATTTAACCAACAGAACTGTAATATTAGCGGTATGATTTCGCAGTTAAGTCCCCCTCCTTGGGTCAACCGCCACAAAAATAGTTAAGCCATTTCGGCTAACACAGCCTTTCCTTCTTTGTTGCTTGTATCCCTAACATTTACTGCAAGATCCATGGGCCTGGGTTTAGTTGCACATGGATTGAGATAATGCATCGCTAAGTCGTACCGTGCCGTTGTTTTGATTCGGTATGTATAGTTTCTTTTTCCATTAGCGTCTTTTTCTTTCGGTCCTGTTTCATGGCTCAAGCCGAAATGACTTAAAAAATGACTCATAAATTTGACAGAATTCGTGAACTCGCTCAGTTTGCCGAAATTGCCTTCATACGCTGTTCTGGCTGACACATTGCTCACCCGCCCTGCTTGCGTTTTTATGCTCAGTTCACCCTCTTTGATGAAGGTGAGTACATCCATCGCTTTTTCATTGTTATACGTGCCAGTCATCGATTTTATGTCGATCCCCAACCGACTAAATATTATCTGAACCAATGTCTCTCTAGCTGCTTGCTGAGTACTAATCTTGTCACTGATTTGCCCCGAAAAGCCCCTCATTGAGTGAAGATTTTCTATTGTTTTGCCGATGCCTTTTTCATAAGCAGCAATGTCAGGATCGGTGATCTCTTTAATGTTAAGTACCGTCCGAATACGTTGTGCTATCAAAATGAGCCTTTCAGTCCGCGTTTTTGTACTCTTTTTATCCAGTTGCGAACATTGTTTACTGGTTAAATGTGGCGCTGCTTTAATGACGCTATTCTTTTCTTGTTTGTGTTCAATTTTGCCTTTTCGTACTGCTTTTTGACCTTCCTTTGATACGGTAGAGTCTGTTTCGATGTCAACAACCGTGAACCCTTTTTGCTCTGCCATCGTCAGAACGGCGGCAATATGGTTATTTCGAAGGTCATTTTCAAACGCGATTTGTGCTGCCACTTTATGGACACACGGATCGTTCATCCTGTCGTGATATTGCTGGGTATTATAGTTCTCAATACGCGTTATTTTATTCAGTTCACTGGTAACAATGGCGATTGGCAATGTTTCTATCGATTTAATTTGCTTGCCAACAAAAGCGAAAGCAACGACATTGACCTTGCGAAACCGGCGCATACTTTGTAGTAAGTCTGGGGCAATCAACGTACCTGCACTGAATAGATACACCTTGCTGAAGTGGTCATTAGTAATACTCACTCCACTGCTGATCACCGGTGTGATAATGAGTAAGTCATATTCCATACTTTTTTCGTTGATCTGCTGAACAAATTGTTGCCCTTCCGTGGTTGCAACATAAGCGCTATCAACCACTTTTATTTTTACTCCTGAAATTTGCCTTTCAAAAATGGCTTTATATTCAAATGCTTTTTCCAGCCTTTCATCTGTAAAGAGAACGATTTTTTTTCCTGCTTGCAACTCTGCTATGGCCTCATTAAACAACTGATGACTGGACTTATAATAATTTAATAATATGTTTTGAGTAACATCATCAGCCAATACGTTGACGACTTGACCAGTGAGTTCGTGCAACCAGTTTACAGCGTCATCATTTAAATTAGCGTCTGCGACTACCACGATCTGGCTTCGCCGGATCAAGGCTTCCAGTTCCCGCCAGTATTTTGCGTAAGTGGTAATATGTCGATTATGATAAGCCCGGTGTGCACGTAAACACATCAGTTCATCAATTACTAACAGTCCATGCGTCTTCTTATCAGCAAAATCACTTAATACGGTGTTAATTACCCCAATAGTGCCTTGGCTGGACTTTTCACCCTCGAACCTATAATGCCGCGGATCATCAACGAACGATGAAACGAGTGAGCGTCGAGCCGTCAGATACAGCGGATCAGCACCCAGTGATGTCATTTCATTGAAAAGTGGGATCAACTTGCTGGATGTTTTACCACTGCCCATCGATCCGGAAAGAGCAAACACGCTTTTCTCCCCTGCCCGATAAGCCTGTACCGCCAACGCCACAAATTCAGGTCCTGATAGCGGGCTTACCTGACTGACGTTTTTCTCTAACAACGTAATAGTGTGCAGTGGTCTGAACGCCTCTTTTTTTTCTGTGATTGCTTGTTTCAAGTGTTCAACTCCGATGCTAATGACATCGAGCTGACATCCGCTTTCTGTAGTAATCAGTTTAATTTCTTCTATTGCGATCGTTTCAGTAACGACATGCTTTAGCACTTTTGTCGCAAGCTCATCAACGATGATGCTCAGTGCATCCATGATCTCATCACGGCAATTAGCATGCTTTAGTATTAATACCGCGACATCGCAAATTGACGCAGTTTTCAAATCAAAGCGTTGTTCATGGATTTCGATAATTGACTCGAATTTCTTCGCTATTTTGATCAAAGAAATGGGTTTTTCAGCGTGAGACGACATAAGAACAGCTTGCGCTGAGAAATTTGTTTTAGCGTAATTTGCTGCGTTATAGGCATTTGGAAATGAGGCGATTTCTTTCAAATCATCAGCCGTTGGCATTGTAGCGATAACGACCTGTGTTGCTGTTTCTTCTGTTCCGTTTGTATATATTTTATACGTAGTATTCCTTTGTATCATTTTTACCCCTGTCATTTTTTATTGTAATAGTTATTTTATATTTCGCATTAATAGCATCTCACAACATCTTCTCGATTGCAATACATATCATTATATTAATTAATGTTGGTTGTTTTTATCCTTTCCATGCCGTTGGCATGAAGGAAACCATATCTTTTATATCCTTCCGCATTAACTTTGATGTCTAGATTTCTCTGTTTTATTTGTCTTTGTTATATATATAGAAAACTAAAATTTCACATCAAGAAACTAGACATAAAATGGATGTATCACATCCACACTGTGCACATTAATTTAGCTAAAAATAATTCAATAACATTCACAGTCTTGTACCAAGCAATTTCACTTAATTTACTTTTTATAATATTATTTATATATGAAGTAAAAACACGGCAAGACAAGGTGCATATGAGCAAGAACGGCGCAGGAAGACCAAAACAAACCGAATTGGAACGTCTTCGCTCTCTGACTTCTCGTCTTTTTTTGAAATATCAAAGTCTCATGCGACTCAGTGATGCTGATTTGGAAGAAAAACACATCCAATATGATGCCGCCCAAGGAAAAATGGGACGTCCTGCCCTATCGATAAAGATAAAACGCGAACGCGCATTAAAAAGCTTTGAAAATGCACTGAAGAAATACCAAGAACAAGAAAAAGCCGAAGGAGTAGAGCCTGTTCCCTTTGCTACAATTGCGTTAACAAAAGTAAAAGACAATGCAGGACGGCCAGGTATGAACGAATTGGACCGCCTCCGCCGCTATATCAGACAACAAGAAGTACTGATTTTTGAATTGGAGCTTGTACAACTAAATGAAACAACGAGTGCATCAACACGCCCGGAGCGAACAGGTAAACGGATACCGCGTACACCATTGGAACAAATCCAGGTACTGAAAAAGAAAATTGAGCTAGCAAAACAAGACTACCAAGTGACCGCAGCTACTTTACCGCTGATTGATGTCCTGAAAAGTGAACGGAATGAAATCCGCGCTGACCTGCGTCAGTTTAAGATGTTGATCAATAAGCCGGACCACTGGCAAATGCGTAAAATGCGGCAGCGATACACCGACGAATATGCATTAACTCAGATCGAACAGTTGGAAATTGATCTACAGAGCATCAATGAAAAAATAGTCAATGCAGTTCAGGCGAAGCAAACAACACGAGTTGCCGGAGAGATAATTATGTTTGATTCACTCGAGGCAGCAGCAAAGAGTGATCAGCAGGAAGAGCACCTCCTCACAGCAAACTCATCGACAAACCACGAAGCAAATGGGTAATTTTCAGCCTGCAAGGCTGGAACAATAAAACCCCGTTCAACCGATGAGTCAAAATGATATTCAAGTATTATTATCACACAACTCATTCGTCCGATTTAATCTCTGAATTATGATGGGTGTATAGCCCAAATTATGCGAAAACGGAATGAAAGAATTACTTACCCCACTTATTCAAACAGAGATCATTATCCGACTATTGGCCAGTCCCGCGGGTCAAAATCTTAGAGGCATGCTACACAATAATACCTCTGTTTACAAAATAGCCAATGCTGTCAATTGGTTTAAAGAGAATTATGCCGAATCTATAACCATGGATATGTTGGCTGCAAAAGTACATATGAACACATCTACTTTCCGTCAACTGTTCAAGAAAGTCACATCAATGAGCCCCTTGCAGTACTTAAAAACAATTCGATTACAAAATGCGAGAAATTTCATGTTGAGCGAAGATATTGATGCAGCAAGTGCGGCTATTAGAGTTGGTTACGAAAGCATATCTCAATTTAGTAGAGAATATAAACGATACTTCGGCACATCACCAAAACAGGATGTGAAGAATATGAGAATATGACTCTCTATTATTATAGAGAGCCATACGCATTAATCTCTTTCGAAACCACTCATCCATTTTACAATTTCAGGATCACGATGGGAAAAGAAAGCGCTTTCCTGTTTATCTAATTGCTTTAATAACTCCATATCTTGTTCGTCAATTTCAAAATCAAACACATCAAAATTCTCAGCAATTCTTGCCCGTTTTGACGATTTTGGAATGACAACGATACTTCGTTGAATGAGAGAACGAAGTACAATTTGTGCAACAGTCTTATAATATTTTTCAGCTAGAGCAACTAGCAGCTTATTTTCAAATAAGTTATTCCGACCTTCTGCAAAAGGAGCCCATGCTTCCGGCTGAATACCTTGCGCAGCCATATACTCAACATCTTGATATCGTTGATGGAATGGATGAATTTCAATCTGGTTCACAGCAGGCGGTATTTCATTATAGACCATCAAATCTGTCAGACGATCCATATGAAAGTTACTGACACCAACAACTCGGATTTTTCCGTCTTTATACAATTTCTCCATTGCGCGCCATGAGCCATAGACATCATTAAACGGTTGATGGATCAGATATAAATCCAGATAGTCTAATTGCAATTTTTTCAATGATTTATCAAATGCTTTCAGTGTGTTTTCATATCCAGCATCTTTAATCCACAGTTTTGTGGTAATGAACATTTCCTCACGTTTTACACCACTTGTTTTAATTGCATTTCCGACCGAAGTTTCATTTCGGTATGCAGATGCAGTATCGATCAATCGATAACCAACCTCTAAAGCATCAAGTACTGAACGTTCACATTCTTTTTGATCATCGATTTGATAGACACCAAACCCTAATATCGGCATTTCAACATTATTATTCAGTTTAACGGTTACCATCATACCCTCTCTGTAAATATCAATGCAGCTGTTATATATTAGTATTCAGAATCATATTCTTTTGATAATTTATTTTGGGATGATTATTCATGAATCTTCCATTTTTTTAATTATTTAATCAAGTTGAAAATTAATTTTCCTCATATATTCAACAATTTCGTCATACAACATTCTAACTCTTGCTGGTACTGGACCACGCTGAGGTCGATAAACATAGACATCCCAAGGTTTTGGTTCTGAATCATTTAACAGCCGAACCAGTTTATTTTGTTTAATATCTTCTTTGATTATCCAATCCGACAATTGCCCAAAACCAAGGCCATCTAGCACTGCAAGATATTCAATTTCAGGGTCATCCGTTCTAAAGACCACATTGTCAGGATGTAACTCAACATCATTTTCAAACATCCATGCCCATCCCCGACCTGAATTACTATCAATTGACTCAACCGCTGGTAGATGCTTTAGATCATAAATGTTTTTAGGCGTTCCGTGTTTTTCAATTACATCTGAATTTGCTACAAGGAAAAAACGAACTTCATTTACCTTCTTAACAATGAAGCCATTGTTTTTGATCCTACCAACTCTGATGCCTATATCGATTTGCTCGTCCACAACGTGACTAAAGCTATTCGACGCTCGGATATCGATTTTTATTCGCGGATATTTCCTTTGGAAATCTCTGAGGAATGGATACAAATAGTCCCTACCAATCAAGCTTGGCGTTGTGAGAGTGACGGTACCACTAAACTCATCCTGAACCTGTTTATGTACTCCCAGATTGAAAACTTCATTCACAACATCTAACGCATGACGGGCACCAGATAACAACTGTTCTCCAAATTTCGTGATTTTTACTGTTCTGGTATTGCGATGAAACAATAGTTCACCATAGGTATCTTCAAGTGTTTTAATCACTCTGGAGACAGATTGAGGAGACATGTTTAATTTTAGTGCTGCTTCACGAAAAGTAGTCGAATCCGCTGCAACAACGAATACACGAAGTAATTCAGTTTTAGATAGCATTCAAATAATCCGTAGAATAACTATTTTTATCTCACCGCTTTTTGAACTATTATTCAATAACCAGTTAGAGAATACATATATGAATAAATCTCATAAGTGGAATAAATTTACATTTATTCATTATTCCATTTCTCGGGATCTTCAATCACATATTCATTGATTCTTTTATATGCTGATATTTCATTAAATGATACTTCTATTGATGAACCGAGGTATCGCCTGTGCAAAACTTCACTTTTCATAACCCAACGATGCTTGATTTTGGTAAAGATAAAGAAATGCAAATTGGTCTGCACATCGCCAATTTTGGTGTCAAAAAAGTGTTGCTCACTTTTGGCAGTAACCGTATTAAAAATGACGGCCTCTTTGATAAGGTAGTGGCATCTTTAGCTTCACATGGCATTCAGTTTATTGAATGCGGTGGCATTATCAGCAACCCTATTCTTTCTAAAGTTTATGAAGGTATCGACATTGCCAGAAATAATCAGGTCGAGGCGGTGCTGAGTATCGGCGGTGGTTCTGTTTTGGATACATCCAAAGCCATTGCCGCTGGCGCTAAGTATGACGGTGATATTTGGGATCTATTCATCGGCAAAAGCCCAATCACGACAGCACTTCCCGTGTTCGACATTTTGACACTTGCCGCAACCGGCAGTGAAATGAACTGCGGTGCCGTGGTTACCAATGAAAAGACCAAACAGAAATATGCGATCAATGCGCCAGCCTTGTTCCCGAAAGTATCGGTGGTAAATCCTGCGTTGATGCAAACTGTCACCAAAGATTATCTGGTTTACTCTGCGGCAGACATCATTGCCCACTCCATTGAGGGCTATTTCACCGCCTCAGTACAACCACATTTTCAGTCTCGTCTCGTTGAATCCATCATTAAAACGGTCATTGAAACAACCGAAATTTTGATTGCAGACCCAATGAACTATGACGCACGCAGTGAATTTGCCTGGGCATCAACTCAGGCTCTGAATGGTTTGATTTATTCTGGTACTGCGGGTTTTAACTACCCGAATCATATGATCGAGCATTCATTATCAGCGCTTTATAACGTGCCGCACGGTGCTGGCTTATCCGTGGTCATGCCGGCATGGATGACGTGGTATCACACCAGAAATCCAGAACAATTCACACGCTTTGCGAAAGAAGTGTTTGGTGTTTCAACTGCGCTTGAAGGGATTGCAGCTCTTGAAAGCTGGTTCAATAAAGTGGGTACGCCAACTAAACTGGCTCAATTTGGCATTACAAAATCTGAATTACCCGTGATTCTTGAAAATGTGCTGGGCAATGCCGGCTACTTTGGTGTTGCAGATATTTATACCAGCGATGTCAGCACAGAAATTCTAAATAACGCTTTTTAATACAATCTGTTCTCAATTTTGGCGCTTACCTGATGGGTAGCGCCTTTTTTACTTTTATGTGCCCAATATCGCTATTTCTGATATGACCTTTAGGTGAGTTGTTATGCAAAAAATTAATCATAAGCATCAAATGATCTTATTCATATTATTAGCAAGTTATTCGATGCTGGTTATTGATAATTCAATTGTCATCACTGGCCTGCCAACGATCCAGTCTCAACTGACATTTACACCTGAGAAATTATCATGGGTTCAGAATGCTTATATGCTCTGCTTTGGTGGTTTTATGCTCCTCGGAGCCAGAGCTGGTGATATTTTCGGTAGTCTGAAAGTTTTTTTACTCGGCCTTTTGGTATTTACCTTGTCTTCGCTAGTCATCAGTCTTTCAAACTCAGCCAATTTATTGATCGGAGCCCGTGCCATTCAGGGCTTAGGGGCCGCTGTTCTATCCCCAGCGACATTGACACTATTAACTAAAAATTTCAGTGAAGGTGCCGAACGAAATAGAGCGATCAGTTGGTACGGTGCTATTGGCGGGATCACAGCAAGCCTTGGACTAGTCGCTGGCGGCATTATTGCCAATTTTATATCCTGGAGAGCTGGTTTCTTTATTAACGTTCCTATCGGTCTATTTTTGATGTTAACAGCCCCCAAATACATTACCGAAACCGATCGTCACAATGGCAAACTGGATATAACAGGCGCAATTCTCTCAACAATTAGTATGATCTGTTTAGTGTATGGATTGATTCAAGCCGCCGAATCTGGTTTTGGCAATGCATATACAAGCGTATTGTTTTTTATCTTCGTTTTATCACTTTTATTATTTATTCAGCTAGAGCGAAAAATTGACAGTCCGCTGTTACCTTTGCGTATTTTTCTGAGTAAAGAACGCAGTGGTGCATATATCGCGCGGATACTGTTTACTGGTTCGGCCATGGGCTTCTTTTTTTATACAACACAATACCTGCAAAGTATTCTGCATATGAATGCCTTTCAGGCTGGCATTGCATTCTTCCCTTCTATGATTGTGAACTTTCTGGGCGCGTTACTTGCACCGCGTTTATCAAAGAGATTTAGTCATTCTACCGTTTTACTGGGAGCTATTGTGATCTCATTTATCGGAATGTTATTGCTCGGATTTGGCATGGCGACCTCCAGTTTCTGGTTTGGAGTTATGGTACCTATGATTCTAGTTGGTTCCTGTATGGGCGCAGCCATGGCATTGTTAACTGTTTTGGGTGTCAGTAAAGTTTCCCATCAGGATGCCGGGGCCGCATCAGGTGTAGTAGGTGTTGCGCATCAGGTTGGTGGGGCTTTTGGTATTGCATTGCTGGTGCTGGTGAGTTCACTGTCCAGTCACAGTTCAAATAATCTACTCAACGTCCAGCAACAAGGGATGTGCAATGCAATGTTTGCAGGAGCTACATTGCTGGCAATATGTTTTATTACTGTTTTTTCGCTCAATAGAAAATAATTTTTGTTCTCTTAAATTAATACATGAGCTCAACTCATAAGTGTTAGCAAAATAACTAGTATTAATAAAGAAAAAATACCGTTCATAATTCTGGGTAGTAACTTTGCTTACAAGAGGTTAATAGTGATGACTCGTAAAGAAGTGGTTATTTTGACCGGTGCAGGTCAGATCGGAATGGCGATCGCGAGAAGAATTAGTTCTGGCAAAAAACTAATTGTCGGTGATAAAAGTTTTGTGAGTGCCTCCAACATCGCCAAAATTATGAACGAAGCTGGATTCGATGCGGAAGCAGTTGAAATGGATTTATCATCAAGAGAATCCATTAAAAACTTAATCGCAAAATCAAAAGAATTTGGTGACATTACTATGCTGATTAATTCAGCTGGGGTTTCACCAAGTCAGGCACCCGCTGATATCGTTCTGAAAGTTGATTTATACGGTACAGCCGTTTTACTCGAAGAGATCGGTAAAGTCATCACTCATGGTGGCGTCGGTGTGACAATTTCCAGTCAGTCAGGTCACCGGATGCCCGCGCTCAGCCCAGAAATTGATGAGCAGTTGGCTTTGACACCTACTGAAGAACTGCTAGATCTTGAGGTGTTGCAGCCACAGAACATCAAAGACTCTCTGCATGCATACCAAATGGCAAAGCGTTGTAATGTCAAACGAGTCATGGCTGAAGCCGTTAAATGGGGTGAAAAAGGTGCTCGTATTAACTCGATTTCTCCCGGCATAGTGGTAACACCATTAGCCATTGATGAATTCAATGGACCAAGAGGTGATTTCTATAAAAACATGTTCGCCAAATGCCCATCAGGCCGTCCAGGCACCGCTGACGAGATTGCGAATGTCGCAGAACTACTGATGAGTCCGCAAGGTGCGTTCATCACTGGTGCGGACTTTTTAATTGATGGTGGTGCAACTGCATCCTATTTTTATGGCCCGTTAAAACCATAAGCACGTTAAACAACAACACGACATAGTAGCTGCAATGCCACTATGTCGTGTCTGTTCAAATTTCACCATTGATTAAATTGTCGGCTGTAAGCATTCAAATCTTGAGACATCAATATGAATACAAATCGACTTGAAGCTTTCAGTGATGGCGTAATGGCTATCGCTATTACTCTGCTTATTCTTGAAATAAAAGTGCCAGATACAACAACACCTCTGCTACAAGGTTTACTCAGTCTCTGGCCTTCATACTTTGCTTATAGCGTCAGTTTTATTGTGATTGGTGCTATCTGGATTAATCATCATGTCATGTTTAATCTCATTGCACGTATCGATCAAAAAATCCTTTTGCTAAACACGCTACAGTTGTTATTCGTTTCATTCCTTCCATTTCCCACCGCCGTCCTTGCTCATGCACTCCAAACAAATATGGATGAATCAATCGCAGCTGCTTTTTACGGCGGTGTACTCACTATTATTGGGGCTCTAAAAACAATTATGTGGTTTTATTCGGTCCACAAAAAACTACTGCACCATGAATTAAGCCCGAGAGAAGCTCGAAAAATCGGAAAAACGTACTTTGTTGGGCCCATAGGTTATCTTTTAGCTACTATCACTGCTTTCTTCAATCCACTGATTTCTATAGTATTATTTCTAAGCCTCAGTATTTTTTTCCTGTGGCCAAAACATAACTGATACCTTAAATCTGCAAACACAAAACTCATAGTTATGTAGAGGCATTGATGGAGTTGCTAGCAATCAACGAACGTTCGATTCTAACCAAAATATTGCCATCTCTCGTAAGGAATGGGCTGAATATAGATATTTCAGGGGTCGGTTTTATTTCCTATCTTCATCAAAAAGAGAATTTAATTCATGAAAAACGTATTGGTATTAGGAGCTACAGGCAGAACCGGACGATTGGTTGTACAACAATTGGCACAGGTGGCCGATGTAAACCAAACGGTATATGTTCGAGACCCAAATAAGTTATCCTGCGGCGGGATCGCAGACCTAACCGTTGTGAAGGGTGATGCAACAGATGTTAGGAAACTGGCGGATGCGATGATGGGCCAGGACATTGTGATCTCCTGTCTGAACGGGGACGTTCTATCTCAGGCAAAAAGCATTGTAGAAGCCTTGAAAGACACCGAGGTTTCTCGAATTATCTGGATTACAGGAATGGGCATTCATAGAGAAGTGCCGGGAATTGTCGGTTTCCTGCTGAATTTTTTGGTTCGAAAATACCCCGAATATGTAATGGCTGCGGATGCGATTGCAGATTCTGGTGTGGCATACACGTTGGTACGCGCTGCGCATTTGCTTGATGGGGAAACAACATCCTATCATCTAACAAATGAAGGCGAAAAAATCCGAAAGAATTCCGTAACACGAAGCGCAGTGGCAAAAGCGATTGTCGACATGGTAAGCAGCGAGTTTGAGGGAAACTATAGTCTTGGCATCACGAACTACTAATCGGAAAACCACATACGGTAATATATCCTGTCGGCAGGCCTAATTATGGCGGAGCATGGATTTTTACCGTTGTGCTGCCGGAACGACATCACAATCCACTACTGACCCAAACACATCGACTTTTTGTGATAAGCAGTGGCACGTACGAGCTGATCGCCCTTTTGTCATTGGTGCAAACTGACCGTTTGCTCTGCACCTAACCCCGCGTCGGAAAAGACGCCGATCAAGTAGCTACTCTCCGAACCTGGCAACGCCAATTAGGCAGTACATCTACCAGCATATTTTAAATTACCATCGGGGTAATTTAACGAAACAATATAGATCTATCAGAAAGCTGCGAGAACGAATAGCTTTGTCTGTGGATCGCTAAAATAGGGGGATTTACATTGCTAATGCACAGATTGACTTATTAAAAAGTGGGCAAAATGAAATTCAAGTTGATCTTCGTCAGTTTAAGATGTTTATAAATAAGCCAGACCACTGGCAGCGGCAGCGTTACACCAATGAGAATATATTAACTCTAATTGAACAACTGGAAATGGATCTACAGAGCATCAATCAAAAAATAGCCCATCTAGCTCAAGCGAAGCAAACATCTCGTATTGCTGAGAGATAATTATGTTTTGACCCACTGAAGACAAGAGCAATGTGTGATCAACAGAAATAAATCCTGATTAGAGCAGATCCATTGACAAATCAGGAAGCAAAAGACGCCACGTAAATTATAACGCCCCCTGCTCATTGACTTTATAAACCCCATTGCCGATGTCTTTGCCCATTAGATTGAGTGAGGACCGTATGTTTTCGGGTAAGAGCCGACCAGCCGTGAGTGTAGATTGCAGCTGATAATGGCCTTGCAAGGTCATGTTGGCCGTGCTTTGACTGCTTATCATGTCAGAGTCTTGCGTCACTTCAGCGGTAAAAGTATCCCCGTGGCAGGCAAGCGAGGCTTTCGGTGACCCTAGCGCAATATCACCCAACGGCGTGGACAGGTTGGCTGGTTGCCAGGTCAGCGAACCTTGCAGTTGCGTACAATGCTGAGGGTTGATTTGTAACTGTCGGATAGCCAGACTGGCGTTGCCCGTCAGCTCAACGGGCACCGGCATACGAAAAAATGATGAAATCATGCTCACTGGTGCGTGCAGGGATA
>JAQUHG010000035.1 GCA_028683735.1 Tolumonas sp. | reverse complement strand
CGAAGGCTCCCGTTCGCAAAGCCATTGCTCGGCGAACTACAACCTGCGCGAATATGCCAATAACGTCGTCTGGGGCATCGGTGATGTGTGCGAAGAGTTCGGTCTGCCGCACCCGATGATCATCAGTGAATCTGGCCGCGCGATTACCGCGCATCATGCCGTGTTGATCTCGAATATCGTCGGCATGGAAAGTCAGTTGCCGACCTTCCCACCGGAAGCGCCGAGCACTGACGCACCACTGTTACTGCAAAACATGTGGGACAGCTGGAATGAGCTGCATGACAAAGAAGATCCGGGTTTGCTGGAAATTTTCCACGACTCGGTGTCTGATCTGGCCGATGTGCATACGCAATACACGCTGGGCCTGCTGAGTTTACACCAACGCGCCTGGGCGGAAGATCTGCATCTCAATCTGTGTCTGCAACTGAAAGACATGCTCAACCCGATCAACCGCATGCATCGTAATCTGCAGGATGAACTGAATGAAAAACTGGCCGATAAATGCTTCGTCAATTTCTCATTGTTCCAATCCCTGCCAGATGCCTGGGGCATCGATCAGATCTTCCCGATCATGCCATTGAGTGGGTTGGATCAGGCGCCAGCACGTCGTGGTGTGATCATGGATATTACCTGTGATTCTGACGGCACGATTAAAGAGTATGTGGATGGCGTCGGTATTGAAAGCACACTGCCAATGCCGGAAATTGACCCGGATAAAACCAGCTATATGGGTTTCTTCCTGGTCGGTGCCTATCAGGAAATTCTGGGTGATTTGCATAATCTGTTTGGCGACACGCACAGTGCAGAAGTGACGCTGAACGACAATGGCGAAGCCGTTATCACGAATATTATCAAAGGGGATAATGTCGATAACTTGCTGCGTTACGTCAACATCGATACCTCAGTGATCCGTCGTGATTACCAGAAACTGGTGGCGCATCCTTCGTTAAGCGAAGAGACCCGCACTCAGCTGCTGGAAGAGTTAGAAGCTGGTCTGCAAGGCTATGCGTATCTGGAAGATGAATAACTTTTTCAGATAGCGATTAGATAAACAAAAAGGGTTCGCCTCACAGCGAACCCTTTTTTATTGTCATCTCAATGCGAGAACTAATTACATCTGATAAGCAAAGTTCAGATAGTAACTACGGCCTTCCGGTACATAACCACGCACAGTCACATACTCTTTGTTAAACAGGTTATCAATCCGCCCACCTAAGCGCAGTTGTGGCAACAGGTGATATCCGGCAGACACATCCCACAAACTGTAACCACCCAGCTCAATGGTGTTAGTGTCATTAGCAAAACGTTCTCCCTGAAACATCCAGCTTGTCGCGGCATCCCATTTCTGCCAGCTGGTTTCCGCCTGCCATTTATAAGATTGATGCGCACGTTCTTTCAGCTGTTGACCGGTTTCTTCATTTTTAGGATCAGCAAAATCAGCAGAAACATGATGACGAACCAGACCAGTCGCAAAACTCACCTCTGTTTCAACGCCCTCTAAACGTGCATGACCAATGTTTTCAGGAACATATAATGAGTTTGGCGTGATCATATTATCAACCAGCGAACGATAAGCGCTGATTTTCCATTGGAAAAAGGCATTCTGACCTTCCAGACCCACTTCGCCACCTTTGGCCTCTTCCGGTTTCAGGTTGGTGTTGCCATAGCCAGGGTAATACAGGTCAACAAAACTTGGTGCGCGGAATGCGGTGCTATAATTCGCGGTTAAACGATAATCCGGCATAAATGCCCAACCGGCGCCGGTACGCCAGGTCTGATGAGTACCATAAGCGGAATTGTCATCGTTACGACCACTCAGCTCCCAACTCCAGGCATCCTGTTCATACTGTACTAAGGCATACTCACCGGTGTTGTGAGTTTGTGCTTCAAATGCCGAATCTGGTTTCAGACGGTTTTCGCGCCAGTCAACACCACCGCCCAGAGAGAATCCATGCGACAACGGCACCAGGTTGTACCAACCCAACGTTGTCTGATCCGTGTAGTTTCTGTAGGTCGCATCATCTTTTGATTGTGCACTGTTAAATCCGCTCAGATAGTCAGTATCAGCATACTGAGCCACAACACTGCTCTGATATTTATCCGTGCTGGTTTCTAATGCTGCCTGATAAGACTGATCTGCAGTGTAACCAAACTGCTTTTCATTCGCCCAAGTGGTTGAATTGCTACCGGCATAGGCATTTTGCATCTGCATCCAACGGGCTGAAGTAAACAGACGCCATTCATCATTGAATTGATGCTCATCATTTACTTGCGCATTTTTGCTCCAGTAACCATGTTCATCAGTTGCATTACTACCGGTTGGTTTAATGTTATAGCCATCTTCCCGTGAATAAGCCGCACCGGCTTTTAATGTGTCTTTGTCTGTTGCCGCCATACGGCTCGACCAATCGGCATTATTATAACCATTCGAACCAATCCCCATCGCTACGCGGTGACCAGTCTCACCTTGATTACTGCGCGTGATGATATTAATTACACCGGCCACCGCATCAGCACCATACACAGATGCACGAGCACCACGAATGATTTCAATGCGCTCAACCTGATTTAATGGAATACCACTGATATCAGCCGAGCCCATGCTGCCGCGGCTTAAACGCATACCATCAACTAACACCAGTGATTGTGCAGGGCTGAATCCGCGCATATAGACACTGGTATTCTGACCTTTGCCACCATTACCGCGCACTTCTAATGATGGCTGATTACGCAGCACTTCACTCAAAGTGGCCCAGCTATGACGCTGAATTTGGTCTTTCGTCACGACAGTGACAGGGGCTAATACTGTTTTGGTAGATTCTTTGAATCGTGTTGCCGTTACCGTGATCGGCAGGCCAGTAGATTCTTCGGCGTGTGTTGGCGCAGCAATAGCCAGCGCCGACAGCACAGAGGCAGTCAGTCGTTTCGACATTTGGGCAATCCCTAGTTCGCGTAGTGGTCCCTAATTGTCATATCAGATGATATGACCCAGATTTTGCTCTGGCAGGTCTTCGGGCTTAGGGGCTGTTATCCTACGGCGATGGCTTCCCACCCAATGGCAGTGCCTGAGTTTGCACTCGGTCGCTTTCGTTCCCCATTACCGCTGCGCGCCAGCTCCGGATTCACACCGGATTCCCTTTTAAGCAGGTTAAGCGCCAGAGAGTCGCGGATTATAGAGAGCACGTCACTGGCTGTATAGCGGGATTTGACATTTGATTAACAAAAAACAGCGGCCCCTTGCAGAGTCCGCTGTCACATTTTTTGATTTTTTTACAATTAAATCAGACAGCTGTTGTATCAGTCGTATTGGTTTGCTGGTTATCCGCTAAAGAAGCCATCGCTTGCTGCATTCGCTGATTAAAGCTGACGAACTGACCAATCTGCTCATCTGATTTTTCCGGGTGCTGCTGTCTGGCCACCCAGCTTTGCAGATTGCCGTGCGAGTCGGGGTTAAACGACGCAATCATCTGATCAAACATCGATTGCAGCTGAGTCAGATAATCACCTAACTGACTGAAGACATCGGGTAAAGCAGCCGCCGCTTGCTGATTATTGGTCAAACCGGATTGGTTGTTCGTCGTAACAGAGCTTGATGCTGAATCAGTCGTTGCCGAGCTATCACTACTTGCATTCCTCAGCGCATCATTGCCGCTGTTACTTTGCCAACCAAAGGCTTGTTTTTGATAGAGATCTAGCGACAAACTGGTCAACTCACTGTCACTGAGATCCAGTTTTTGCGCCTGTTGTAATGCATCAGTAATATTGCCACCAAAAAAACTGTCTGACAGACTGCCGACTTTATTGACCATCTCCGAGATCGATTTCAGTTCGCTGCTATTGAGATCACCCTCAACTTTGAAACTAAACTGGGTCGTGTGACTATAAAAAATAGAACTGTCTGATTTTGCATTAGTCGCGTCACTCTTTTTCGCATTACCACCTAATTCACCGTAAGTCTGTAATGCTTTTTTTGCCAAGCCACTGTTTTGCTGCTGACGCCATTGTTGCTGATCATCAAACTGGATCGTGATTTTATCGCCTTCTTTGGTCGTTAATTCCAAACTGGCCGATTGCTTGCCGGCAAAGGCCGCCAAAATACTATTACCAATTTCTTTTGGTGTTTTGGTATTTTTTGCGCTGTCGGTAGTTTGTGCCGCATCGGTAGCCGTTGCCGTATTATCACCCGTAGCACCATCGGTTGACTGACCAAACAGATCTTTCTCAAAATCTTTCAGACCTTTCTGGATCAAGTCGTAACTTTTGTCGATTCCCTTGCTGAGCGGATCGGTTAAGGTGCCACTTTTGTCCAATTCTTTACGTGCATCAGTGAAGCCTTGATCGATGCCTTTCCGCGCTTGCCCCAACATTTTTTCCAGCGCTTCATTATCATCACCGGCTTGCTTGCGGGCATTGATAGTATTCGTCACAAATGACAAGACGTTATCAGCGACTTTCTGAAAATCGAATAACGACTCAGGGCTTTCATCGTCAGCTTGATCAGGCGTCTTTACGCTGTAGTTTTTGCCATTTATTGTCAGTGATTGCGACAATGAAAACTGCAGTACCCGGTTACCCAATTTTGCGGAATGGCTCAACGACACTTCATCGCTCACCTGCGTTGTCGCCTGAGCATTTTTCCCCATATTACGCTGTGTGCTTTTCAGCATATTTTGTAACGCAGCACTGTTTACTTGATCTAATTTCATGATCATCTCCGAAACCGATTACACGCACGGTTAACTGTATAGCGGCCTGACTGCGCAAAACTTGAGCAGAAAAACTGGACAACCTCGTACAACTGCATACAATTTCCGCCCTTCCTGCAGTGACGGAGTACAACATGACAAACGCAGTCCATTCGGATGCCCTTTATCAGCAACAATTGCACGACAAACAGCAGCGTCTGACGCAATTGCTCGCCCCTTTTCAGGCACCAATGCCACAAGTGTTTGCCTCTGCGCCAAGTCACTATCGGATGCGAGCCGAATTTCGCATCTGGCATGAAGGGGATGATCTGTTTTATGTCATGTTTAACAGCGAAACCAAGCAACGTTATTATGTACACGAATTTCCCACGGCCAGCTTATTGATCAACCAGCTCATGCCGCGCGTACGCGCTTTAATTTGTGCAAACCCAACACTCAAACACAAGTTGTTCCAGATCGATTTTCTTACCACACTCAGCGGTGAATCACTGATAAGCCTGCTGTATCACAAAAAACTCGGTGATGAGTGGCAGCCGGCGGCGACCGAATTGCGCCAGGCATTACGCGCGGAGTTTGGTGAAGTTGATGTTGTTGGCCGTGCGCACAAACAAAAAATTGTGCTGGAACGCGAATATGTACTGGAACAGCTACAGGTCGGCGATCGCACGCTCGAGTATATGCAGATTGAAAACAGTTTCACGCAACCGAATGCCGGGATGAATCAGCAGATGCTGGGCTGGGCGATTGATGTCACCACCGGTTGTCAGGGTGATTTGCTGGAACTGTATTGCGGTAACGGTAACTTCTCGCTGGCGCTGGCAAAAAACTTTAATCGTGTATTAGCCACTGAAATTGCCAAACCATCGGTGCATGCCGCACAACATAATATTGCCGTGAATAACATTGATAACGTGCAGATCTTACGGATGTCAGCCGAAGAGTTCACACAAGCGATGAACGGCGAACGCGAATTCAATCGCCTGCAAGGCATTGATCTGCAAAGTTATGAATGCAACACCATTCTGGTTGATCCGCCGCGGGCCGGGTTAGATCCGAAAACGCTGACGATGATCCAGGCTTACGACCAGATCCTGTATATCTCCTGTAATCCGGAAACCTTGTGCGACAACCTGCAGACCCTGTGTCAGACACATACCATCGCCCGTTGTGCGCTGTTTGATCAATTCCCCTTCACCCATCATATGGAATCGGGTGTCTGGCTGGTGCGGAAAAACATTCATAACTAAGTCTTACAAATGTCAGGAGCAAGAATGAGATGACCGTGTATATGACAATAACTCGTTTGTTTATTCTTGCTCTATTTTTCCTTTCTGCATCAGCAGTCGCCGAACTAACTGCCAGTGATGTTGCAGCAACAGTTCGCTCGGCAGAGCAAGGAGATCAAAACTCTCAGTATAACCTTGGGTTGATGTACGAAAATGGGCAAGGCATGCAGCAAGATTTTCATCAAGCCGCACTCTGGTATCAAAAATCGGCGGTACAAGGTAATACCAAAGCACAGTTTAATCTCGGTTTTATGTATGACAACGGCTCTGGTGTCCCGCAGAATTTTCAACAAGCTGCATATTGGTATACTCAGGCTGCAGAACAAGGTAACCCCTACGCACAATATAGTCTTGGGTTAATGTACGACAGCGGACAGGGTGTAACCGCCGATGCAAAAGAAGCTTTTAAATGGATCAATAAAGCTGCAAAACAAGGACATGCCGCGGCACAATTCACTCTAGGACAGATGTTTACCCAAGGCCGGGGAATAACTAAAGACCCGATACAAGCTGCCAATTGGTTTGGTAAAGCAGCCGAATTAGGTGATATCAATGCTCAATTCCAGTTGGGTATGTTGTATCAACAAGGTCTGGGCGTAAAAAAAGACCTGACCAAAGCAGCAGATTTTATCCGTAAAGCCGCAGAACAGGGGCATATGCCCGCACAATTTAACTTAGGTCTGATGTATCAGTCCGGTAACGGTGTATCAAAAGATTTAGCACAAGCAGCCAAATGGATGCGCAAAGCGGCAGAGCAAGATAACTACGAAGCACAATGTAATCTGGGTGTCATGTATGCAAAGGGGCAAGGTGTTCCAGCAGATGATATTCAGGCTTATGCATGGCTGGCCGTTTCTGCCGTGAATGGCAACCAAATTGCCGTAACTAATAAAGAGTTGGTCGCATCACGCCTCACTCCGGATAAACTAAGCGAAGCAGAAGCACTGGCATTACGTTATTTCAATTTATACACCAAACCACGTTATTAAAATTAAACAGACAACAAAACGGCGTGCAGGTTAAACCAACACGCCGTTGTTCCTTCACTGAATTAATGAATTTCAATTTCCAGTGGCTTATCACCCGTCGGTGTACTCTTCTGCATATGCACGTACAGCATGCCATCACTGAAAGTGGCACTGACGTTTTCTGCTTTCACATCATCCGGCAATGTGAAACTGCGACTGAAACTACCGTAGTAACGTTCGATGCGATGATGTTTTTCATCGCTCTTTTCCATCTTCCGTTCGCCGGTAATCGTCAGCATGCCGTGATTAATTTGCAGTTTGACGGCATCGCGTGGGATCTCCGGAATCTCGACTTTGAGTTGATATTCTTTGTCATCTTCCACAATATCCACAGCAGGTACCCATTCACTGCCAACCATAGATTCCCGACCAATAGATGGAGTCAGGAAAGAACGCTGATAATTGTGGAAAATATCGTCAAGGTCACGGAACGGGTTCCATTTTTCGAGACGCATATAAACCTCCTTCGGCGCAGGTGGGATCAAAACTAACGATCACGCCTACTATGGTTATAGGACTATATGCGCAGATATCAAGTCCATTCTGCTTGTTTTTTATACGATAAATGCCGCGTGACGTAACAACCCGAACGCAATCAACCACATCACAACACCCACCCCGCCATCAATAAATTGTTGCACGCGAACACGCTGTAATTGAGGTGCCAGCCAGCTGGCCAGCAATGCTAAACCAAAGAACCAGAGGAAAGACGCCGAGATGCTACCCAGTGCAAAACTGAGCTGCTGCACACGCGGATATTGCCCAGACACAGCGCCTTGGATCATCACGGTATCCAGATACACATGCGGATTTAACAAGGTCACCGCCAGTGTCATCGTGACCGCGCGGATCCGGGTCATGCCCCCTTGTTGCGCAAGAGTTTGGGTCGTGGCTTGCCATGCCCGAACTAAACTTGACCAGCCGTAACGTAACAAAAAGGCTGCACCACCCAGCGTCAGGCATAATTGTAAGAGCAGCGATTGTGCAATCACTTTACCAGCACCACCGACGCCCAACGCAATCAGAAAGGCATCGGCCAGGAAACAAAGTGTGGCCACCAACAGCGCATGATTACGACGAATACCGCGCTCCAGCACAAACGCATTTTGTGCACCAATCGGCACGATTAAACTCGCCCCCACCAACATCCCCTGCAAATAAATCGCTCCGTTCAACATGCTATGTTCATCTCTATTTCGATCATGGCAGCAGCATAAGAAAAGCGTACAATTAAGTAAAATTCATGATTCTTATATAAGATAAGAAAAATTAATGAACCATCTCGACTATAAATTGCTGCAAGCACTCGATGTCGTGTTACGGGAACAAAGCTTTGACCGGGCAGCACAACAGCTACATCTCACGCAATCGGCGGTATCACAACGCATCAAACAGTTAGAGCTGCTGGTCGCTCAACCCGTGCTGATCCGTTCACAACCCCTACAGCTGACAGCCATGGGACAATTACTGTTAACGCATTATCAGCAGGTACAACAACTGGAGCAGGAGCTATTGCCCCATCTGTCACCCGAGGCACCCGCCAAACCGTTACCGGTCACGATCGCAACCAACGCAGATAGTCTAGCGACCTGGCTGATCCCGGCGCTAACGCCTCTGTTGCAGCCGGGCTTAATTGAACTGAATCTGCTGATTGAAGATGAAAACCGCACCATTGATCGCTTACGCCACGGCGAAGCGTTTGGTGCCATCACCACGCAGGCCGAACCATTGCCAGGCTGCCAATCTGATTTACTCGGCTTCATGGATTATGTACTGACCGCATCACCGGCCTTTATCCGGCAATATTTTCCCGACGGGCTGAGCGAGCACACATTGCGCAAAGCGCCCGGAGTGGCCTTTGATCAACGTGACGATATGCATGTCGGGTTTGTGGCGCAACATTTTGGCTTACCGCCCGGCAGTTATCCCTGCCATACCGTGCGTTCATCAGAGGCGTTTGTTGCTTTAGCAAAAGCGGGCGTGGCTTATTGTCTGATCCCCAAATTGCAAATCAGTGCCGAATTACTCAGCGGGGAATTGGTGGAATTAATGCCACAGACGCCGCTGCGTGAGCGCACGCTTTACTGGCAACGCTGGGTGTTGGAACGCGGTATTTACCGCCAGATCTCACAGCATTTATTGAATTGGTGTCATCAGATCTTGCCACAGCAATAAAGCAGCTATCTAAGGCAACTATCTGATTTAGCACATTCAGGCGGTAATACAGGTCTGGCATCCTGCGCATGATTGTCTGATAATCAAACAATCATGCCGACAACAACAATAAAAGGACGGGATATGTCTTTGCGTCACTCGATTACCGGCGGATTCATTTTATCTGTATTATTTAGCCTTCCGGCTCAGGCTTGCAGCGATGATAGCTGTTATCCAACTTGGGATCTGAAACGTGATCTGCTGGATACTTGCAACAATACACCATTCCTTTCGCCGGCCAACGACAGCCGGGTTAATCTCCAACTGTTGCTGGCTGATTACGTTCATACGCCACTAGCAATATCGACTGCAGATAATTACTATCAAGATCAAGGGTACGCACAGGTTCCTTTCCCGGTTGATTTATCTGATGAAGCAGAAACTGCCAATCCCGAAACCACGGCGCCACCCTCGCCACTGACCAATCAAGCCCTCCAACTCGGCATGACCAGTGAAGCAGTCAGCACACTGCTTACACAAAATAATACTTGGGAAGGTAGTCGTTGTGCCTCCAACAACCAGCAAACGGCACTGACTTATTTACAACAACTGGCGAAAGCAACAGACATTCCCACAGAAGAACGTCAGTCTCTGGCACAAAGCCGTATCGCTATTCTGCAAAGCTGCGATGCTGATCAAAGCCAGCAATCGGGCTTATTACCCGCTAATATTCAATCCCCATCCGGTCTGTTATTTGCCAATTATCTGCAAGGTGCGCTGGCGTTTTATAACGCTGATTTCACCCAGGCATTAGTCTCTTTTAACGCATTAAGCCTCAGCACACAGCCGTGGCTAAAAGAAACCGCGAGTTACATGAAAGGTCGTGTCTTTTTAAATTCCGCACAACAAGATGCCTTTGATGACATGGGGTTTCCCAACAACGAAAAAATAGATATGGCTTCGCTGCAGGCCGCAGAATCCGCCTTTAACAGTTACCTGACTGATTATCCGCAAGGGCAATACACGGCATCGGCAAAAGGGTTATTACGCCGTGTGTATTGGCTCATGAATGATCAAAAACGTCTGGCGCAGTCTTATGCATACTGGTTTGAACACTCAACCAAAGAAGCGAACATCTCCAGCAATCAGCTGGTACAAGAGATTGATAACAAACTACTGTTATCCACCAGCAACGTGGACAACATTAATGATCCGCAATTATTGGCCATTATCGACCTGATGTTGATGCGACAACGTAACAACGATGACAGTCGCCCGCCGTTTACACTGGCGCAATTGCAGGCACAGCAGGCACGATTTGCTAAACAACCGGCGCTTTATACTTACCTACTGGGTGCATACGCTTTGTATGTAGAAAAAGATGCCGATAAAACACTGACTATTTTGTCAAAAGAACCAACCGATAAAGCATTAGATTATCTAGCTTTCAGCCAACAAACACTGCGCGGATTTGCACTGGAAATTAACGAACAGTGGACGCAGGCCGAGCAATTGTGGCTGAAATTATTACCGTTGGCGAAACAACCCTTACAACGACAACAGTTGGAATTAGCGTTAGCCATGAATTATGAACGTAATGAAAAATTAGCTCAGATCTTTGCGCATAATTCCCTGATTAAAACCCCCATGGTACGGGAGATTTTGCTGCGTAATGTAGCCGGTCCGGCGCTATTACGGCAACAGGTAGGAAAACCGGCTTCTGCCCAAGAGCACGATGTTGCCTTGTTTACGCTGTTATATAAGGATCTCACCCACGGTTTTTATGCTGATTTCCTGAGCGACGTAAAACAACTGCCGGAAAAAGCCGGCACCGAACCCTTGTTTATGGGCTTTACCTATAACGCGCAACAAGCACTGGCGCTGTTCCAATGGGATGGCAAAAACGCCACCGAATATCAGTGCCCGGCATTAAGTGAAATAGCGCAAACACTGCGCGATGATCACAACAACCCACGCGCCCTGAACTGTCTGGGAGAGTTTATCTTCCGCCATGGCCTGGATGATTTCCCGCTCAACAGCCAGCCAGAAAGTCATGAATTGGGCGGTACCGCCACACAGTTTGCCGGAAAATTATTTTCCCGTTTAGATGGTTATCAACTGGTCATGGCTAACAAAGCGGCGGAACATGACGATAAAGCCTATGCCTTGTATCGTGCGGTGAACTGTTTTGCCCCGAGCGGTTATAACAGCTGTGGTTCACAAGAAATTCCCATTGAACAACGCAAGCAATGGTTCCATACGTTGAAATCGCAATATGGCGATACCCGTTGGGGTCAGCAACTTAAATATTATTGGTAATGCGTAAAACCCGTTTGTGGCTCACGCTGCTGGCAGGCATCTTCCTTCTGCCAGCACAGGCCAACGTGAATGCAGGCGATCACCATGCGTTTTGGTTATGGAGTGCCGTGCGCCCGCAAGCCGTGCTGGCACAAGCGCAGTCACTGTATATCCTGCAAGGACAGATCAGCGAGCGACGCGGGCAAAGTCAGTTTATTCCGCAAGGCATTACAATTCCCCGTCTCCGACACGGTAAGATCTGGCTGACCTATCGGGTGGAAACACTGCATTGGTCTGATGCTATTTTCATTTCTATTTCACAACAGCTAACTCGCTGGCAAAAACAGGGTAATCCGGTGATTGGTATCCAGATCGACTTTGATGCCCGCACATTGCGCATGCAGCAATATGTCGCCTTTTTGCAACGCCTGCGTCAACAGTTACCAACCCACTATGCATTGAGTATTACGGGGCTACTCGACTGGAGCAATAACAGCTCACCCGAGGTGGTTAATCAGTTAAATGGCATTGTTGATGAGGTGGTGGTACAAACGTATCAGGGCAGGAAGACCATAAAAAACTACGCAGCCTATCTGCCACGACTGGCACAATTGCGGCTCCCATTTAAGATCGGGCTGGTACAGCACGGCGAATGGCAAGCACCGGACTATTTGGAATCAGCCCCCTTCTTTCGTGGTTATGTGGTATTTTTAGTCAACAATTGAAACTAAACCGTTAATTTTAAACGTTATTTCTCAACTGCCGTAATAGCAATAATAATGCGGCCACACTGCGTGCCTCATGAAATTCTGGATGATCCAATAGTGCTTCCGCATCATGCAGCGGCCACGGCACAATCTCCAATGGCTCCGGTTCATCACCCACTAGTTGCTGTGGGTACAACCCCTGCGCCAGAAAGATAGCCATACGGGCATTCATAAACCCAGGCGCCAAAGAAACCTGTTTTAAAAATGTGAGCTGATTGGCCGCCATACCAACTTCTTCCTGCAGCTCCCGATTTGCTGCTTCGGCGTCTGTCTCGCCTGCATCCACCAAGCCTTTTGGAAAACCCAGTTCATACGCGTGTGTACCGGCCGCGTATTCTCTGACCAGTAACAAAGTACCATCCGACTGAACGGGCACAATCATCACCGCATGACGATTACCACCGGGGATCCGTTCATAGACCCGCTCTTCACCATTACTGAAACGCAGATGTAAAGCTTCAACCCGGAATAGGCGACTTTGCGCGACAACATCGCGTTGCAGAATTTCAGGTAAAATATGGTCTGATTTAGCCGGCGTCTCTGACATAAAAATCACATAATGTTAAAAAACGGTAACAACAGTATATCGTCACCAATTAACACTGTCTTTGCCGATATTCTGTGATTTTATTACCAGTTTCATCAAACACATCGGCAAATGGTTGTGTCATAAGAGTTCGCATAGCAAAATGAAAAACCCTAGACATGGGCATTAATATAAAGAGAACAAAATGAGGTTATTGGCGATCCAACATTGGGTACTAGGTGAACGAGGGATTATCTTGCTACAACGCAGTGTGGTCTTGGTTTTACTCTTAGGTGGCAGTTATCAACTGGCGCAGCTTAGCTGGCGATTATTACCCGTTCCCAAAACAGCAACCTCTGCGCCTATGAGCCCCAATCTATCCGTACGTACGGATGCAAAAACCACCAACCAGCAGCGGTTATCAATTATTCGTGATGCCAAGCTATTTGGTACAGCAGTACAAGATACCGCTCAGACTATTATCGCGCCCAAAAGTCGCCTGAATGCACAACTCACAGGGATCATGGCCAGCAGTATTGCCAGCCGTTCTATCGCTATCATCGCCCGTGATGGTAAACAGCAAAGTTACGTGATCGGTGATGTTATTCAGGGCACCGAGGCGCAGATTATTAATATTTTACCCGATCGCGTCATCATCAAACGTCAACAGCAGCAGGAAGCGTTATTGCTGGATGAAAATGCGATAACAGCACCAGCGACAACTCCAACACTAAATAACAGCAGCTTATCCAATGTCAGACAGCAACTACTGAAAAATCCAGGGCAGCTGATGGATTATCTGACGATAGCGCCGGTCAGAGAAAATAATCAGTTAAAAGGCTATCGTTTAAATCCGGGCCGAAATCCAGAGATATTTAATCAGCTAGGCTTGCAACCCAATGATCTTGCTATCAGTATCAATGGGTTAGATCTACGTAACAATGCTGAAGCTATGCAAGCCATGCAACAACTTGCGCATCAGACGGAAATGAATATCTCTGTAGAACGAAATGGTGAAACACAGGATATTTATGTCAATCTGGCACAACCATAAGCACGTGGAGTGATAAGCCAAAGATGAAACAATTTCTCAAACGCAGTCTGATCATCAGTTGCCTGTTCACACAACTCAACGTGCAACCTCTCTGGGCAGCCGAATATTCGGCCAGTTTCAAAGGCACGGATATTCAGGAATTTATTAACACCGTTGGTAAAAACCTGAATAAGACCATCGTGGTCGATCCCGGGATCCGTGGCATCATCAATGTTCGCAGTTATGATCTGCTCAATGAAGAACAGTATTACCAATTTTTCTTAAGCGTATTAGAAGTTTATGGTTTTGCTGTGGTGCCAATGCCGAATGGCATTCTGAAAGTCGTGAAAGCACAAAATGCGAAAACCTCCTCGATTCCCGTCACTGATGATATCCATCCGGGAAATGGTGACGAAATGGTCACGCGCGTGGTACCGGTGCGTAATGTTTCCGTTCGTGAACTCGCGCCTTTGCTACGTCAGCTAAACGACAATGCGGGTGGTGGTAATGTGGTGCATTATGAACCGTCCAACGTGTTGTTATTAACCGGACGCGCGGCTGTCGTTAATCGACTCGTCGAAATCGTCCATCGGGTTGATAAAGTCGGAGATGAAAACGTCGACATTATTAAACTCAAATATGCGTCCGCCAGTGAAATGGTGCGTTTAATCACCGCGTTAACCAAAAACGATAAAAATGCACTGACCAGTGTATTAACGCCGAAATTAGTGGCCGATGAACGCACTAATTCCGTGGTGATCAGTGGTGATAATCAATCTCGTCAACGACTCGTCACCATGATCCGTCAGTTAGATCGTGAGCAGCAAAGTCAGGGCAATACCCGCGTTTTCTATCTTAAATACGCCAAAGCCAAAAATCTGGTCGATGTATTATCCGGCTCCAGTAAAACTATTCAGCAAGATAAACAAGGTGGCAGTGCTACCAACACGTCGAATGTAACAGCCAGCAACTCAGGTTCGGGTAGTAATGCGTTTAATGGCAAAGATCTCAGTATTGTTGCCGATGAACAAACTAATGCACTCGTAATCACCGCGCAACCCGATATCATGCAAGAACTGGAACGTATTATTGCCAAATTGGATATTCGCCGTGCACAAGTGCTGGTCGAAGCTATCATTGTTGAAGTACAAGATGGCGACGCCTTCAATCTGGGTGTGCAATGGGCCAATAAAAATGCTGGAGGCACACAATTCACCGCAACCGGCCTACCAACGACCACGGTGGCCAATGCCGCATTGGAATATAAAGATGACGGGGCATTTTCCAGCAACACCACAAAAGCACTCAGCAACTTTAACGGTTTAGCGGCGGGCTTTTATTCCGGCGATTGGGCTGGATTAGTGACGGCGCTGTCCAGCAATACCAAGAGCAATATTCTGGCTACACCAAGCATTGTTACGCTGGATAACAAAGAAGCCTCTTTTAACGTGGGTCAGGAAGTTCCGGTTATTTCCGGTAGTCAATCCAGCACCACGGGTAGCGTGTTTAATACCGTAGAACGTAAAACAGTGGGTACAAAACTGAAAGTAACCCCACAAATCAACGAAGGCGATTCCGTGTTGATGGATATTGAACAGGAAGTCTCCAGTGTTGCCACGTCAACATCCACCAGCAGTTCATCAACAAGCAGTGCCAGTCTGGGCGATACATTTAATACCCGTACCGTAAAAAATGCGGTGTTAGTGAAGAGTGGTGAAACCGTGGTACTCGGTGGTTTACTCAGTAACAACACCTCAGAATCTACTTACAAAGTGCCTTTGCTGGGTGATATTCCGGTATTAGGTTATCTGTTCCGTTATAACAGCACCTCTAAAACCAAACAAAATCTGATGGTTTTCATCCATCCAACCATATTGCGTGATCCGATTACCTATACCGGTGTATCCAGTAGCAAATATAACCTGTTCCGGGCGGAGCAGTTATCGCAGGAACAAGATACCGATAGTCTGTCGCCTGCCGTTGATCGTCCAATTTTGCCTGCTTATGGCACTAATGCGACCTTATCGCCGAAGATGAAAGCCTTATTGGAACAACAAGCGAAAGGTGTGCAGTAATGGCGCTGCTCTCAACAACATCAGAAACCTTGCATACTTCGTTGCAAGGTTTGCGGTTAAATTTTGCCTTTGCCCGTGATCACGGTGTGTTATTGCAATGGCAGCATGCCGAACCGGTGTTGTTCTGTCGTACTGGCGTGAGTAATCAAACATTGCAAGAAGTCCGTCGCTTATTACGCCAGCCGTTCCAGTTACGCTGGTTGAATGCCGAAGCCTTTGAGCAACAACTCACTGAAGACTATCAGCGTGACTCATCTGAAGCGCGACAGATGATGGAAGACATTGGTAACGAAGCCGACTTTTTTACATTGGCAGAAGAACTACCTACCAGTGAAGATCTGCTGGATGCTGACGATGATGCCCCTATTATTCGTCTGATTAATGCCATGTTGAGTGAGGCGATCAAACTAGAAGCGTCGGATATTCACATCGAAACCTTTGAAAAGCACCTCGCCATCCGTTTTCGTATTGATGGTGTGTTACGTGAGATCTTGCGGCCACAGCGCAAATTAGCATCACTGCTCGTCTCACGCATCAAGGTCATGGCAAAACTGGATATTGCCGAAAAACGTGTGCCGCAAGATGGTCGCATTAGTCTGCGGATTGGTGGCCGTGCGGTCGACGTTCGAGTTTCAACCATGCCATCCAGCTATGGCGAGCGGGTCGTGTTACGTTTGTTGGATAAAAACAATGTGCGCC
>JAQUHG010000282.1 GCA_028683735.1 Tolumonas sp. | reverse complement strand
GGCTTCTCGTTTCAGGATCTGCTTTCGCACTATGCGCTGACCGAACCCGAGTGCATACGTAAGCTGGCAGCACTCGATCGACTGAAGATCATCGACCTGCTACCCGGCAACCGGATCCGCCTACGTCTGGCGACTCATTTCAGTTGGTTACCCGATGGCCCGATCCAGCGTTTTTTCCTGCAACGGGTGCAGCAGGATTTTTTCCAATCCCGTTTTGATAAAGAGACCGAGAAATTACTGGTATTAAATGGTCTGCTTTGCAACAGCAGTAACCGCGAATTACAACAGCTGATGGCGCGTTGGGCGCGAGAATTCAGTGAATTGACCCGTGGTGATCGCAGTTTAAATATGGAAGAAAAGCACGGCACTACGCTGGTATTGGCGGTGCGGCAGTGGCGACATGCGTTGTTTGACGAGATCAGTCGATCAACAGTGCGTAATGTTGTGGATAAATAGTGTGCAAATAACCATGATATCCCAGCATTATCCACAAAACTGCGCACATGATCTGTAATGATTGTGAAGATCCTGCGAACAAGATCTGGAGATCGATCCTTAAAAAGAGGTAAAATCAAAGGTCTTACAAATGATCAGACAGGGGTGAAAAGTGACCGCTTCGCTATGGCAGCAATGCCTGACACGGCTACAGGAAGAATTACCGTCCGGTGAATTCGGCTTGTGGATCCGGCCGCTTCAGGCAGAGTTTGGTGATCGCTCGCTGACCCTGTATGCCGCTAACCGGTTTATTCTCGACTGGGTACGCGACAAATATCTGTTACGCATCAATAGTCTGTTCAGTGAAATCTGCGGTTCCGATGCGCCAACGCTGCATTTTGCGGTAGGCCGACGCCCGACAGCGGCGGCAGCACCGCAAGCTTACGCGACTGCTGCGCCAGTGGCAGAAGCGCGCAGTGAACAACCGGCAATCACCATTCCTTCCTGGACCAGTAAACAGGATGCGATGCCGGAGATTAACCACAAGAGCAACATCAACGAAACCTACAACTTCGTAAATTTCGTTGAGGGTAAATCGAACCAGTTGGCTTTAGCTGCAGCGCATCAGGTCGCGGAAAATCCCGGTGGTGCGTATAACCCGTTGTTCCTGTATGGTGGTACCGGTTTAGGTAAAACCCATCTGTTGCATGCGGTCGGCAACGGTATTCGTGCGCGCAAGCCGAATGCTAAAGTGATCTACATGCAGTCTGAGCGTTTTGTGCAGGACATGGTAAAAGCACTGCAGAACAATGCGATTCAGGAATTCCAACGTTATTACCGCAGCGTCGATGCTTTGTTAATCGACGACATCCAGTTTTTCGCCAAGAAAGAGCGTTCTCAGGAAGAATTTTTCCATACTTTCAATGCGTTACTGGAAGGTAATCAGCAAATTATTCTCACCTCCGATCGTTATCCGAAAGAGATCGATGGGGTGGAAGATCGTCTGAAATCCCGTTTTGGCTGGGGTTTAACCATTGCTATTGAACCGCCAGAGCTGGAAACACGCGTGGCGATTCTGATGCGCAAAGCCGAAGAAAATAAAATTCATCTGCCGCATGAAGTGGCGTTTTTCATTGCCAAACGCTTGCGTTCGAATGTGCGTGAGCTGGAAGGGGCATTGAATCGTGTAATTGCGAATGCTCGTTTTACTGGCAAACCGATCAATATCGATTTTGTACGTGAAGCGCTGCGCGACATGTTGGCGTTGCAGGAAAAGTTGGTCACCATCGATAACATCCAGAAGACCGTTGCCGAATATTACAAAATCAAAGTGGCGGATCTGCTGTCTAAACGTCGCTCTCGTTCCGTGGCGCGTCCGCGTCAGTTAGCGATGGCATTGGCAAAAGAGCTGACCAACCACAGCTTGCCGGAAATTGGTGATGCGTTTGGTGGCCGTGACCATACCACGGTGTTGCACGCCTGTCGTAAAATCGCGGAGCTTCGTGAAGAGAGTAACGATATTAAAGAAGATTACTCGAATCTGATCCGAACCCTTTCCTCTTAAAGCAGGAGATACCGTCCATGCAATTTTCCATTAGTCGCGACAGTCTGCTGCGACCATTGCAATTAGTATCCGGTTCTATTGGCGGGCGCCCAACGCTGCCGATTTTAAGTAACGTATTATTGAATGTCACCGAACAACGTCTGTCATTGACCGGTACCGATCTGGAAGTGGAAATGGTCGGTCTGGTGCCATTAAATGGCACCGTGGTGGCTGGCAACATCACCACACCAGCGCGCAAACTGCTGGATATCTGTCGTGGTCTGCCCGATGGTTCACTGCTGGATTTTGTGCTGGAAGGCGAGCGATTGATTTTACGCTCTGGCCGCAGCCGTTATTCCTTATCCACTTTACCGGCGGCGGATTATCCGAATATCGAAGAGTGGAACTCGGTATTGGAGTTCGACATCAGCCAGCAAGAGCTGAAACGTCTGATGGAAGCCACCCAGTTCTCCATGGCGAGCCAGGATGTGCGTTTTTACCTCAACGGCATGCTGTTTGAAACCAGTGGCGCTGGGTTGCGGACGGTAGGTACTGATGGTCACCGTTTGGCCACCTGTCGTCGTGAAGTGTTGAACGAAGCACAAACCGACCACCAGGTGATCTTGCCACGTAAAGGGGTGCTCGAACTGGCTCGTTTGCTGGAAAACGATGATCGTCCGATCCGTTTACAAATTGGTTTGAACAATCTGCGTGCTGAAGCCGAAGGGTTTATTTTCACCTCAAAACTGGTGGATGGCCGTTTCCCTGATTATCGCCGTGTTTTCCCGCGCCAGAGTGACAAAATTCTGATCGCGGAACGAGAGTTGCTGAAACAGGCTTTTTCACGTGCGGCAATTCTTTCCAACGAAAAATTCCGTGGCGTGCGTTTGCATCTAACCACCAACCTGCTGCATATCACTGCCAACAACCCTGAGCAGGAAGAAGCGGAAGAACTGATTGATGTGCAATATGACGGCCCTGAAATGGAAGTCGGATTTAACGTCTCCTATGTGCTCGACGTGCTGAATGCGTTAAAATGTGAGCAGGTGAAATGGTATCTGACCGACGCCAACAGCAGTGCGTTGGTGGAAGATGCCAGCAATGACGATGCGCAATATGTCGTCATGCCGATGCGTCTATAGTTCGCATGCTGCACAAGCTGCAGATCCAACATTTTAGAAATCTCGGCCAGTCGGAAATTATTCCGGCTGGTGGGATGAATTTGCTGTTAGGCCAGAATGGCAGTGGTAAATCCAGCGTACTGGAAGCCATCCATTATCTGAGTCTGGGCCGCTCATTCCGTACTCATCTGACCAACCGCGTGATCATGCAGGGGGAGAAGGCGTTTACGTTATTTGCGCAGTTGGAACAAGACGAACAGCAAATTAGTTTGGGTTTACAGAAAGATCGCCACGGCGACACCCAGCTCAAGATTGGCGGTAAAACGGCGGATAAATTGTCACAGCTGGCAAGTTTATTACCGTTGCAGCTGATCCACCCTGAAGGTTACAACCTGCTGACGGGGGGGCCGCAACAACGTCGCGCGTTTGTTGATTGGGGTGTGTTTCACGTGGAGCAAGCCTTTTTCCCGTTATGGGGAAAAGTGCGACGTTTACTCAAACAGCGGAATGCCTTATTACGGCAGTCTGTAAATTATGCACCACTGGCTTACTGGGATCAGCAACTGGCTGAAAGCAGTGAGGCATTGAGTGTGTTCCGGCAACAATACTGTCTGGCTTTGCTGCCACTATTGCAGCAAATCTGTCAGGAGTTGTTACCCGAGTACACTTTCCAAGCCACATTTTATGCTGGCTGGCAGCAGGAGTCAGCGTTAAGCCAACTTCTGCAGGAAGGCTTTGAACGTGACCGACAGTTGGGTCACACGGCCATTGGCCCGCATCGTGCGGATTTACGACTGCGGGCTGAGGGTGTCCCGGTGCAGGATTTGCTATCCCGCGGCCAGCTCAAGTTGCTGGTTTG
>JAQUHG010000281.1 GCA_028683735.1 Tolumonas sp. | reverse complement strand
ACCGTTAGGTCAGGGACGCGAATCATACGCTTTCCCGGTTGCTTGTCAAGCGTTGTTCGTCACAACTGCTTAACTCGCTCTGTGTTGGCGTCTGCCGTCTCAGTGGGGCCGCATTATAGGGACCGAAGTTTTTTAGGCAAGCGCTTTTTTGAAGATATTTTCCGAGCGTATTTTTTTTAATCATTATGTATATAAAAGAAACGAGAGTTGGCTTGTAAGCGTTCAATTAATAAAGGAGTTATCAATTGAACATCATAATTTCATAGGATCACAGGTTAGCCATATGTTGATTTGAATATTTTGTGCCATTCTTATTGGTACATTCATGTTGTTTTTCATGGGGCATAGATTTATGAAACAACTGACAATGGAATCTACTCGCTTTCAACTCTTTGTTCGTCAGGCGCTAATTATCGCCTTCTCTGTTCACACACTGTTCCTATTGCTGTTTGTCGTTCTTAATATCCCTATGCTGATCATTGCACATGTCACCAGCATTGTTCTTTATCTGCTCGCGATTCGCTTCAATCAAACATCGGCATTTAAAGCCATTGCGACATTGATCTGGATCGATCTACTAGGGCATGCACTGATATCTAGTGAAGTATTAGGTTGGCAAAGCGGATTTCATTTGTATTTATTGCTGCTGATCCCGATTACCTTTCTTTACGGTATCAAACCTCAAACCAAACGAATTATTCTAGCTGAGATTGCCATCGTGCTTTATCTGCTTTTGGATTATCACTTGTATGATAAGCCTGCCATGATCGAGTTATCCCCGATGTTATCGATGTTGATTCGTTATCTGAATGCAATCGTTTGTTTTGGCTGTTTGAGCTATCAACTTCATTTTTATTCTGCTTGTTTACAAGAAAGCGGACATCCGCCCATTGATAAACCAGACACCGATAGATTAACTGGCTTACAGAATCGGGAAGCTATTCTGTCAAAAATTGATGAGATATTTTCTTCCTCTGCATTAAATAGACAGCATATGTCGTTAATTATTGCAGACATTGATTATTTCAAAATGATTAATGAACAGTATGGTCATAATATCGGGGATGCTGCGCTAGTTTACGTCGCACAGATATTACATGATTCCATTCGCCATAATGATCGGGCCTCACGTTGGGGAGGTGGTGAATTTCTACTGCTGTTACCTGGTGGTCCATTGAAATCAGCAGAACAAATAGCAGAACGAATACAAAGCAAACTGCATCAATTGCCGTTGCATAAAAATGGTAAAACAATCACAATTTCCATGACTTTTGGGGTTGCTGAATTATTGCCTGGAGAAGACTTCAATCAATGCCTCATCCGTGCAGATATGGCATTACGTAAAGGTAAAGCTCACGGTAGAAATTGTATCGAATTAGCTGCTACAGACGTTCCTGCGACTACATCGGCATAATGCCGATGTAGTTTTAATTTTTGTATTCTATTCACTCCATCTTCGTTCGTTTATTAACCACTCATTCCTTTCTTTCATCTAAACAATCTTCCTTTTTTAGATTTAAAGGACACTAAATCTGCAAAAATAGGTCGTTTTGTAGTAAATTTACTCCAATATCAAGATATAGCACTTCTTGCCTTCGGCTTTCTTGCCTATGGAGTGTATTTCTGTGTCTGGATATTTATGCATCTTTAGTGGTGCCTCATGGAGGAATGCAATGGACCGGATGTCTATAAGATCCATCTACTTAGGAATAAAACCATAATGAAAATGAATAAACTGACAGCCATGATTCTGATCAGTATGTTAGTGGGTATTCTCACCGGTCATCTGTACCGATCCAATGTGACTGATCCGGCAGCTGTGACTGAGTTTGCATCCAATATATCGATTTTGACTGACATTTTTTTACGTCTGATCAAAATGATTATCGCGCCGTTAGTATTTTCTACGCTGGTCGTGGGCATTGCTAAAATGGGCGATAGCCAAACCGTAGGTCGTGTGGGTATTAAAGCGATGGCTTGGTTCATGACCGCTTCGCTGGTATCGCTTGCCTTAGGTCTGGTTATGGTTAATTTGCTCAAACCGGGTGTGGGTTTAAACTTGCCACTGCCTGATATTGCTGCAAAATCAGGTATCAGTGCAACAGCAATTACACTGAAAGACTTTGTCACCCACGCCATCCCCAAAAGTGTGGTAGAGGCGATGGCCACCAATGAGATCCTACAATTAGTGATCTTCTCTTTGTTTTTTGGTGTTGCCGCAGCTGGTCTGGGCGATAAAGCGAAACCAGTGGTTAATGTGATGGAAAGTATTGCTAACATCATGTTGAAAGTAACTGGTTATGTAATGAATTTCGCGCCATTTGCTGTTTTTGGTGCCATTACTGCGTTGATTGCGAAACAAGGTTTAGGAATTTTGCTGACGTATGGCACTTTCGTTGGTGAAGTGTATGGCTCAATTCTGATCTTATGGGCTTTATTATTACTGATGGGCAGTCTATTTCTGGGCCGTCGAGTGTTAGGTTTGCCGAAATTCATCCGTGAACCGATTTTACTGGCTTTTTCTACAGCCAGTTCAGAAGCCGCTTATCCAAAAACATTGCAGGGTTTAAAACGCTTCGGCTGTTCAGAAAAAATTTCCAGTTTTGTATTACCTGTGGGTTATTCATTTAACTTAGATGGCTCCATGATGTATTGCACATTCGCCACTATGTTTATTGCCCAAGCTTACGGTATGGAAATTAGCATTTCACAGCAGATCACCATGCTGTTGTTGCTGATGGTAACCTCGAAAGGTATGGCTGGTGTACCGCGTGCATCATTAGTAGTTATCGCAGCAGCCATGGCACAGTTCCATATTCCTGAAGCCGGTTTATTGCTGCTCTTGGGTGTGGATCATTTCCTGGATATGGCGCGTTCCGTCACTAACGTCATCGGCAATGCGATTGCTTCTTCTGTGGTTGCTAAGCTGGAAGGTGAATTGACCGAACCAGCCGCTGATGATGAAGATTTGCTGGGTGGTGCAGTTTTGGTAAAAGAGTAACGTTTATTTCCAACACCCATACCAAAGAACAGCCCGCTCAGGGCTGTTCTTCATTACGACTTTCGTCGTTACTCTTTTACCGTATCTTCGAGGAAGAAGCGACCTAATGGATTTTGATAAAAATCTTTGATGTTTTTACGGCTAACGTTGCGGTACGGGCTGTAATACAGATCGATCCAGTTCACGTCGGCTTTGGCCATCTTCTGCAAATCAATATACATCTGCTCACGTTTTTTGGGGTCCATTTCAACACGGGCAGCACTCACTAACGCTTTGACCTTATCGTTATGATAGCGCGTCATGTAGTTCTGATTGGCATCGTGACCTAATGTGAAAGTGGTTTTTTGATCAGGGTCGAGAATGTCATTGGTCCAGTACATTACAGAGATATCGTAATCACCCGACACTAACATATCCCAGCTCTGACTCGGATCGACCTTCTGTAGATCAAGCTTCACACCCGCTTTAGACAGTTGTTGCTGCAGTAAAACGGCGATCTGTTCATCCGCTTCATCACCGGCATTCACAATATATTTCAGCGTTAAATCAGAAGCGCCGGCGTCAGCCAGCATTTTCCGGGCTTTTTCCGGATCGTAAGAACGACGCAGATTATCGGCATAATGAAACAAAGCGCCGGTTGGAATATAAGAGTTAGCCACCCGACCATAACCAAAGGTTACAGTTTTTACGATCGCATCTTTATCAATAGCGAAATCCAGCGCCTGACGCACTTCAACTTTACCCAATGCGCCATGTGAATGGTTGATCAGCAGATGGTCTTCACGTGTCGACGGGTTCAGTTCCACAGTGAGATTAGTATCTTTCTGCAATGATGAAATGCGGGAAAATGGTACATTCAACGCCGCATCCAGCTCTCCGGCCTGCACTTTCAGCATGCGAGTATTGTCATCTGGGATCGTAAACCAGTCTACGCCATCCAGTTTGACTCTATCGGCCTGCCAGAAATA
>JAQUHG010000280.1 GCA_028683735.1 Tolumonas sp. | reverse complement strand
CGGTACAGTGATAAATTGGTGGTTTTGCCGTTGTATGACGCGATCACCGATAGATGCAATCAGTTGTGCTTTAGTTTTACCGGCTTCGGTCTCAAAATCTAATAAAACCAGACCCGTCGGGTATCCGGTATGAAACATCAACCGCTGCAATACTTTGATTAGCAGTGGTTGCAGCTTATTCTCTCGACCGATAGTGAGAATCAAGTCATTGATAATAGAGAGTATGTGTTCACGGTTCATCAGTATTTCCAACTACCGCAAAGTAATGCTGCACTATGAAACATCGGGTATTCCCAAATGCGGCGACTGCCAATTTCCCCCAGTGATAAGGCGCCGGCCAATTGAGTGGCACCAGTGCAACTTTTCAGATTGGTTAATTCCTTGAGTGTGTCACCGCCTAAATGAATGCGGCGGGCGGCACAATAGAACATCAGCAATGGCCAGCCTGAAATCTCAGGAAGATCGGTTTGTAAGCGATGACAGATTTGCGTCACACATTGGCTTTCATTAAGTGGTGGGGCGTGTAATAACACCAATGAGGTATTTGCCGGCACATCACCGACACAAACGATGCTGCCATCACTGTGTATCGCGACAGGAATACGAACCACCACTTCATTATTGGCCTGCAAGATCCCGAGGGGAAAATAGCAGGCGTATTGATAGAAATTTTCGGTGGTTAGTTCGACACCACATTCATCCAGAACTAACTGTTTGTAAACGTCAAAAGCTGGTTGCCAGTCGATACTAATGATGCGGTTACCTTCCGCGGAGGTGGCACTGATCACTTTATCGGGGGCGGGATAACCGTGCTCTAAAAGCATGCCAGCCCAGGCAGGCAATAACATACACCAGACCCCATTTGGAATAATTTTAGATGCATCAAACAAGCAAGGCATGGGTTGAAAGGTCTCGCTGCCGGCGTTAACGCCAGCATAGTGTACGCTGTCGGCCAGATGGAGATAGAGGTTTTCAACGATGGTGCCAACATCAGGCAGCATGCTGTCAAACATCATAAATAATGTTGGTTTATCCGCATCGTCGGCAAGTTCAAGAAATGGCTCTAGTTTTGTTGCAATATCTTGCGCTGTATCAGTTCGATCAGGAATATTTTCAAATAAATGGCTAGGTGGCTGTTGGTTCAGACGCAATAACCAGCAGCCGTTATTGCGCCAGCCATCATCAGTCACTAAGGCGGGAAACACCGCACCGGTTAACGGAATTCCAAGTTGTTGACAGCTGCTTTGTAGTAGCGGGATCTGCTGGTTTTCTGCCTCTGGAACCAAAGCCATAACGCCCATTGCCGGGTATTGATTGTGCCAGCGTTGCAGCAGGTCAAAAATAATGGCTTCTTCAAATGGAATATACTCTATTGCGTTATTGTCCATTTGTTTCTCCATACTGCAATCTATCAGATTAAAGGCTGATAAAGTATGGCATAGATATTAATTAGTTATTGTGAATATGGTCATGCGGAAACGATGAAACAGAGATGAAACACCGCCTTAATATGAAAAGGCGGTGTTGTTTTTTTAGACAAAACGCATGGAGAGATCCATGGCGTGGGTATGTTTGGTTAGTGCGCCAACGGAGATGTAATCGACGCCGGTTTGGGCATAAGTTGCGATAGTTTGCAGCGTGACGTTGCCGGAGACTTCCAGTTTGGCTTTGCCTGCATTGAGCGCGACGCCTTCACACATCATGGGTACAGTGAAGTTATCCAGCATGATGATGTCGGCATTCGCATCGAGTGCTTGTTGCAGTTCATCCAGACTTTCGACTTCCACTTCCACGCGTTTGCCTGGGTTCAGCGTGCGTGCTGTGGTGATCGCTTGTGCGATGCCGCCACAGGCCATGATATGGTTTTCTTTGATCAGATAGGCATCAAACAACCCCATACGATGGTTGGTACCGCCACCACAGGTAACCGCATATTTCAGCGCGGTACGCAGGCCGGGAATCGTTTTACGGGTATCCAGCAACTTACATTGTGTGCCAGCAATCTCGGCGACATACAGTGCGACATTGCTGGCCACACCTGACAGTGTTTGAATAAAGTTCAGCATGCTGCGCTCGCCGGTCAACAAAATGCGCGCAGGGCCATACAAACGAACCAGTTCCTGATTAGGCTCAACCTGAACACCATCTTGTACTTTCCACTCGATGCGGACATGGCCGCCGAGTTGTTCGAATACCGCTTCTGCCCAGGCTTTGCCACAGAACACACCCTTTTCACGGGTGATCACATAGGCTTCAGCTTGTTTGTCAGCTGGAATAAGTTGTGCGGTAATATCGGCATGCGCATCAAGTACGCCACCCAAATCTTCTTCTAATGCGGCACGCACGGTGCGCTGGATATCATTTTGCAACATGACGAGTCCTGTTGAATTAGCCGGTTTTTCCGGTCGAAACAAAAAGATGTTGGACGTAAGCATACCATGTAGCATGCTTTGGCGCTAAAAACAGAGAGGTAAACAGAGTGTTGAATAAAAATTGGTCGATTAATCATCAAGGCTGGCTTGTTGAGGCTCGGCATTGTCCATCACCGTTTTTTAATCAACGCCCGCAAGGCGAGCCTGTTTCATTGCTGGTGGTGCATGGCATCAGTTTACCGCCGGGGCAATTCGGTGGGCCGCATATTGATGAATTGTTTACCGGAAAACTAGATCCACAGGCGCACCCGTATTTTGCCGAAATAGCGCATCTGGAGGTGTCTGCACATTGTTTGATCCGTCGTGATGGGGAGGTGGTGCAGTACGTGAGTTTTCTCGACCGAGCCTGGCATGCCGGACGCTCGCAGTTTGCTGGCCGTGATAACTGCAATGATTTTTCCATTGGCATTGAGCTGGAAGGTACTGATGACAGCGGCTATAGCGAAGCGCAATATCAGCAACTGGCAGCAGTAACTCGCGTGATCCAACAAACTTATCCGGCAGTAACAGCTGAGCGGATCACCGGGCATTCGGACATCGCGCCGGGCAGAAAAACTGACCCTGGCCGTGCATTTGACTGGGCGTTGTATCGCAATTTAATGAAGTAATCCGAGAGTGTTTTCGTTATTCATGTAAACCTGATCTTATTCATCTGCCATTTCTGTAGCCGTCATTCATGAAGATTGTTATTGCCCCTGATTCGTATAAAGAAAGTCTGAGCGCTATGGAAGTGGCTAATGCCATTGAAGCCGGATTTCGCGAAATTTACCCTAATGCAGAGTATGTGAAAATGCCCGTGGCAGATGGAGGGGAAGGGACGGTTGATGCGCTGGTGGCGGCAACGGGGGGGAACAAAATTAGCGTAAGCGTAACTGGTCCGACCGGTAAGCCGGTGACGGCAGAGCTGGGGCTGATACATCAACACACGGCAGTCATTGAAATGGCTGCAGCCAGCGGTTTGGAACGTATTTCTGCTGCCGAACGTAATCCGTTAATCACAACCACCTATGGTACGGGCGAGATGATCCGGGCTGCGCTCGACTTGGGGGTTAAGCAATTTATTATTGGTATTGGCGGTAGTGCGACCAATGACGGCGGGGCGGGTATGTTGCAAGCGCTGGGTTATCGCTTGTTAGATCAGCATGGCCGTGACATTCCTCGTGGTGGTGCGGGTTTATCCGACTTGGCGGCAATTGATATCTCGACAGCTGATCCACGGTTGCAAGATTGCCAGTTTAAAGTTGCCTGCGATGTCACGAACCCACTGACTGGGCCGATGGGGGCGGCGCAAGTCTTTGGCCCACAGAAAGGCGCTGATGCAGCCATGGTGACTTTGCTCGATGAAAACCTGAAGCACTATGCCCGTATCGTGACACAAGAATTAGGTACCGATGTGGAATTTGTACCGGGTGCCGGAGCAGCCGGTGGCATGGGGGCTGCGTTACTGGCATTTATGAACGCCGAGTTACATTCCGGTATTGATATTGTATTGGCGGCGTTAGGTCTTGAATCGATTATTGCCGATGCCGATCTGGTGATTACCGGAGAA
>JAQUHG010000279.1 GCA_028683735.1 Tolumonas sp. | reverse complement strand
TGCTGGCGAAAATCAAAACCTTCTGCGATAAAGTCATTTCTGGCGAGTGGAAAGGTTATACCGGTAAAGCGATCCAGCACGTAGTCAACATCGGTATCGGTGGTTCTGACTTAGGCCCAGTGATGATCACTGAAGCACTGCGTCCCTTCAAAAATCACCTGCAGATGCATTTTGTTTCTAACGTCGATGGCACTCACATCGCAGAAACCCTGAAAAATGTTGATCCAGAAACCACGCTGTTCCTGGTGGCATCAAAGACTTTCACCACGCAGGAAACCATGACCAATGCGCTGTCTGCGCGTGACTGGTTTGTGAACATTGCTGGTGATCAAGCGCACGTAGCGAAACATTTCGCCGCACTGTCTACCAATGGTAAAGCCGTAGCTGAATTTGGTATCGACACTGCCAACATGTTCGAATTCTGGGATTGGGTTGGTGGTCGTTACTCTTCTTGGTCAGCGATCGGTATGCCTATCGCTCTGTCTCTGGGTTTTGAAAACTTTGAAGCACTGCTGGAAGGCGCGTTTGAGATGGATACCCATTTCGCCACCGCCAGCTATGAGCAAAACATTCCTGTACTGTTGGCATTGATTGGCCTGTGGTACAACAATTTCTACGAAGCCGAATCCGAAGCGATCCTGCCGTATGACCAATACATGCACCGTTTTGCTGCTTATTTCCAGCAGGGCAACATGGAATCGAACGGTAAATATGTTGACCGTAACGGTAACAAAGTGGATTACCAGACTGGCCCAATCATTTGGGGTGAGCCAGGTACCAACGGTCAGCATGCGTTCTATCAGCTGATCCATCAGGGCACTAAACTGATCCCTTGTGATTTCTTGGCACCAGCTATTAGCCATAACCCAGTTGGCGATCATCATCCAAAACTGCTGGCTAACTTCTTTGCACAGACCGAAGCACTGGCGTTTGGTAAATCGAAAGAAGCGGTTGAAGCTGAGTTCTTAGCGGCGGGTAAAACACTGGAACAGGTAAAAGATCTGGTGCCATTTAAAGTGTTTGAAGGTAATCGTCCAACTAACTCGATTCTGTTTAAACAGATGACGCCAAAAACACTGGGCGCGCTGATTGCTATGTACGAACACAAAATCTTCGTACAAGGTATTATCTGGAACATCTTCAGTTTTGACCAATGGGGTGTTGAGCTGGGTAAACAACTGGCTAACAAGATCCTGCCTGAGCTGAACTCTGCTGCGGCAGTAACCAGCCATGACAGCTCGACCAATGGTCTGATCAACACTTGGAAGACGTGGAAAGCGTAATTTTATTTTCGCGACCCATACTAAAAAGCCCCCTATAAAAATAGGGGGCTTTTTTATTCATCAACATCGATTTATCAATCTACGACTAACGTTAATTTATTCTCTTCATTAAATAAAACCACTTGGTTACGGCCATTGTTTTTGGCTTTATACAAGGCGGTATCGGCCCGGATTAGTGGTGCTTCTGCGACTAAGTCGTTATCGGCGACACATGAGATACCAAAACTAGCAGTGATCATGAGTGGTAGATCGGAAGTGCCTGCTTGCTGAAATGGGGTTGCATTAATTGTCTGTTGCAACAATTCGGTTCTTTTTCTGGCATCAAGCGGATAAGTTTCCGGCATCAGGATGGCAAATTCTTCGCCGCCAATCCGTGCGAGGAAATCTGTTTTACGAATGTGATCGCGTAAGCGCCAGGCAAATTCGGTTAATACATGATCGCCTACAGCATGACCAAAGGTATCGTTAATGCGTTTAAACCAGTCAATATCAACCATTACCACACTGAACGGGTGGCGATAACGGAGAAAACGCTGAAACTCTTCTGTCATATGCAGATCAAAGGCCCGGCGATTGGCTAAGCCTGTTAACGCATCGGTTTCGGATAGATGACGCAGTTGTAACTCCGCTTGCTGACGAGCGGTGACTTCGCGTTGTAAGCGCCGGTTGGTGCGATAAATCCAGGTGCTGAGCCCTGCCAGTAATAACGCCAAGAGCGATGACACGGTGGCAATGCGCAGATAACGTGACAAGTTCGGCTGATATTTGTCACTGTCATATATGAATTGATTCAATATTTGCTCATCAACAATGCGTTGATGTTCGGTCATTACTTCGGCGATACGCAACCAACGCCCAGGGTTCATGTGGCCAATTTCGATAATATCGGGCTGCATGAGATTCCACATGGCTTTGGCTTCAAAACGCAGATGGTCACGTGTTTTCTGTGGCGCGTATTTTTGCATGATCAAATCGATGATTTCTTCCGGATTCGCCATGGCATAACGCCAACCATCCATACTTGCCTTGCGAAAGGCGGCTACTCGCTCAGGATGCTCTTTCAGCTCACTCTGGGATGTAAACAAAACATCACCATAAAAATCAATGCCATAAGTCCGAGGATCGATCAGACGGTAGGGAATACCTTTTTGTTCCAGCAGATAAGGTTCATTGGTTACATAACCATCATAGGCATCAATCTTTCCATCGATAAGCGGTTGCAAATCAAAGCCTGTCTGGATGAGATGTAGTTTGTCTGGTGGGATACCTTCGGCACGGAAGGGTTCTAATAGTTCCAGACTCTCACTTAATGGAAAGACGGTCATGAGCCGTTTTTTCATCATATCGTGAATGTTTTTAATACCGGAGTTTTCTAACACGATCCAACTGACCGCGGAATGTTGCAGCGTTGCAGCAAGTGCGACCACCGGTTTGCCATTCAGGTAGTCCAGCACCAATCCGGAATTGGATATGCCATATTGCGCACTTCCTTTCACGACTGCATCGACTGGTGAAACAAATGAGCCGTTATAACCGTTCGGGCGTAATTCGACATCCAGCCCAGCCGCTTTATAAAAGCCTTTTTCAACCGCGGCGTAATAACCGGCAAACTGAAATTGATTCACCCATTTCAACTGCACAACAAGATGTTCAGCAGCAAAGGACAAGGGGCTAAAACAGAATACAAAGAAGAATGCTATCCACCGGGAACCTGCCATCAGTCTGTCCTTTTACATGCGGTGAAACTTACGCTATTGATTAAAAAGGGAATGCCGAAAACCCCTCGTCAGTAGTATAGATGTTTGTAGCAGACAAGGTCATGTGATGACAAAACTTATTATGGTCAAATGTTAAAACAAGCAAAAAGGGGCTCATTTGGCGTATTTTGTTTATTCTGTGATTTAAGTCACTCTTTGTGGTTGGAGCGGAGAGTGAGAATTAGTGATTCAAATCACAAAAAATAGGGGTTGGAGCAGTGTTGGGATGCTAATTAGCCAACTCGTTGCTGTTTTTGTGTGATCAATATCACGATAAAGCTGGGTGGATTGCCATGAATAATTGACGTGCTTCACAAAAGCCCCCGTTCTCAAACCTAATTGTGTAGAAAGTGATAGATTTATTGGTGAGACAAAACAAATCGCGGATCGGCAAATCCGCTATCACAATCCACCATTAATCAGGCATCGAACGGGGTGTTTTATGCTATCACCAGATACCAAGGTCAAGATACAAAATTTTGGCCGTTTTCTCTCCAACATGGTTATGCCCAACATTGGCGCATTTATCGCGTGGGGGTTTATTACGGCGTTGTTTATTCCAACCGGCTGGCTGCCAAATGAAACGTTAGCCAAACTAGTTGGTCCAATGATTATGTACCTGTTGCCATTACTGATCGGTTATACCGGCGGTAAATTAGTTGGCGGCGAACGTGGCGCGGTAGTGGGTGCGGTTACCACTATGGGTGTTATCGTTGGTACGGATATTCCAATGTTCATGGGCGCGATGATGGCTGGCCCACTGGGCGGCTGGGCGATCAAACACTTTGACCGTGCTATCGAAGGTAAAGTGAAAAGCGGTTTTGAGATGCTGGTTAACAACTTCTCTGCCGGTCTTATCGGTATGGCGTTGGCAATCGTTTCTTTCTATCTGATTGGACCATTTGTTAAAGGTCTGTCTACTGCGTTGGCCGCTGGTGTAGGTTTCCTGGTT
>JAQUHG010000034.1 GCA_028683735.1 Tolumonas sp. | reverse complement strand
CCAAACTGGAACGCACACTTTCTAAATTACTGCGCGACTGGCTGACATCCAGTGAAGACGAGATCCCGGCTTCGTAACGCTGTTCAATCAGCTGATAGCTTTGTTCATAACTTTTTGCTGTTTGCTCTGCCAGACGCAACAGATCGTGATCTGCCAACAGCGTCATGTACGCGGTCGCAACGTTGGCGATCAAGCTGAGCTGGGTGCTACGTTGCGTCTCCTCCTGTGCCAGATATTTTTCCAAAGCCTGATCTTTCAGGCTTTGCACCCGACCAAACATATCCAACTCATAGGCACTGATACCTACTGTGGCGGAATCGGTATTACTGATAGCACTGGCGCTGCCACTGTAAGTTCCAGGAATTCGCTGACGCGCCTGGTAACCTGTCGCGGTAATATCAGGCAATTGTGCTGCCCGTTGGATCCGATATTGCGCCTGATAGGCTTCTACATTCAAAACGGCAACGCGCAGGTCGCGGTTGTTTTGTAATGCAGTATCAATCAGTTTTTTCAATGCGGGATCAGTAAACACTTGTTGCCAGTCTGTTGCTTGCACAGCAGCCGGAGAAGTTTTAGTTTCATAATTAACAGGAATAGGAGCCGCTGGACGCTGGTAATCTGGCGCCAGCGAGCAACCGGTCAATAACAAGGATACTAATAACGCGATAGGGCGTTTAATCATGACGGTTCTCCGCAGAAGACGGTGCACGTAAAGCATGGCGATGCTTACTGAAATACTTCATTACGAGTACAAAGAAGCACGGTACATAAAAGATAGCAAGAACTGTGGCGGCGATCATCCCGCCGGTTACACCGGTACCGATCGCGTTACGGCCACTGGCTCCAGCGCCGGTACTGATCACTAACGGTAACACCCCTAAAATAAAGGCCATCGAGGTCATCAAGATCGGACGTAAACGCATACGAGATGCTTCTATGACCGCTTGTTTGATGCCCATCCCTTTATCGAACAGCTCTTTGGCAAATTCCACTATCAGGATGGCGTTTTTCGCCGACAAGCCGATCGTCGTTAACAAACCCACCTGGAAGAAGATGTCATTAGACAGACCGCGCATGGTGGCTGCCAACAAAGCACCTATGACCCCCAGTGGCACGATCAGCATTACTGAGAAAGGAATACTCCAGCTCTCGTATAATGCCGCCAGACTCAAGAACACGACCAGCAATGAAATCGCATACAGTGCCGGCGCCTGAGTGCCAGAGACTTGCTCTTGATACGACATCCCCGTCCATTCATAACCGATCCCATCCGGTAATTGGCTGATCAGTTTTGCCATCTCAGCCATGGCTTCACCACTGGTTTTCCCCGGAGCAGCTTCGCCGACAATTTCTACCGCTGACGAGCCGTTATAACGTTCCAGTCGTGGTGAGCCATAACTCCAGAAACCTTCGGCAAAAGAGGAGAACGGCACCATCTGCTGTTGCGCATTACGCACATACCACAGTTGCAGATGTTCTGGTTGCATACGGAATGGGGCATCAGCTTGCACATACACCTTTTTCACCCGGCCCCGGTCAATAAAATCATTGACGTAATTTGAGCCCCAGGCAGTCGATAATGTACTGTTAATGTCACTAACGGTCAGCCCTAACGCCATGGCTTTTTCATAATCGACCCGGATATTGTATTGCGGCGTATCTTCCATGCCATTCGGGCGGACACGCACCAACGCCGGATCTTTCGCTGCCATACCCAGTAACTGATTACGCGCGGCGATCAATTTGTCATGTCCCAGGCCACCGCGATCTTGTAAATAGAGATCGAAGCCGGTTGATTGGCCTAATTCGGGAATACTCGGCATATTAAACGCGAAAATTGAGGCTTCTTTGATCTGGGAAAACGCCCCCATCGCGCGACCAATGATCGCGTTCGCAGAATTTTCAGCACTCTTACGCTCGCTCCAGTCTTTGAATTTAACAAACGCCAGACCGGCATTTTGGCCGCTACCAGCAAAACTGAAACCGGCGATAGTAAAGACCGATTCCACCGCCTGTTTTTCATTGTTGTAGAAATGGTCAGAGACTTTATCCAACACTTTCAACGTGCGCTCTTGGGTTGCACCTGTTGGTAGCTGCACCATGGCCAGCGCGATGCCCTGATCCTCTTCCGGCAGGAACGAGGTTGGCATGCGCATAAATAACCAGCCCAAAGTAACCAGTAGTGCGGTATACACGATGAGCATGCGGCCACTGCGTTGGATCACGCGCCCAACCACAGTCCGGTAACGGCGGCTGTTACGATCGAACATGCGGTTGAACCAACCGAAGAAGCCAGTCTGAACGCCGTGATCGCCTTTCTGCACTGGTTTCAGTAAGGTTGCGCATAACGCAGGCGTCAGGATCAACGCAACCAGCACCGAAAGTGCCATTGCGGAAACAATGGTCAGCGAAAATTGACGATAGATTGCACCAGTGGAGCCACTGAAAAAGGCCATTGGTACAAACACGGCTGACAGCACCAATGCTATACCTACTAAGGCGCCGGTGATCTGATCCATCGATTTTCGCGTGGCTTCCAGTGGTGACAACCCTTCTTCAGACATCACCCGTTCGACGTTTTCTACCACCACGATGGCATCGTCGACCAACAGACCAATGGCCAACACTAAGCCAAACATGGTCAGCGTATTGATGCTGTAACCCGCCGCCGACATGATGCCAAAGGTGCCAAGCAAGACCACCGGTACGGCAATGGTTGGGATCAAGGTGGCGCGGAAGTTTTGCAAAAACAGATACATGATGAAGAACACCAGTATCACGGCTTCCACCAACGTATGTGCAACTTCTGTAATCGAAATTTTAATAAAAGTCGTTGTGTCATACGGATAAACGACTTTAATACCTGGCGAAAAGTATTTCGACAGATCGGCCATTTTGGCTTTTACCAATGTCGCGGTCTGCAGTGCGTTAGCGCCAGTGGCCAGATTAATCGCGATACCCGATGCCGGTTTGCCATTATAACGGCTGACCGAATTGTAACTTTCCGCACCCAGCTCGACACGGGCAACGTCACGCAGACGCACTTGTGAGCCGTTAGTGTTCACTTTCAGCAGAATATTTTTGAATTCATCCATGCTGGTCAAACGACTTTGGCCAGTAATAGTGGCATTAAACTGCTGACCGGCTACAGCAGGCGCTGCACCCAGCTGACCAACCGAGATTTGTGTGTTTTGTGAGGTGATCGCTGCTGTCACATCACTGGGGGTCAGGCTATAGCTATTAAGTTTGTTCGGATCAAGCCAAACCCGCATTGCATACTGAGCACCAAAGATCTGCACACTGCCCACGCCTTCAATACGGCTGAGCGGCTCTTTGATATTAGTCACTAAATAGTCACTGAGATCGGACTGATCCATCGAACCATTTTCAGAAATCAAACCGGCCACCATCAGGAACGATGAAGACGATTTTTCGACCCGAACCCCCTGATTTTGCACCGTCTGTGGCAGTGAACTGAGCGCTTGTTGCACCTTGTTCTGCACCTGCACCTGTGCGGTGTCGGCATTGGTGCCAGCCATAAAATTCAGGCTGACCGTGACATTCCCGCTGGAGTCACTTTGCGATGACATATACAACAGGTTATCCAAGCCGGTCATGTTCTGTTCCAGCACCTGAGTGACGCTGTCTTCGACCGTTTTAGCTGACGCGCCTGGGTAGCTGGTGCTGATCCGCACTGAAGGCGGCGCGATGGTTGGGTACTGTGCAATGGGCAGGTTTTTAATGGCTAATGCCCCGGCCAGCATAATAACAATAGCGATAACCCACGCGAAAATCGGGCGATCAATAAAAAATCTGGACATAACGACTCCGCGAGTATTACTGCTTAGCAGCTGGGATGTTGGTAGTCAGTGTGGCGATATCAACAGGGGTCGCCTTCACTTTCATACCAACCTGAACTTTTTGTGAGCCATTCACGATCACCTGATCGCCAGCAGATAAACCTTCTTTGATGAGCCAGCTATTGTTGACACTACGAGCCGTTTCAAAGGCTTTTTGTTCAACCTGACCCTGGGCATTGACCACTAAAACTGTCGCCTTGCCGCGCGGATCATGGCTAACCGCTAATTGCGGCACCAGCAAGGCATCTTTAACGGACGCTTCACCTAATTCGGCGCGCACAAACATGCCTGGTAATAACTGTTGCTCGTGGTTAGCAAAAATGGCGCGGACCGTTACACTGCCCGTGCCTTCATCGACGGTCACATCAGAAAACTGCAATTTGCCACTTTCGCCATAACGAGAACCATCTTCCATCAATAACTGAACTTTTGCTTCCTGCGGGCCGGCTTTTTCTAACTGACCGTCAGCTAAAGCTTTTTTCAATTTCAGTAAGTCGCTGCTGGATTGGCTGACATCGACATACAGCGGATCTAATTGCTGAATAGTAGTGAGAGCCGTAGTTTGTTGTGCGGTCACTAAAGCCCCTTCGGTAACGGTTGATTTACCGATACGACCCGAAATCGGCGCTTTGAGTTTGGTGTATTCGACATTAATCCGAGCGGTATCAACCGCCGCTTTCGCTGAGGCAACATCAGCCACAGTCTGTTTCCAGCTGGCTTCGGCATCATCATTTTCCTGCCGGCTAACCCCATTGGTTTTGCTGAGATCACGATAACGTTCGGCTTTTAAACGGGCGATAGCTTCAGATGCCTGTGCGCGTTCCCAAGCGGCTTTTGCGCTCGCCAAACCGGCTTCATAGGTTGCGGGATCAATCTGATACAGCACTTGGCCGGCTTTCACATCACTGCCTTCGCGGAAAAAACGTTTGATGATAATGCCACCAACCTGTGGACGGACTTCCGCAACACGATAGGCGCTGGTACGGCCAGGTAATTGGGTATGCAGGGTCAATGTCTGAGGTTGTAATGTGATCACATTAACTTCCGGTGCCGGCATATTTGCCGACGCCTGATTCTGTTCGGCAGATGGCTTACAACCCGCCAGCAGTAGCGTTGCAGTTAATAATGCAACGGGGGTTGCACGGAACAGAGCGGAGTGGTGCGGCATGTTAACCTCAGATTCGTCATGGCTGTTTGCATTGGTCTTATTATCTGAACTGGAAATTGTCACAAAACTTTGACTAATTCGACTTCAGAACGTTAAGTTGTGCAAAAAATTGAACGTTCATTCTATTTAGAGTACCCATTCTAGATTAGAATTTTTTCAGTATCAATCAGGATCAAGTTAATATACGCCCCCCCAACGAGCTGGATGGTTCTATGAACGAGATCACAATGACGCCCCCGGAATCCGATCGTGCGGCACAACGGCGCCATCAGGTGCTGGATGCAGCTGCCATTTGTTTTCGTAATCATGGTTTTCATGGTGCCAGTATGGCGCAGATTTCTAAAACAGCAGGAATGAGTCCGGGTCACATTTACCACTATTTCGACAGTAAAGAAGCGATCATTGCTGCGATTGTTGATCGTGATCTGGAAGAGATGATGGAATGGACGGAAATATTTTATTCGTCCGACGACATCCTGCAATCGATGGTTGATGGCGTGACCTGTGGTGTGGAAGCGAATACCAATCCAGAATGTGCCGCATTGATGTTGGAAATTATGGCTGAATCGGCACGCAACCCGCAGATCGCTGCTACAGTGCAAAAATCCAATCAGATCGCGCGCCAGCGTTTGAACGATTTGTTAATCAAAGAAATGGCGCAGCGTTGTGCGGTATCCAGTGTGGATGTTCAGGTTAAAACAGATCTCATTGCGGCGATGTTTGATGGCCTGCTGATGAAAAGTGTTCATAACCCCACACTGGATAAAGACGCTCTGACGGTGTTGATGCGTCAGGTTATGCTGTTTGTGTTGACGCTCTGACCCGCGGTTTCGATTTTCTACCTGTGCGAACAGGTTTATTTTGTTGTCTTAGCAACTTTACAAACTCATCGGCGGGTAACGGCGCGCTACGCAGATAGCCTTGATAATAATCACAACCTTGTTGTTTTAAGAATGCCAGTTGCGCTTCTGTCTCGACGCCTTCCGCCAGCACAGTCAACCGTAATGAGTGGCCCATGGCTACAATAGCGGCGGCTATCTCCATATCATCACGTTCATGTGGAATGTCATCGACAAAACGTTTATCGATTTTGAGTACATCCAGCGGAAATTGTTTCAGATACGCCAACGACGAATAACCAGTACCAAAATCATCAATAGCAATACGAATGCCTTGCTGACGTAATCCTTGCAGTATTCTGACCGCCTCTTCCTGTTGTTCCATTAAGGCACTTTCAGTTAATTCCAACTCCAAACGATGCGCCGGAAAGCCGGTATTTTGCAAAATGGTACCAATGAGTTGCTGAACATCACCGTGATGTAATTGCAACGGCGATAAATTCACTGCCAGATTAATATCTGGCAGATGTTGATCCAGCCAGAGCCGACCTTGGCGGCAAGTTTCATAAAGCACCCATTCCCCGATGTTTTGGATCAGACCGGTCTCTTCAGCAATCGAGATAAACTCAGCGGGTTTTATCAGCCCATATTCAGGATCATCCCAACGCAACAACGCTTCGGCACCAATGATTTGGTTGGTTTCAATAGAGATCTGTGGTTGGTAATAAACCTTGAATTCTTGCTCTGCGATGGCGCGATGTAAGCGTTGTTCTAATTCCAAACGCGCTTTCGCTTTGAGGAATAACTCTTCCGAAAAATAACGATAACCGTCACGGCCATCATGTTTGGCTCGATACATGGCTGTATCCGCTTGCTGCATTAGCTCTTCTGCACTTTGACCATGTTCAGGGAACAGGCTGATGCCAATACTGGTACCAATAACGACATCCCGATCATTGGATAATGAGAAGGGCTGATGTAAGGCATCGATAATTTTTTGCGCTAATACAGATACATCATCCAACGAGGGGTTATTTTGTAATAACACCGTAAATTCATCACCGCCCAAACGACAGACGACATCCGTTGCTCGCAGTTGATGACGTAATCGGGCTGACACTTGATGTAATAACTCATCACCAAAATGGTGACCAAAGCTGTCATTCACATTTTTGAAATGATCCAGATCCAGCATTAACAGCGCGACCCGGGTGTTATTTCTAACCGCATCTTGCAAGGCCATGGCTAATTTTCGGCCCAGCATGGCACGATTAGGCAGACCTGTTAACGGATCATGCAGTGCCATATGTTCCAGTCGGGCTTCGGAATCTTTCAGCTGGCTGATATCGGTATAAATACTGACGTAATAAAGGATCTCACCATTACTGTCACATACCGGATTAATGCTGGTCATCATGGGTAACAGTTCACCGCTTTGTCTGCGGTTCCATAATTCACCACGCCAAAATCCATGTTCATCAATCGCTTGCCGCATCTGATGATAAAACGGCTCATCGTGTTTTCCAGAACGGAAAATACGCGGGCGCTGACCTAATAATTCATATTCCTGATAACCAAACAGGTCGATCAAGGCACTGTTTACCTTGATGATATTGCGTTCAGCATCGGTGATCACGATCCCTTCACGGGTACTTTCGAACACAATGGCCGCTTGGCGTAATTGCAGTTCATTGGTCTTTTGCTGGGTAATATCGGTCATGACACCGGTAAAACGCTGCGGTTTTCCTTTACGATCAAAACTGGTAGTAACGTGGTTTTCTACCCATAGGTAATTGCCGTTGGCCGTACGGATCCGGCATTCCAACGTGTATTCCCGATGACGAGCTTCAATGTGCCGGATCACCTCCGCCCATACGCGGTGCAGATCTTCTGGATGCAGTAAATCGCTCATGGTCAGTTGACCATGAATAAAATCGTCAGCCTGATAACCCCAGCGTTGTACGTTGCTGGAGACGTACTCCAGTTTCCAGCTGGAATTGGGCTGCCAGCGGAATAACACGGTCGGGCTGGCATCGATTACTTCACCGGCATTTTGTAATGCAGCCAGTGCACTGGCGCGCTCTTTCGCCTGCAGCAGCATGTCTAAGGCATAGGTAACGTCCATGACCATATCATTGAGGGTGGCTAACACGGCAGAAGAGAAAAAATCAGGCTCATCGGCATACAAGTTCAGCGCGCCAATAACACGGCCATTTTCCCGAATAACAAAATAGCCCGCTGATTGGAAACCTGCTTGGATGGCGGCATCATGAAATGGCCGAACGGACTCATCCGTCAGGAAGTGATTCAGGATCAAATGCGCGTTATTGGCAATCGCGCGATCGGTGGGCACTAAAAAACGCGGTTCGGCGCCGGTTCGTTGCCGTACTTGCTGTCGATAATTATCAATAAACTGCAGAAAACCATGATCATGGCCATAACTGGCGGCGTTACTGGTTTTTTCTTGCTCTAGCAAACACACCCAGGCAAAAACAAAACCACCATGTTGTACAGCAATCCGGCAGATATTCTGCAATAGAGCTAAACGATCCTGACTGCGCACAATGACCTGATTAGTCTGCGATAACATGTCATAAAGATTATTTTGTCTGATCAGATGTAATTCACTGTTTTTACGTGCAGTAATATCCTCAATGACGTTAATGACGCAGTCAATTTTACCTTCGGCATTACGTATGCAGCGACTATCAATGATGGCGTATAAAATTGAGCCATCAAGGCGTACAAAGCGTTTTTCCCGGCGATAACCTTGTGACTGGCCTGATTGCATCAGTTCCCATTCATGCAGATCATTGATCCGATCATCGGGATGGGTGAGAGCTAACAGATTCAGTTCCGCTAACGCAGCGCGAGGTGAATCAAAGAGGGTGCATAGATAATCGTTGAACTGTAACCAATGGCCATGCGCATTGGTGGTGATTGCCATGCCTTGCATTGGTAACTCAAAAAAATGATGTAATAACTGGTCTTTTTCTGCGACGCAGCGAACCATATCCTGCTGGTGTTGCAGATATTGTTGTCGCCAGACCAACAGAAAAAAAATACTGACAGTGATGCCGGTGATGAAAGTTGTCAGTGTGACCCAAAATGTCATACCGTTAAACGGTGAGGTATTACTGGCACCAGCGGGAGATAATCCATGACTGGAAAAATAAAACCAGGCCAGTGATAACACGGTATAAAACAGCATGATCCGCGTCGCTGAACGCAACGGGATCTTTGCGGCGGCACTATTCATGATAACGACACCATCCTTGCTCTTGTTCTTTATAATATTTATGTAAATGTTTCAGGCTGCATCATAGCCGGATTATTCGCCGTTAACCGCGATGTATCCCAACTTTTATGTGCTCGTTATAGCAATATCAAAAATAAGGTAAGTATCCTTCCTGTTTGGTGAGGATATTCCCGTTGTTGTCAGCTGAGCCTAACCAGCTGAGTGCAGAATGTAAACCATCCGGTAATTCGGTATCAGGGCGTAAAGTGGCCTGTAATTTATATTGCCCCTGCAGGTTGAGTTGCAGTGAAGCTTGAGTATGCAGAGAGGCTGAGTCTTGCTTAACCTTGGCATTTAATTCGTTATTTTGGCAGTTAAGGTTTGCGATTGAATTACCTAAGACTAAAGCGCCTGAGGGTGTATTAATTAACGCTTGTTGCCAATTGAGTTGCCCGGTCAGGGTCTGGCAGGTTTGGTGATCAACAATCAGTTGTTCAATATTAAGTTGTATGGTGCCGGCTGCAGTTATTGGTAGGGGAACCGGAGCCCAGTTTTGTAAAATGTTGGCGGCGGTTTTGATGTGCCAGTTATTCAAATGCCATTTTCCCCGCCAACCTATCGTCCCTGTTGCAGTGATAGTTTCTGGATCCTGAATATCTAATTTTATGGTGGGCATTCCTAACCATAGATGGCTGAACAGCACTTCCCACTGCAGATTGTGTAACCGGTATTTTTGCCAGCTAATTTCGCTGATGCTGCCTTGCCACAAGGTGCCATTAATATTTCGTAGCTGCAGACCGGCGGGCAGCGGCAAGCGTGGCAGGATCTGCGCGGCCGGTAACGAGGCCAGCAAAAAGAGCAGATAGCCAAGCAAAAACAGTGTTAATAGCAGAGGGCTGCGGAATAAATAGTTTTTTATCATCGGATTATTTTTTGTTTCTGCCTAGTAATAAGCGCTTCACTTGCACTTTGCCGGGTAGCTGCGGTAATGATTGCAGCTCTATTTGTTGTGGTGTGATGCCGTATTGTTGTTCCAGCAGATCTAACCAAGCTAATAATTGTGCAAAATCGATGGTCTCAAGTTCAACTTGTGCATTTTCGCCCTGTGGTTGAATACGCTTTAATACGAGTTGTTGCGTTTGGCTACTGGCGGTCAGTGCACTGGCGATATCAATGTTGGTGGGTGCATCGGCATGGTTGGTTTGTGTTAGCTGGTTCACCAGCGGTGCCTGTTCACGCATCCAATTTAATTGCTGGCGTAACTGCTGAACCTGAGTACGGCTTTGTTGCAAATGTAGTTGTAGCGGATGCCAGCCTCCCCAATAGAGAATGGCAAAAAACACAGCCAATCCGCCAATAAGAACAACACGGCGTTCTCGTGCTGCCAGATTTAACCACCACTGTTTCATGATTTACTCCTTACCATCAGCATACCCCTGACTTTTCCATCCTGATTTTGCATGTTGGTGGTTTCTGTTTCAAAAATCGTGCTGGCCTGCTGGCGGAATTGCTCCAGCGTCTGGAAATCACGAGCACTGATTTGTAATCGGAACTCCTGTTTGCCGCTATCAAATTGTAATTGTTGTAGCTCAAGTCCTGATGTTTGATGTAACAGCGGGGCTAACGAAGCCAATTGGCTGAGAAAACTATTGGCTTGCGGGGTTTGCTGCAGTGCATCTAAATGTTGTTTTAGCTGTACTCTTGGATTAATAACCCGTTTTTCTGTTGGAAATAATTGCCGGTATAACGCAGTCATTTGTTGCTGCAGTTGTTGTTGCTGCGTGTGCAATTGAGCATATTCAACACCCTGATTGGCTGCCACTAACAGCAGCCATAATCCGATCAGAATGGCTGGCAGGCGCCAGCGAGCCCATTGCTTTTTCCATGGTGCGACAGAGCGGTAAACGCCTTGCAGTAAATTAGCCTGTTCTGACGGTAGATTTTGAGCCAGCAGCTGCATCGGCAATTCACACAAAGCGATTTGCCATTCGCCAATAATTTCGTCTGGTGCAGGTGTATAACTTTGTAAGCGTGGTAACTGCTCATGGCTGTTCATCCAAACGGGCAGCCAGTTATCATCCACGACTGCGCCTTGCCATGTATTCTGGCGGATCAGCCATTGCGAACCTAATTGGAGTAGTGACCAGCCATTGTCTGCTGGTTGTGGCAGCGCGAGAACATCCGGTAACAGTTGTTGTGCGGTCAATCCGGCATCACTTAACCAAGAGAGCCAATGCTGCATCTGCTCTTGCTCAACCGCTGCAATTTTTACCTGCTGCCCTTGATGCTGTAATACGGTGATATGCAGTTTTTCTACATCACTGGCGACATCGTCTTCCAGCATAAAAGGCAACGCCTGCATAGTTTGCGCATTGAGCCGCCCGGGTAATGTCAGTTCACGAAAAATAACATCACAACCCGGAACGAGCACGACCACAGGGCGATGACCCGCGCGTTCTGCTAGTTCGGATAATTGTGTCGCATTGTTGAGTTGCCCGCTGGCGATCACTTCTTGCTGAGTGGCTGACCACACCAACCAGTGCACGTTATCCTGATGGCGGGACCCCAGTCGTATCAGTAAAAATTCGTTCACTCTAACCCCCCAAAGTGACGACGGATAACAGTCACCTGATTATTACTTTGTCGTTGAAACAAACTGACGATACGAGTCTGATAATGATCGCTCTCGGCTTGTAAGGTTGCCAGAAAATAGAAACTTTTTATGGTCAGTGCCGATTGTACCTGATCTCCTGCCGCGGCAGTGTTGCTTAATGTTCCCAGCTCCAGGAATTCTGCCACACTGTTCCAACCTTCGCGCGGGCGTTGTTCTAATATGTTACGTGCATCATCCACACTGATATTATTGAGAAAAAGCGCTGCCAGTAAGGGCGCTTGAATGGTGCGTAACGTATTGACATTTACCTGCAGCGTTTTCTCTGGAATCACACACACCAATGGTAATAACTGACGGTAGAGTGCAGCATCGACACCTTTGACGGCACGTAGTTCACTGACATCTTGCATCAGGCCATTGGCTGGCAGATAGGGGTGGGGCAGTGCTTCATACTCACTGTCTTCAGCGCCGAGTGAACGGGCAGTCGTGTTATCATCCAACCAGTCTTGTAGTGCGGCGGTGATTTGCTGAGCTCGATAGTCTTCAACTTTTAAGCTGATTAATAATTGGCGGAAAACATTCGCCCGATATAACACATTGGCACTCGTGGTTGTTTCCTCTGATCCGGAACCTGTGGTGCTCAGGGAATTCAAATTAAAGCAGGCCTGTGAATCGCGAACCACCCCTTGCAGTATCGCTGCTTCAACCGGGAATATTTGGCCTTCGTTGGCCCAATATTGGGCCAGAGATGTCTTCTCTGGGTTGTCTTTTAAATCTTGTATGAGTACTTTTGAGATCAAGGCTTCGGAACCAAGCAGATACCAATAGTTTTGTAACTGTAATTGCTGGTTATAGGTGCGTTGCCATTCCATGCGAAAACGCTGCGTCATGCTACTGGCCATAGTGACCATGACGGCCAGCAGTAATAAGACCACCAACAGAGCCATCCCTCGCTGTTGTTTCATCAACTGCCTCCACTGCTGGTGGTCGTGGTGGTATCGGTCAATAAAAACAGCCGCCGAATGGTGCCGTAATCATCGAGTGTGAGTGTAACTTCAACCGCTGCTGGCAATACCGCGGGGGTCATCCATTCGGTTAACCATGCATCATTTTTATAAAATCGTAGTGTGAACGCGGATACATGATTTAGTAATGGGGTTATGGTTGGTTCAGTCCCTGTAACGGCATCAGGATACAAATAAGTCAGTCTTTCCAATGTGTGTTGCCGCAACCGGTAACCCACTTTTTGCAATTCTGAACGGTGTAATTGCCCCCCGGGATTTAACCAGCCGGCGCGAACAAACATCACTGCCCAGTCATCACTTCCCTGCTGGAAACGCTCGGCTTGAAATAAGATAGTTGTGGCTTCGCCATTAACACGGGTTGTACGCGGCAGTATTTGTGTGAAATCACGCGATAAAGTCGCAAAACCTCGTTGTAACTCGGATAAGCGGGTTATTTTGGCTTGAGAAACCTCATCATTACGCATAACGCCCTGTAACACGGCATAGGCGCTCAGGCTTAAGATGGCAAAGATGACCAGTGCCAGTAAGACCTCTAGTAAGGTAAACCCGGCTTGTCGTATTTTAGAAGGGATTGATGCAGACATCATGGTTAGTTCTTCGAGACGTAGCTGCGCAGCGTGGCGCGCGGATCGGGTGCTTTTTCTGTATCACGAACTTCAACGTCTACGGCACGAAACGATGGATCGGCGGTTTCTACGCCGTGCCAGCGCCAGTAATAGGTACGTCCGGCCATCTCTTCCTGACCATTGCTCCAGGTCAGATTAGGCCATTTTTCGGTCAAGCGAATGGTCGCCAGCTGGTTATCTGCCACCCAGCTGGCGAACGTTTTATCTTCCAGTGTAGCCAGTGCTACGACCTGTTCGGTGACGGTCTTCATCAATGTAATGCCTGCAATAGCAAAAATGGCCATCGCAACCATTACTTCCAGCAAGGTCATGCCACGACAACTCAAGAGTGTCCTCCGGCAACCTGATCCGTTTGTGTCGTCAATACATCAATCTGACCATTTTCTAAGCCATTGATTTGACGAAATTGCGTATTATCACTGCCATGTTCCTGCATAGTGAGTGAAAATGGTGTGATCTCCCCACTGGGTAATAACAGTATTTGGGGCGTTTTCGCAGTCAGTTGGTTATCGGTGTCAAACCATTGTGGTTCTGAACGGCCTAAATGGTTGTCTTCATCCTGCAGTTGTAACCCATCCAGTGTTAGCGCCAGTGATATTTTTTCATCAAACTCACCAGTGGTGCGCAATTTTTCATTTTGATAGGGCTGCCACGATTGATGATCCCAATCCAATAACGTATCCAATGATTTCGTCGTTGTTTGCGTGGTATTTTCATCATTATTCGATGGGTTTTCCTGACGGATCATGAATTGATAACCATGCTCGGAAATATGCAAACCAATCGTACGCCCTTGTTGTGTGGCCTGTTCACTCATGACCTGAATCGTAGAGACTAATTGCTGACTTTCTTCTGATAAGTTGCTACCAAGTTTCGGATTCGGGCCACCGGGGATCGATAATACAACGATCCCTGCGGCGCAGCCGATGATCACGATAACCAGCATAATTTCAATCAGCGTGAAACCACGCATACGTCTTTGCATCACTGTTGATTATCTCGTTTTTTATCTAAATTCCAGTTGCCGATATCATCGTCGGTGCCTGCTTGGCCATCTGGCCCCATTGAGAACACATCAATACTGCCATGTTCGCCAGGGCTGAGTAGTTGATATTCACCCTGCCAAGGATCGGACGGCAAACGTTTGATGTAACCCCCCTCTTTATAGTTTCGAGGTGCAGGTTCACTGTCGGGTTTGGTTATTAATGCATTTAAACCCTGATCCGTGGTGGGATAACGGCTGTTATCCAATTTGTACATATCTAATGCGTTTTCCAGTGCCACAATGTCACTGACTGCTTTTTGATGATCCGCCTGATCTTTATTACCCATTAAGTTGGGGACGATCAGACTGGCCAAAATGCCTAATATCACGATAACGACCATGATTTCCAACAGCGTAAAGCCGCTTTGTTGTCTGCGTTGCATGCATAACCCCTTTTAGTAATAAAAATAAAAACTAACGTCCGACCATGTTATTCAGTTCGAGGATCGGTTGTAAAATAGCTAAGACGATAAACAGCACAATGACGGCCATACTCACTACTAAGGCTGGTTCAAAAATGCTCAAAGCGATATTGACCTGACTTTCGAACTCCCGATCCTGATTATCGGCAGCGCGTTCTAACATGTTGTCTAATTCACCGCTGCGTTCACCAGAAGCAATCATATGCAGCATCATCGGTGGGAACAGTTTGGTTTGTTCCAATGCGGCCCGCAAACTACTGCCTTCCCGTACCCGTTCGGATGCTTCTGCTACCCGGATTTTAGCTTCATCATTACTTAATACATCCCCACTGATACGCATACCATCCAACAATGGCACGGCACTGGAATTTAGTATGCTTAAGGTACGGGCAAAGCGTGCGGTATTCAGCCCTCGGCTGACACGTCCGATAACAGGCAAACGCAGCAACAGAGCGTGGTATTGCCGACGATGGAGCGGTTTTTTAACCCAGCTACCCCAAGCGATGGCTAAAATCGCCAGCAGCAATAAAAACCACAGCCCATAATCGCGCACCAGATCGCTGGCACCCATTAAAAAACGGGTGCTGAACGGCAGTTGTTGTTTCATATGAATGAATTGTTCAACGACTTTGGGCACGACAGTCGCCAGCAAGATTGCAATTACACTGATGGCAACCAAGGTCAGGATAATGGGGTAGATCATCGCCTGCAGCAATTTACTTTTCATTTGCTGACGCTGTTCGGTGTAATCGGCCAGCCGATCGAGCACCGTATCCAGATGGCCGGATTTTTCTCCGGCAGCGACCATGGCACGATAAAGCGGATCAAAAATCGATGGAAACGCTGATAGGCCATCTGCCAGCGAGTGCCCCTCCAAAACTTTGGTGCGAACGGCCGCAATCAAGGTGCTTAATTTGGCCTTTTCGGTCTGCTGTGAAACGGCTCTCAGTGCTTCTTCAATCGGTAATGCGGCAGCCACCAGTGTTGCTAACTGTCGGGTCAATAACGCCAGTTCATTGGTGCTGATCTTGGGTTGTAGCCAACTGCGGTTTTGTGTTTGCTGTCGGACTTGTTCAACCGCTTCCGTGAGCGATAGTGGGGTAAGCCCTTGCTCGCGTAATGCTTGTCGGGCCTGTCGAGGGGAATCGGCTTCGATCATGCCTTCTTTACGCCGGCCTTTTGCGTCCAGCGCCTGATATGCAAACGCTGACATGTTAGTCCTCCCGCGTCACACGCAAGACTTCTTCCAATGTCGTCTCACCGTTTACTACTTTCTGCAAACCGTCGGCTCGGATGCTTGGTGTTTTGCTGCGGATCAAGTGTTCAATTTCCAGCTCACCTTTGTTACTGTGGATCGCTTCCCGCACCGCTTCATCGACGATCAGCAACTCATAAATACCGGTACGTCCTTTGTAACCGGTAAAATTACAGGCTTCACAGCCTTTGGCGGTATACAGATGGCGGGCGCCAATGGGCAGATCGTAACGCAGGCGTTCTTCTTCACTCAGCGGCTGTGGTTGTTTACATTCCGGGCATAAAGTGCGCACTAAACGTTGCGCCAGCACACCGAGCAAGGAAGTTGATAACAAGAACGTCTCAATGCCCATATCGCGCAGACGGGTGATCGAACCAATCGCGGTGTTGGTGTGCAATGTGGATAACACTAAATGGCCGGTTAACGAGGCCTGCACGGCAATTTGCGCTGTTTCCAGATCACGGATTTCGCCCACCATCACGACATCAGGATCCTGACGCAGAATGGCGCGTAACCCGCGCGCAAAGGTCATGTCGACTTTCGGATTAACCTGCGTTTGGCCGACACCTTCAAGATCGTATTCGATAGGATCTTCTACCGTCAGAATGTTACGGTCTTTGGTATTGATCTCGGATAATGCGGCATACAGCGTGGTTGATTTACCCGAACCGGTTGGGCCAGTCACCAGAATGATGCCATGTGGTTTGCGGATCAAATCAGCGATATGTGCCCGATCGGCATCAACCATACCCAGTTGTTTAAGTTCCAGGCGCACATTGTTTTTATCCAACAAACGTAACACGACCCGCTCGCCATAGCTGGATGGCATGGTTGAAACTCGAACGTCGACCGCACGGCCACCAATCCGCAGACTAATGCGACCATCTTGCGGCAC
>JAQUHG010000278.1 GCA_028683735.1 Tolumonas sp. | reverse complement strand
CAGCTAGGTCTGAAAGACCTGTCGCGTATCGATTTCTTCCTGACCGAAGACAACGAAATTCTGTTGAATGAAATCAATACCTTCCCGGGTATGACGCCAATCTCCATGTTCCCGAAACTGCTGGAACATCATGGTGATAACTTCGGTAAATTCCTGGAAGGGATCATCCGCAGCAGCGCCAAATAATTTCCGCAGGCAGAAAAACGCATCTGTAATAATAACATCTGTAATAACAAAAAGGGCCGAAGATAATTCCGGCCCTTTTTGTTATTCGTTGTTACTACGTCAGCGCAGGTAATCGCGTTAGTTACGACACCCGATCACGTTCCAGCAACGGCTTCAGGAAACGCGCGGTGTGCGATTCGGCACATTCCGCCACCTGTTCCGGCGTACCCGCCACCAGAATAGTACCGCCACCGGAACCACCTTCCGGCCCCAGATCGACAATCCAGTCCGCGGTTTTCACCACATCCAGATTATGTTCGATGATGACGATGGTGTTGCCGTTATCACGCAGCTTTTCCAACACATTCAGCAATTGCTGAATATCGTGAAAATGCAGACCGGTGGTCGGTTCATCGAGAATATACAGCGTCTGCCCGGTATCCCGCTTCGACAGCTCTTTCGCCAGTTTCACGCGCTGCGCTTCACCACCGGACAGTGTCGTCGCCGACTGCCCCAAACGAATGTACGACAGACCCACATCCATCAGCGTCTGCAGTTTACGCGCCAGTGCAGGCACCGCATCAAAAAACGCACGCGCATCTTCCACCGTCATATCCAGCACTTCGTGGATACTCTTGTGTTTGTATTTTACTTCCAGCGTTTCGCGGTTATAGCGTTTGCCTTTACAGACATCACACGGCACATACACATCTGGCAGGAAGTGCATTTCCACCTTGATCACGCCATCGCCCTGACAGGCTTCACAGCGCCCGCCTTTGACATTAAACGAGAAACGACCCGGCTGATAACCCCGTGAGCGCGCCTCTTGTGTCGCAGCAAACAATTCGCGGATCGGCGTAAACAAACCGGTATAGGTCGCCGGATTAGAACGCGGTGTGCGGCCAATCGGGCTTTGATCGATATCGACCACTTTATCGAGCAGTTCCATGCCCTGAATATCACGATATGGGGCTGGTTTTTCAACCGTTGCGCCATTCAGATCACGATGGGCAATACGGAATAAGGTGTCGTTGATCAGCGTCGATTTCCCCGACCCGGAAACGCCGGTAATGCAGGTCATCACACCAATTGGCACATGCAAGTCGACATTTTTCAGGTTGTTACCAGTCGCGCCCAGCAACTTCAGCCACTTATCGCCGATCGGGCGGCGTTGTCCCGGCACCTGAATTTTCTGCCGGCCCGACAGATATTCACCGGTCAACGAATCGGGGTTGGCCATCACTTCCGCAGGTGTACCTTGTGCCACAATCGCACCACCGTGCACACCCGCACCAGGCCCGATGTCGACTACATAATCGGCACTGCGGATCGCATCTTCATCATGCTCGACCACAATCACAGTGTTACCCAAATTCCGCAGATGGAATAAGGTACCGAGCAGACGTTCATTATCGCGTTGATGCAAACCAATCGACGGTTCATCCAGCACATACATCACGCCGACCAGACCGGCCCCGATCTGACTGGCCAGACGGATACGCTGCGCTTCACCACCCGACAGCGTTTCCGCCGAGCGTGACAGCGAAAGATAATTCAGGCCGACATTGACCAGAAAACCCAGCCGCTCAATGATCTCTTTTAAGATTTTTTCGGCGATTTGCGCACGCTGACCATCTAAGGCCAGATTCTGGAAGAAACTTAACGTTTCACCAATCGACATCTCGGCCACTTGCGGCAACGTCGTTTTCGCCACATACACGTGGCGCGCTTCCTGTCGCAAACGGCTGCCGTTACAGCTTGGGCACGGCTGATTGGCAATATATTTCGCCAGCTCTTCGCGCACGCTGTTGGATTCCGTTTCGCGGTAGCGGCGTTCCATATTGTGTAACACGCCTTCAAAGGCATGATTACGCACCACCACATCACCGCGATCGTTCATGTAACGGAATTCGATCTGGGTATGCCCGCTGCCATGCAACACCACTTTTTTCGCTTGTGGCGTCAATGCGTCATAGGGTTCATCGAGATCGAATTTATAATGCTCAGCGACCGATTTCAGCATTTGGAAGTAATAAAAACTGCGTTTATCCCAACCCCTGATCGCCCCACCCGCGAGACTTAACTCAGGGTTAGTCACAACTTTGTGTGGATCAAAATATTGCTGCACCCCTAACCCATCACAGGTCGGACAGGCACCAGCCGGGTTATTAAACGAGAACAACCGAGGCTCGAGTTCACTCAACGAATAACCACATTCTGGACAGGCAAAATTGGCCGAGAAAATCAGCGGATGCGCTTGGTCATCGTCCATATCCGCGACATACACCAGCCCGCCCGATAAAGTCAGCGCCGTTTCGAACGATTCCGCCAAACGTAGTTGCAGGTCATCACGCACTTTAAAGCGGTCGACTACCACCTCAATGGTATGTTTCTTTTGCAGCTCCAGTGTCGGTGGATCAGATAAATCACATACTTCGCCGTCAATCCGGGCACGGATGTAACCCTGCGCCGACAGGTTTTCCAGCAGCTGTTTGTGCTCACCTTTCCGGTTGCGCACGACTGGTGCCAGGATCATCATCTTGCGATTTTCCGGCTCCGCCAACACCCGATCAACCATCTGGCTGATCGTTTGTGCCGCCAGCGGCAAGTCATGATCAGGGCAGCGCGGTTCACCCACCCGCGCATAGAGCAGACGCAGGTAGTCGTAAATTTCGGTGATCGTGCCAACGGTAGAACGCGGGTTATGCGAGGTCGATTTTTGTTCAATCGAGATCGCGGGCGACAACCCTTCGATATGATCGACGTCCGGTTTTTCCATCAGGCTTAAGAACTGGCGGGCATAGGCCGACAGCGATTCGACATAACGGCGTTGCCCTTCGGCATATAAGGTATCAAACGCGAGCGATGATTTGCCGGAACCAGAAAGGCCGGTAATGACGATGAGCTTGTCGCGCGGTAGCGTCAGATTGATATTTTTCAGATTATGGGTACGTGCGCCCCGGATCTCGATTTTGTCCATAGAGAGCCAACTGTGAACTGCATCAAAATATCAGTATCGCATAGCCAGCACTGGATGAATAGCCAGTATTACTGCAAATATGTTAATGTCTGCGCTGCAAACTATTTGTGCCCTGTCATAGCTGTCGATCTGACTTTAACAGTGATTATTGCTAAGATAGGCGGTTAGAGAATTCGAACTTTTTACGGAGCAGATCATGGCCAAAGGCGTGAACAAAGTCATCATCGTTGGCAATCTGGGGCAAGACCCAGAAGTGCGCTACATGCCAAACGGCAATGCGGTTGCCAATATTACTGTTGCTACCGGTGAAAGCTGGAAAGACCAACAAGGTCAACTGCAGGAACGTACTGAATGGCATCGTGTCGTGCTGTACCGTCGTCTGGCAGAGATCGCCGGTGAATATCTGCGCAAAGGCGCAAAAGTTTATCTGGAAGGTCGTCTGCAAACCCGTGAATGGATTGACCCACAAAGTCAGCAAAAACGCTACACTACCGAGATAATCGCCAACGAAATGCAGATGCTGGATGGTCGTGGCGCAGGCGCACAGGGTGGCAATATGGGTGCTCCGGCACAACAGCCACAACAAGGTAACTGGGGTCGCCCATCGGCACCCGCTGCCGCACCGCAAGGTGGTGCTAACCCAGGGTATGCGCCGCAACAAACTGCGCCACAAGGTGGTTATGCGCCAGCGCCGGCAGCACAGCAGCCAACCTATAACGAACCCCCAATGGATTTCGACGACGACATACCGTTCTGAGGGTTACTAGAGACCTAGTTTTGTAAAGAAATATTATTTGATCAACAAAAACAAATAATTACAAAAAAGTTTACTTTATCACTGGATGATTTTGTAAACTTTTTTTATAGTTAAAATATGG
>JAQUHG010000277.1 GCA_028683735.1 Tolumonas sp. | reverse complement strand
GTCATTATAATCTCTTATCAATCATGATTTACTGGCACGGCTTACTGGCCAGCACATGCATGTAACGCCCTAAATGGACGAACGGCTCTTGCTGACAATAACGTAATTCCATTTCCAATAAATCGGCAAATTTTTTGTGCTGATCTTCTTTATGTCGCATGTAATCGTGGATCACCCGCACCCCACTGCGACACAACAGTGGCATCTGCCACTCTTCCAACCATTGATAGACATCAGCCGGAGTTTGCGGATTGGTTGGTGTCAGTTTTTGCTGCCGCTTTTTTACCAGCCCAGCACGGATGTAGTCAAAATTCCCCACGACCAGGCTCTGAAACAGCAACGCATCACGGTTGTAAAACAGCAATGAAAATAGCCCGCCCGGTTTCAAATAGTGCAGCAACCCCATCAACGTCGATTTTGGATCGGCCAGCCATTCAACCACGGCATGACACAGCACAAAATCAAATGTGCCATCGACATGCTCTGGCAAATCCTGAATAGCGCAATGCACTAGACGGATGCGCTCCGTCAGCCCTTTTTCAGCAATCTGCTCTTTCGCCAGTTCCAGCATATCGGCAGAAAGATCACATAATGTGACATCATGCCCCAGTGCCGCTAATTTTTGTGCAAAGAAGCCAAAGCCACCACCGGCATCTAAAATGCGTAACCGCTGATTGCCAAAGCGCGCCAGCCCTTGTTCCAGATCTCGCCAAACAACAGCGGTACGGATCTTTCCTTTACTGGTGGCATAGATGTTCTGTGCAAATTTCTCTGATAGCCCATCAAAAGAGTGATCTGACATAAAGGTTATTCTGCTGTATCTGATGGAAAAGGGCCGCTATTCTGTCATAAGCCGCGAAAACGTGGAATTTCGATCGTCAATTCGGGATAAAGATATGCTTTTCATGCTTAAAAAATGGCTAGGGCTACTGCTAATGCCGCTGCCTTTTTGTGCTGTACTGCTTTTTATCGGCTTATTTTTATTGTGGCTGACACGCTGGCAGAAAAGTGGCAAGTTACTTGTTTCTGTGGCAACCATTCTCTTGATCACTTTTTCAATCCGCCCGGTCAGCGTGGAATTAAATCGCCCGTTAGAACAAATGTACCCTGCTTTTCCCGACCAACAGCCTGTCGATTTTATTATTGTGTTAGGTCATGGGCATGTCTCTGATCCATCGGTGCCTTTAGCGAGTCAGCTCACTGAAGCCGCTAGTGCGCGAATACAAGAAGCCTTACGCATAAAACGGCTGAACCCCAAGGCTCATATGATTTTTTCCGGCAGCATTGCCGGTGATCCTGTTTCTGGCGCAGAGATGTACGCCAGAGTAGCTGAGGCGAATGGTATACCACGAAATCAAATGACGCTGATTGAAAATGCCAGAGATACAGAAGAGGAAGTGGCTCGCGACAGTCAGCTAATTTCCGGCCACCCTGCTGCGCTTGTTACCTCCGCATCGCATATGCCCAGAGCCATGACATTATTCCATCAGGTAGGTATGAACCCGATCCCGGCACCGGCGCAATATGTAGGCAGAAAGCAACAATTGGCGATTCCAGCCTACGGTTATTTACCATCCGGGCGTTATCTTATGTATTCTGAAATGGCATTGCATGAATGGATTGGTCAATTATGGAACCGCTTTCGTAACTAACTTGTTAACAAATAGAGCACTTTTTATTTCGTTTTGTTTTTTTTCAAGTGAAGTTCCTGATATGGATCAGTAATAAGAGAAAAAATTACGAGCGGTAACAAAATGGCGACTATTCGTCGGGCGTCACACCTTCTATAATGCGGTGCAAATACTTATAAACATCACAAACCATCCTGAGGATACAGCAAATGAGACAACACCTGATCATGGGTAACTGGAAACTGAACGGCACTAAAGCGTCTGTTGAAGCTCTGGTTGAAGGTCTGAAAGCACCAGTAGCTGCAGCTGCAAACGTTGAAGTGGCTGTTTGTGCACCTGTTATTTTCCTGGGTCAAGTTGAACAACTGACTGCCGGTTCTGCACTGAAATACGGTTCACAAGATGCAGACGTTCATACCTCTGGCGCATTCACTGGTGAAAACTCTCCAGTTATGCTGAAAGAATTCGGCTGTAAATACGCTCTGGTTGGTCACAGCGAACGTCGTACTCTGCATGCAGAAACTGACGCTGTTGTTGCTGCTAAATACGTTGCTATTCAAGCTGGCGGCCTGATCCCTGTTCTGTGTATCGGTGAAACACTGGAACAGTTCGAAGCTAACGAAACTAAAGCTGTTGTTGAAACTCAGCTGAAAGCCGTGATCGACGTAGCGGGTATCGACTCTTTCGCTAACGCTGTTATCGCTTACGAACCAGTATGGGCAATCGGCACTGGCAAAACTGCTACTCCAGAAATCGCTCAATCAGTACACGCACACATCCGTGCTTACCTGGCTGGTTTCAACGCTGATGTAGCTGCTAAAGTACAGGTTCTGTACGGTGGTTCTATGAACGCGGCAAACGCGGCTGAACTGCTGGCTCAAGCTGACATCGATGGCGGTCTGATCGGTGGCGCATCTCTGAAAGTAGCTGACTTCTCAGCTATCATCGAAGCTGCAGCTAAATAATTGTTTTTGCAAGGCATCCTCATAGAGGGTGCCTTGTTTTGTATTACACGGTCCGGATATGAACGGGTGAACTTCCAGACGGCTGATAAAATCATAACGACATGCCATGTGTAGTACTCACTCAAGAATCTGTTTGTTTTGTAATTTCTCTATAGAGGCACACAATGATCAAGAAAATTGGTGTTTTGACCAGTGGTGGTGATGCACAAGGTATGAACGCGGCAATCCGCTCTGTAGTTCGTGCTGCGCTGGCTAAAGGTATTGAAGTTTACGGTATTCGTGACGGTTATTTGGGCTTACACCGCGACCGTATCGAAAAACTGGATCGCCGCAGCGTCTCAGACATCATTAACCGTGGTGGCACCATGCTGGGCTCTGCTCGCTTCCCTGCTTTCAAAGAAGAAAGTGTACGTCGTGAAGCGATCGCTAACCTGAATAAACACGGCATCGAAGCACTGGTTGTTATCGGTGGCGACGGCTCTTATATGGGCGCGAAAAAACTGACTGAAATGGGCTACCCATGTATCGGTCTGCCAGGCACTATCGACAACGATATCGCTGGCACTGATTTTACTATCGGTTTTGATACTGCACTGAACGTAGTAATGGAAGCGATTGACCGTCTGCGTGATACCTCGACTTCCCACAAACGAATCTCTGTGGTTGAAGTAATGGGTCGTCACTGTGGCGACTTAGCCATGGCTGCGGCTGTAGCAGGTGGTGCAGAATTCGTTATCGTTCCAGAAAAAGGCTTCAAAAAAGAAGAATTGCTGGCTCAGATCGATGAAGGTATTGCCAATGGCAAACGTCACGCAATCATCACTATTTGTGAACATGTTACTGATGTTAACGCGCTGGCCAATCTGATCGAGTTGCATACTGGTCTGGAAACGCGTGCAACTATTCTGGGTCACATCCAACGTGGTGGTTCACCAACTGCTCGTGACCGTGTTCTTGCTAGCCGCATGGGCGCTTATGCTGTTGACCTGCTGCTGCAAGGCGAAGGTGGTCGTTGTGTTGGTTTGTTGAAAAATGAACTGGTTCACCACGACATCATCGATTGTATCGAGAACATGAAACGTCCATTTAACGAAGAACTGTATAACCTGACAGAAATTTTGTTCTAATCGTTATCATTAAAAAGCCTTCCCTTTCAGGATAATGCTGATCGTTTAAGGATGCTTGAACGATCCTCCACTGGCTTCATAATCGGTCTCAGATTTTTATCTGAGACCGATTTTTTATGTCTGAACTTTCAAGAGAGCTGCAACTAACTGCCGAATTTAACTATCCTGAAACGATGGACTCATTCCGGAAAAATATTCCTCTGGAGTGGATTTCACAAGCAGTGAAGCAAACCGGTCGGGCCACTGTTCGTAAACGAAGATTTCCCGCGGAACAAGCTGTTTGGCTTGTCTTGGGCATTGGCT
>JAQUHG010000276.1 GCA_028683735.1 Tolumonas sp. | reverse complement strand
TCCCGTAAGGTCTTTTTCATCTGTACGGCGACGGCTATTAACAGCTGATCGCCGACCGCATGCCCGTAAGTATCATTGATTTGTTTAAAACCATCGAGGTCGATATACGCGACAGCCAGTAGATTATCGGTTTGCTGACATTGTTGTAGGGCCAGCACTAACTTATCGGTCAGCAATTTGCGGTTGGGTAAGCCAGTCAGCAAATCATAATAGGCCTGTTGTTCCAGTTGTTTTTCATGCTGTTTTTGGCTGGAAATATCTGACGCCAAACAAACATAATGATGGGTTTCATTGTTCTCATTTCTGACGGCGCTGATGGTTTGCCGTTCCGCAAATATTTCGCCATTTTTACGCCGGTTCCAGATCTCACCACTCCAATGGCCTTCTTGTCGCAGTTGTTGCCAGAAGGTTTTATAAAATTGTTGATCCTGATAACCCGATTGCAGAATGCGCGGGTTTTTACCCAAGACTTCGGCTTCGCTATAACCGGTTATATCGCAGAATGCGTTGTTTACCCGGACAATGCGGATACTCGCATCGGTGATCATAATGGCTTCTTTGGCAGCGGTGAACACACTGGCGGCCAGCGACAATGTTTCTTCGGTTTCTTTTTGTGGCGTAATGTCACTAAAGCTGCTGATCACCGCATAAGGTCGTGCTTCATCCGGTTGGAATAATGGTTGGCTGTTTACGTTGAGCCACGTTGTGTGGCCTATGGATTTCAGGCCCATAATAAATCCACGGATCGGTTGGCCTGTGCGGATAGATTCGACGGCCGGATGTTCATCCAAAGACAGGGACTCGCCATTTTCACGCACGCGTACCCAAGGCATAAAGGCCAGGTTGTTATTGAGTAGCCGGGTTTTGTCTACACCAAAAATAGCGCAGGCTTCATCATTGATAGCCAGAATATTGTGCTCAGCATCCTGCATCAGGCAACCGACCGGCAGGCTTTCATGTAATGCCCGGTAGCGGGCTTCACTTTCTCGTAATTGTTTTTCGGCCAGCAGACGCTCAGTGATGTCATAAATTGTGGAATAGAGAAACTGTTGACCATCAATCACGATCGGGCCGGAATGTACTTCGACCTGGCGAATTTCCCCCGATGCCAAGCGATGTGGAAATAAAAAGAAGCTGCGGCGTTCTTCCAGTGCCTGAGCCATTCGTTGTTTGATCTGCTCTTGGCTCAGGCAATTAATATCGCTGATGGCCAGTTTTAATAACTGTAGCCGGGTGTATCCGTAGAATTTTTCTGCCGCCAGATTGGCATTTGTAATCTGTCCATTGCTGGGGTTAATCAGCAGAATAGGGGTTTTTGCTTGTTCAAAAAACAGCCGATAACTGTTTTGGGCTTGCTGTTGTAAATACTCCGAAAGTTCAGTTAACAACGGGAGTAGGTCGCTGGCTAGTTCAGGTTGGCTGGATAACCTCTGCATGAGTGCCGTGATCCGGTCACGGAGTTGGACGGGGTCATAAAAAATGGAATGACGCATGACCATCCTCCGGAGCGCTGGTCGTCGGCGTGTACCATTTACCATAGCACTTTGCTGTCAGGCTGCCACAAAGAATGCGTCTTTATTGAGTCTATTTTGACGCAGGCCGCCCTTTCTTTTGATAGAAGCCAAGGTGTTTGAGGCGGGCATGGGCTGCCTCGTATATTGGCGGCGCAGGCAATCTGCAGCTTATATTTTCATTTATTCTTCAAGCATGGTGCGGATCGGAACATAGAAACTGCGTTTCGGCGCGTCAATGACAACGTGAGTGGTAATGCGCCGAATCTGTGGCACTTTTTCCATCAGTTCCTGACTGAATTTATCATATTCTGCGGCATTGACTGCGGTAACAACGACGATCAGATCATATTGTCCGGTCACATAATAAACTTGCTGAATATCATTCCGGCCAGCGCTCCAGGCTTTAAATAAATTGAGGGCGACATAGTTGTCCCGCTCGATTTCCAAACCTGCAATAAAGGTCATGATGTTAGGGACATATTTCGGGTCAATCACCGCGATCTCGGTCTGAATCACCCCTTCAGTCCGGAGTTTTTTCAGACGCCGTTGTACGGCAGACGCTGATAACCCAACCTGCTCGGCAATTTCCTCAGCCTGAACCCGACAGTTCTTCTGAATGATGTTAAGGATCTTGGTATCAAATGTATCAAGCTGCATGGGTCAAACTCTGACAGATAAGTGATTTATCACGGCTATTCCTTCGTCAGCAATAGCGATAAATCGAATCCAGTCTGGTGCATTGTGCGCACCAGCATAAAACATCTCCGATCCGTTCTGGTGAGATGCATTTTTTCTGCAAAAACAACACTCAAAACGCATTTTTACGGCGTGAAAACAGCTTCTTTGCCGTTGTTCATCATCCATTTTGTAAATACTACAAGAGTGTTTCAATGACAGCAGGATAGCATGATGCAACAGATAATACGGCCACTCAGGAAGAAAACGCCGCTGGCACTTGAGGTTACCCATGTCCAAAAACGATTTGGGGATAATGAAGTTCTTAAAGGCATTTCTCTGCAAGCGCACCATGGAGAAGTGGTCTCTATCCTCGGCTCTTCCGGATCGGGGAAGAGTACCTTTTTACGCTGTATCAATTTTCTCGAAATTGCCGATCAGGGCTCCTTCATTATCAATGGTGAAGAGATCCGTCAAACCCGCGATCGCCACGGCAAACAACAACCGGCTGACTGGAAACAAATTGAACGCATCCGCAGTCGGTTAGGCATGGTGTTTCAGGGCTTCAACCTCTGGTCGCATCGTACGATTTTGGAAAATGTGATTGAAGCACCTGTCCATGTCCTGAATCAGGATAAATACGAAGCCACCGAACAAGCGGAAGAGTTACTGCAGAAAGTGGGGCTTTATCACAAACGCCATGAATACCCCTCTTTCCTCTCTGGTGGTCAACAGCAACGCGCCGCGATTGCCCGCGCACTGTGTATCAATCCGAAATTGATGCTGTTTGATGAGCCAACCTCTGCGCTCGACCCGGAACTGGTCGGCGAAGTGTTGAAAGTCATCCGCGATCTAGCCGATGAAGGCCGCACCATGTTGCTGGTCACCCATGAAATGAATTTTGCCCGTGATGTTTCTGATCATGTGGTCTTTATGCATCAGGGGTTGATTGAAGAAGAAGGTTCGCCGGATCAGGTATTCAATCACCCGAACAGCGAACGTTGTCGCCAGTTCACCTCTCAGTTTCGTCAATAAACCTCAATCAATACATGGAGTAACACCGCTATGAAAGCACGTTTGACCGCCGGACTGATTGCCCTTGCCTGCCTCACCAGCACTGCCGCACACGCAGAGATCCGCTTTGGGGTATCGAATGAAGCATATCCACCGTTTTATACCAAAGATGCCAGCGGAAAATGGGCTGGTTGGGAAATTGACTTGTTACATGCCCTGTGTGACGAGATGAAAGAAAAATGCACCATCGTGGATATGACGTGGGATGGTCTGATCCCAGGTTTGAAGGCGAACAAAATTGACGTCATTTGGTCATCGATGTCAATCAACGATGAACGTAAAAAAGTCATCGCATTCACCGATAAATATTACAACACGCCGACTGAAATCGTCGGTCTGAAAGACGAACCACACCAAGTCACGAAAGATGATTTAAAAGACAAAATCATCGGGACTTACGTGTCATCCATCCAATCGGCTTATTTCCAGAAACATTACAGCGATGTCGCCGCCGAGAAAAACTATCCCACACTGGATGAGTCCCTGCAGGATTTAGTGGCTGGTCGTGTCGATTACGTGATTGCCGACTCCATTCCGCTGGCTGCGTTCCTTGAATCATCCACCGGTAAAGAGTGCTGTGAAAGCAAAGGTCCGGTGCCGGATGATGCAGAAATCTTAGGCACTGGTATTGGTGGCGGTTTAAGACAATCTGATACCGCGCTGACTGAGAAACTCAACAAAGCGATCGCTGCAGTACGCGCCAATGGTAAGTACAAAGCAATTTCAGCGAAATATTTCAGCTTCGATCCGTATGGTAACTAATCATGGATATCTCAAC
>JAQUHG010000275.1 GCA_028683735.1 Tolumonas sp. | reverse complement strand
GATGCAGATTACGGCATAACGTGAGCCCGTCAATGCCGGGCAACATGATATCCAGTAACACCAGATCGGGTTGTTCCTGCAAAATGATCGCCATGGCGGTGTCACCTCGGGGAACCAGCGTGACATCCAGGTCATGTTTACCCAGAAAGCTTTTGATTAACGCGCCAAGTTCAGCATCATCTTCTACAAACACAATACGTTGCATCATTACCGCCTTATTCTGGTTGCCACAGAATATGACATTCCTGACTCTCTGGGTCGCGACTGATCAACATGTGGTCGAACAAATAATCAAATTCTTGCTCGGCATTCAGTAACCCAACACGGACTTCCAGCCACTCTTCCGGTTTGACTTCGGCTTGTATCTCTTCTTCCCAGTCAGCCTCGGGTTCACAGTCGCCTAAGCCACCACGTTCAGGAAATTCCTGGTTAAAGCGATGCAGCGTGGCTTCATCCAGATTGTCAGCGGCCAGTTCCAGAAACAGTTCGTAAGCCTGATCGATTAATACATCTAATTCGGTTTGTTGTTGATCCATGATATTTCCTCGCTTAATCATGGCTATTACAGCATGTTAGTTCCGTGCTGGCGAGGGGCTTCCGTTGCAGATATCTGAATCATGTGTTGTTCGAGCAGCGGGGTAATTAATCGAGCTGAAACCGGCTTAGAAAACAGATAACCCTGACCTTCATCGCAATTGAAGTTTTGCAATAAATACATCTGTTCAGTCGTTTCGATGCCTTCGGCGATGATCTGTTTATTCAGCGAATGCCCCATTTCAATAATCGCGCGGACAATCTGGGCATCTTTATCGTCCTCCATGGCCTGAGTCACAAACGAACGATCAATTTTCAGTACATTGATTGGTAAGTCACGCAGGCTGGCGAGGCTGGAATGGCCGGTACCAAAATCATCAATGGCAATGACAAAACCACTATTTTGTAACTGTTCGAGTTGGTCGACGATCCGTGGCAGATTTTCCATCATGTTGTTTTCGGTGATTTCCAGCTGAATATAATGTGTGTTAATGGCCATTTGCTCCGATAATGCACAGATCCGATCACTGACATTCCGGCGTAATAATTGTTTTACCGACACATTGATCGCAATGTCGATCATGATCTGTTGTTTGTGCCAAACAGAGGCCTGGCGTAGTGCTTCTACCAGCACCCAATCACCGAGATCGACAATTAAGCCACTGTCTTCGGCAATAGGAATAAACTCGGCTGGGGACAACATGCCTTCGTCAGGATGATGCCAGCGGATCAGGGCTTCCACGCCGGTGATTTCACCCGTTGTTAGGCGGATTTTTGGTTGATAGTGTAATTCCAACTGATTGCTGATGATCGCCAGCCTAAGCTCTTGCTCCAGTTTCATCTTACGCGCCATGTTCACCGTCATGGTCGGTTGGAAGAAACGGAACGCATTCCCACCGTCTGTTTTAGCAACTCGCATCGCCTGGTTGGCATGCAGTAATAACTCATCGGCTTGTACGCCATCATCTGGAAATACCGCAATACCCAATGAGGCACCAATCTGCACGGCGCGTTTATTTAATTCAAGTGGTTGAATAATAGATGTTTTCAACTGTCTGAGTATGCGCATCAAATCAAGTGTTTTGACTTTGTTGGTAAGGAACAGCACAAATTCATCACCGGCAATCCGGGCTGCAACGCCATTATGTTCGTGTGCGGTAGCATCTAAGCGGCTGGCGATGGCAACCAGCAAATCATCGCCCTGATCGTGCCCGAGAGAATTATTGATATCTTTAAAGCGGTCTAAGCCAATAGAAATAACCACCAGATGACTTTGGTTCTGCTCCACGGTTTGAATCGCGGTTTTGATACGCTCCAGTAAGGAAAGCCGGTTTGGCAATTCAGTCAATGGATCATGAAAGGCAATAAAATGGATCCGGTCGCTAATTTCACTTTCCATTTCCGCCAGTAATTGATGGTACTGCTGTTCACGACGAAACAAATTGAGTAACAAAGGGCGAAAGATAAATAGCGCCTCTAAAAACAAAGTCAGTAACATGCCAAACAACGATAACCGGTTGTAATTCTGCAGCTTAGAGATTGCGAGCTCACTTTCCTGTTGATATTGGCTAACCAGTGTATCAAGGCTATCTAATAAACTCCGATTGGCGGCCAAGCGCAATCGGATCAGTGCATGTTGCCGGATTTCCTGGCTTAAATGCGTGTCTGCAAGTTGTTTTGCGGTAGTAATGAAGTCGGTAACTTGTTTATCCAGATTGATCGGGTTTTGGTGAAACAGTTGGTTAATAACGATAGAGTCTGATATCGGGATCTGTAACCGAGCTGAACCATTCACCAAGGCTTGATGCACTTCCGCCATGTTATTTATTGCCGCAACATATTCCTGTTGTAACTGGGGTGTTGATTGACGTTCGGCTGGGAGCAGCATTTCACCGGCAAACCGCGTGATCCGCTGTGAGAGCATTCTTTGCCGTCCGGCTTGATTGACAACCCGCGCGGTGGCTTCTTGTTTTTGCACAATATTTTGCACTAAATAGTGAGAAAACAGCGATAACAACGCGATGATCGACAATGCGATGAGATACGTGACCGTCCCTGTTCGCCAGTGTCGTTTTAATGCACTGGGATCGGTGTACCACTTTGGTTTAATTGCCATGTGCTCTCTCGTTAGACATTAATCAGCAGATTTAAGTCAGCCGTCCTCATGAGTCTTTTGGCTGCTTTTTATTTCTCCTGCCGTAATTGCCCCAGATTGTGGTAGCTTAAAATATAGCCTATCACGGAGCTGAATGAACAACATTTATCCGAAATATTATTTTAGCTGCGTGGCATCTGTGATGCTAAAACCGCGCTGTAAAGCGGTGATTATGGTAGGCTAGCAGCCAGTAATCAGAGAGATAGCAAGAGAATAATAAACATGAGTGATGCTGAACTGAGTCTGGATGGAGTCGAGCGCCAACCGCTGCGAACTTTCACTGAACAGGCTTATCTCAACTACTCCATGTACGTGATCATGGATCGCGCTTTACCGCATATTGCGGACGGTCTGAAACCTGTGCAACGTCGTATCGTGTATGCGATGAGTGAACTGGGTTTATCCGCACTGGCGAAGCATAAAAAGTCGGCACGTACCGTCGGGGATGTGCTTGGTAAATACCATCCGCATGGTGATTCCGCCTGTTATGAAGCCATGGTGCTGATGGCGCAGCCGTTCTCTTACCGTTACCCGCTGGTGGATGGTCAGGGGAACTGGGGGGCGCCGGATGATCCGAAATCGTTCGCGGCAATGCGTTATACAGAAGCACGATTATCGCGTTTTTCTGAGCTGTTATTAAGTGAACTGGAACAGGGCACGGTTGAGTGGCAGCCTAACTTTGATGGCACCATGCAAGAGCCGCAGATCCTACCGGCACGCTTGCCGCATATTCTGCTGAACGGTATTACCGGTATTGCAGTCGGTATGGCGACTGATATTCCGCCACACAACGTACGTGAAGTCGCACAGGCTTGTATCACACTGCTTGATCGCCCTGATGCAACCATGGCCGATTTGCTGGAGCATGTGCAGGGGCCGGATTACCCGACGAAGGCCGAGATCATCACGCCGCGGGCCGAGATCCGTAAAATTTATGAATCGGGCAAAGGGTCAATTCGAGCGCGCGCGGTTTATCACATGGAAGATGGCGATATCGTCATTACCGCACTGCCACATCAGGCGTCTGGTGCGCGCGTGATTGAACAGATCGCAGCACAGATGCAGGCCAAAAATTGCCGATGGTCAGTGACTTACGTGATGAGTCGGATCATGAGAACCAGACCCGTCTGGTGATTGTACCGCGTTCCAACCGTATCGATGTTGAACAGCTGATGCAGCATCTGTTTGCCAGTACCGATCTGGAAAAAAGCTATCGTGTGAACCTCAACATGTTGGGGATGGATCACCGGCCACAGGTTAAAAACCTGCTGACGATCCTGACCGAATGGCTGGCGTTCCGTCGCGAAACCGTGCGCCGTCGTCTGCAATTCCGTTTGGATAAGGTGCTGAACC
>JAQUHG010000033.1 GCA_028683735.1 Tolumonas sp. | reverse complement strand
AGTTAACGAGTCAGGGGTTAGCCGGTGATATCCGAAATCTGGATCAACTTCGTCAGATGGGTATCAAAAAAGATGGTGTCACCTCAACATCCTCTACTGAAGGTCAACAGCAAGTGTTGCAAGCGGCTGCTCGCCAATTTGAAGCCATATTTACTCAAATGTGGATGAAGAGTATGCGGGAAGCCAATAGCGAATTACAGGATAAAGACAGCCCGTTTAACAGCAGTGATACGCAATTTTATCAAGGGATGATGGATGATCAGCTAGCGGCAAATGTTGCCTCAGGCGGAAGAGGTTCACTTGCCGATTTGATCGTTAAACAACTGTCGCCGGCGAAAAAACAGTCAGTGGCAAATACTGATGCGGTAAATCATACTTTCAATATGCCAACCGACCATGCCGCGGTGATGCGCCGTTTTGCTCAGGCTGACAGCTCTACCGCTAATAATACGATGGTTCCGGCGGGTGTATTAGCCGCAGAAAAATTTGTTTCACAAAATCAGGCATATAAATTGCCTGTAAGTAACTCAATAGCAACATCGGGTGATAGTGATTCTGATCAACAAACTCGTTTTGTTCGTCAGTTGTTGCCGGCTGCAAAGATGGTTGCCAGCAAAATGGGTTTATCGCCCGTTGCACTGATTGCGCAGGCTGCGTTAGAAACTGGCTGGGGAAAACATATGTTACCTGGGAGTAATGGGTCTTCTGGTAACAACCTGTTCGGCGTAAAAGCGGGGAGTCACTGGCAAGGTCAGCAAGCTTCTGCGAATAGTTTGGAATATCAGCAAGGTAAGCCGGTGATGCAACGTTCATCTTTTCGGTCTTACACTTCGGTTGTGCAGAGTATGCAGGATTATGCAGATCTGATTACATCTTCAGATCGTTATCAGCAAGCGAAAGCCGTAGCTCACGATCCAGATGCTTATTTTGATGCGTTGCAATCCGCGGGTTATGCGACAGATCCCAATTATGCTCAGAAACTGAAACAAGTATTACGCAGTGATGCGTTGCGTTCTGTCTCTGCAACGACAGAAATTTAGGAGATAAAAAATGGCCTCTGATTTACTGGGAATTGGCTCTTCAGGTTTGCTGGCACAGCAAAAAATGCTGGCAACAACGAGCAATAATATCTCGAATGTGAGTACTCAGGGCTATACCCGTCAAAACACCATCCTATATGCTGATAAAGATAATTTGGGTGTCAGTGATAGTTATACTCGACGTATGCTTGATGTGTATGCACAAAGAGAGGTATGGCGGGATACGGCTGGCTTTAATCAAGTTAATACAACTTATAATGAATTATCACAATTAGATAAATACCTGAGTGATAGCGCGACTAGTTTATCTGATGGTATTAATAGTTATTTTTCCGCAATGCAATCTGCAAATTCAAATCCCAATACAGCCTCTAATCGTCAAGGCATCATGGGGCAGATTTCTTCTATAGTTAATCGTTTTCAAAGTGTGTCGTCAGAACTGACGCAACAATATAATGGTATAAATGACAAAGTCAGCACTGAAGTCGTGACCGTTAATAAAATTTTAACTTCAATAAATGATTTAAATGTCAAGATATCAAAAACATCGGGTAACCATGATGATGGTACCCGTTCTAATATCATGGACCAGAGAGATGAGTTAATTCGGCAATTATCTGAAAAGCTCGATATTCAAACTGTGAGTCAAGATAATGGCACCATGCTTGTCAATTTGAGTACCGGCGAATCATTGGTTGTTGCTGGTGCTAGTGCTCAACTCTCAGTAACAAGTGGTAATCCAGATCCTAAGCAAACAGGTTTACAGGTTCAGTTGGGTAATGCAACGGCAAACGTTAGCAACCAAACCTTAGGGGGCACCTTGGGGGGATATTTTGCTGCACGTAACACAATCTTAGAAACACAACGAAACGTTGGCCAACTTTCGTTGTCTTTTGCCGATGCGATGAATACCCAAAATAAACTTGGTATGACACTTAATAATACAATTGGTGGGGATTTATTTACCCTACCCACCAGTAGTGGTTTACCTAATGCAAATAACGTTGGCTCTGGTGCTATTACTACAAACATCATTCCAGGGCTAGCCAGTAATTTGCCATCTAATGATTTTCAAGTGATATTTACCGGAGCAAATAGCTTTGATATTTATACGATTGATGGCAATAATAAAACATTATTAAGCAGTGGTACAACGCCTCCAGCTAGTTATCAACTAGCGAACTATGGTTTACAAATTGATGTTTCTGGTACACCCGCGAGTGGAGACACTTTCTTGTTACAGCCCGCTCGTAATGCAGCTGGCAGCGTCATCAATTCAGTTACCAGAGCAGAAGATCTTGCTTTGGCTTCACCATTAAAACTTAATGCATCTTCGGGAAACTACAGCTCTGCAACAATTAATTTGACGGGGGTGTATAACACCAATAGCACAACTTCCGCTTTTAATAATTCAGGATTATATCCGGCAGCGCCACAAAAAGTAGTTGTTAATAGTAGCGGCGATTATGAGCTGTGGAATGGACAGAGCCCACAGACATTGATCGCGACAGTTCCCGCATCCAGCAATGGCAAAGATTTACTGGCAGCATCTGGCGCTTATGGCAGTGTATCTACATATCCTGGATATGAATTTAGTATTAGTGGTGCTGTAAAACCTGGTGATACTTTTAATATTAGTTTTAATACTGATGGCTTTGCTGATAACAAAAATGGATTGGCTTTGGCTGCTTTACAAACTAAAGATTTAGTCCGTAAAGGGAATAGCACTGCAGCTGATAATAAAATGACATTTAGTGAGGCATTTTCCTCCATGCTGACTTCGGTTGGTACGACAGTTAGTGGCCTAAAAACCAGTGTTACTGCAGCTAATGCCAAACTGACACAAAGCCAGCAATTAAATGAAAGTGTCGCTGGTGTTAATTTAGATGAAGAAGCAGCAAATCTGATCCGTTATCAGCAAGCATATGCTGCCTCAGCTAAAGTAATTACCGCAGCAAAAGACATTTTCGATGCATTGTTGAGTGCAGTGAGGTAGCGAGGTATATATGCGTATATCAACTAATATGATGTACCAAAAAGGCATTCGTTCAATACAAGATGCCTCACAGCGTTTGGATGCAGCGAATCAGCAATATTCATCAGGGGAGAAATTTTCTTCTGCTGGTGAAGATCCTATTGGTATGTCAGAAAAATTGAGTCTGAACTCCAAAATAGAGCTATACAAACAATATGATACAAATGGTGGCTTGCTTAATAGCAGTCTCTCTTTAGAAGAGACTGTTTTAACCTCTGTACATACGGCAATGTCGAGTGCTTATTCATTAATTCAGCGATCTAATAATAGTTCATTATCAGCGGCAGATCGTAGTTCTATTGGAACTGAATTAAGTGAACTGCAGAAACAACTCAGTGATCTGATGAATAGTAAAAATGCGGATGGGGAATATATTTTTGGCGGGAATCAAAGCCAAACGCAGCCATTTGTGCAGGATAGTAGCGGTAATTATCAATATCAGGGCGACACAGGGCAAAGGCAAATTCAAGTTGCTCCATCGGTACAGATTGCCAGTAATGATTCCGGATTATATTTATTTCAGGCAATAGCTACACGTCGTACCGCTAGTGCAACCAGCGGTAATGTAACGGCAAATATTGCCGATCAATCACAGTACGAAAATTATTACCGAAATAATTACGATTTTTCCGTTCCAGCAAACAATTCATTTACTATTAATACAATAGCTGGTGTTCCAGACCAGTATGAGATTAAAGATAGCGGTGGTGCTGTGTTACAAAGCGGAAATTATCAAGCTGGTACTGCTATTAACTATCATGGGCTGTCTCTGACCATGAATATAACAGCTGGAAGTTCGATTGAGTCGTTTAAATTAGATCCGCCACAGAATGAGAATATTTTAAACACCTTAACCCAGGCTATAGCGGTATTAAAAGACCCTAATAGTAGTAGTACATCTCTGGCTAAAATGGCAGCAGATACACAGACACATTTGAATAATGCCATGGTTAAAGTTAATACAACATTGGGTGAATTGGGTGGCAGAATGAATAATCTGGATCAAATTACTAACTCCAATTCAGCACTCAGTGCCATTGAGCAAGAAGCGAAAGCCAAAGTATCGGAAGTGGATATGTATGAAGCAATAAGTAAGGTTGTGCAAGAACAAAATTCTTTAACTGCCGCTCAACAAGCTTATAGCAAAATTCAGAAATCTACCTTATTCGATTATCTCTGATAGTATTGAATCAAAAGCCGATCTGTTTTTATATGGCAGATCGGCTTTTTTTATTAAAGTTTTCCTGATCACTTCCGATATCTTAAATAGTTCAGCGTAACCATGTTTAAGAAACAAAAAAATTCAAAAAAGAATCTAAAGTTTCTCTGGGTCACGCCGATAAATTAAATAAGCAGGCAGAAATAACATATTAATAAGCCTGATAAATTCAAGAATATCGCTTAGGAGAATGAATCATGTCTATGTATGTTAACACTAACGTGTCATCACTGAATGCCCAACGCAATATGGCCAATGCCAACAATTCGATGGATACATCGTATACACGTCTTGCTTCTGGTTTACGTATTAACAGTGCAAAAGATGATGCGGCTGGTTTACAGATAGCGAACCGTTTGACATCACAGATCAACGGTTTGGATCAAGGTAACCGTAATGCGAATGATGGTATTTCTGTTGCACAAACCGCTGAAGGTGCCATGGATGAAGTCACTAGCATGTTGCAACGTATGCGTACGTTATCTCAACAAGCAGCAAACGGTTCTAACTCCGTCACTGACCGTGATGCTATACAGCAAGAAGTAACTGCTTTAGGTGCAGAAATAAATCGTGTTGCTAAAGACACTACTTTTGGTGGCCAGAAGTTATTGGATGGTTCTTACGGTGGCGTTTTTCAGGTTGGCTCTGGTGCTCAGCAGACTATTAGTTTTCAGTTAAGTCAGACCGATGGTTTTACTATCTCAGGTATTGCAATCGCGGGGACGACGTTCACCTATGTCTCTAACGCTGCTACAGGTAGTACAACCACAACATCATTGGATGCAGTGTTTGGTACTGCCAGTGGTATTACAGTTACTGGATCAACAGGCAGTAATGCTCAGATGGTTCTGGCAGCTGTGGATAAGATGATACAGATGGTTGATAGTAAACGAGCCGAGCTAGGTGCTGTGCAGAACCGTATGGATTCGACCATTCGTAACCAGTCTAACATTGCTGAAAACGTCAGTGCTGCACGCTCACGTATTCGTGATGCCGACTTTGCGACGGAAACAGCTAACATGACTAAACAGAATATTCTGCAACAGGCAGCCAGTACTATTCTGAGTCAGGCGAATCAACGTCCACAAGCGGCATTATCACTGCTGAAATAATAGATGGCTAGAAAGAAAGGCGGTGGTTCAGACCGCCTTTCTGGAGACTCATCAGAGGGTGTTCGGGTTGGTACTCTGATTTGTCGGGAGACAACGTTTACTATGTATACTGACGAAAATATATTTGTCTATATTTTCGTCAGGTTATTCTCCTGAGCATAATGCTCATTTGCCAGCTCTGCTGGCTTTTTTTATTGGGATAGCGCCCAGTTTTTGACGCCATTCATAATCTAGCACTAATCATGCCATATTATATGCAATATAGTGCACTGCAAATCGTTTATAAATATTCGCAATATTTAGCATCTTCGTTAATTTAGTCTTTCAGCAATACATCATATAGGCGGCAAAAATTACCGCTGTCGGCAAAAATAACCCTAAAGATTCTCTCCTGCTTGCCGCTAACCAAAGTGAAGCAAAATTATGGGTGTTCGGGAACACTTGTTTTGCGGTACTGCGGGTCAGGATTCGGTTCAGGGATCTCGACCCGTCGAGAGGTGAAGTCGGTTCAACCTCATCTCTCGTTTGATGGGCTTTATGATCCATAACGGATAAGCCCGCAGTCATGATTCATCGGGAGAATTATCATGTCTATGTATATCAACACCAACGTTTCATCGCTGAATGCTCAGCGTAATATGGCCAATGCTAACAATTCGATGGATACCTCGTATACTCGTCTTGCTTCTGGTTTGCGTATTAACAGTGCCAAAGACGATGCGGCCGGTTTGCAGATCTCTAACCGTCTGACATCACAGATCAACGGTCTGGATCAAGGTAACCGTAATGCGAATGATGGTATTTCTGTTGCACAAACCGCTGAAGGTGCGATGGATGAAGTGACGACTATGCTGCAACGAATGCGTACGCTGTCACAACAAGCAGCAAATGGTTCTAACTCGAGCACTGATCGTGATGCAATACAGCAGGAAGTAACTGCGTTAGGATCGGAAATAAACCGTATTGCTAAAGATACGACCTTCGGTGGGCAGAAACTGTTGGATGGTTCTTACGGTGGTGTTTTCCAGGTCGGTTCGAATGCCCAGCAGACCATCAGTTTTCAGTTAAGTCAGACCGATGGTTTTACTGTTTCTGGTATTGCGGCTGCAGGAACGACATTTACCTATGTGTCCAACGTAGCAACAGGTAGTACAACTACAACATCATTGGATGCAGTATTTGGTACTGCCAGTGGTATTACAGTTACCGGATCAACAGGCAGTAATGCCCAGATGGTTCTGGCAGCAGTGGATAAGATGATACAGATGGTCGATAGCAAACGTGCAGAGCTAGGTGCTGTGCAGAACCGCATGGATTCTACCATTCGTAACCAGTCTAACATTTCTGAAAACGTCAGTGCTGCACGCTCACGTATTCGTGATGCCGATTTTGCGACGGAAACAGCTAACATGACTAAACAGAATATTCTGCAACAGGCTGCTAGTACTATTCTGAGTCAAGCGAATCAACGCCCTCAGGCTGCTCTGTCATTGTTGCGTTAATGGTTAACGCATTTAGTTCTGCTCTGAACTAAAGTTAACAGACAGATAAAAGGGAGGTTTTCATGGCTACTGATATCAATAATATGACATCTGCTGTAGCCTCCCCTGTGGTCTTGCGAGATGCGAGTAGCCGAGAGGCTGCTCGTACTCAAGTTGTATCTGCAGATTTATCTGCAGATCAGTTACATGCAGAAGATATCAACGTCAAAAATTTGACGACTGAAGCAAGTACTGAAACAACTAAATCTGAGATCAAGGCGGAAAGCAAAAATAAAGAGTTAGAAAAACAGGTACAGGATTTGCATGAAACAGCCGTATTGAAAGGTTGGTCTGTGAATTTTTCTGTGGATAAAGATTTGGATCGCACCGTAATTACAGTTGTTGATTCAAAAACCAAGGAAATAATCAGGCAAATTCCAAGTGAAGAGTGGTTGTATACAGCTAAACGACTCAAAGAGTTCAGCGAACTGAATGATCAGCAACCTCAACAACTTGAGCCTGGAATGTTATTTGATAAAAAAGTGTAACGAAATAAGTCAGCGATGATGGTATATACCATTTTGGGCTTGTAAGTTATGTTCATCATCGCACTTGTTTTGATTTTACTCGCTGCAGTAAGTAACAGAACAGAACAGGAGATAACGTATGGTTGCTATAACATCCGCTGGTGCTGGTTCAGGTATAGATATGGAAAGCATTATATCTGCAAGCCTGGCAGCAAAAAAAACGCAGTTAGAACAACCAGTGATAACTAAGCGGTCAAATGCACAAACTACACTCTCTGGTATCGGTCAGCTGAAATCAGCTATATCCTCATTCACCTCTATACTTGATACTTTATCCGCAGCGGGTGCATTTAACAAACGTACTGTTGCAATTACGCAAAGTACTGATAATCCTATTTTAAAAATAGAAACAAAAACTGGTGCATCAAATGGTCAATACAATATTACTGTCAATAAATTGGCTAAAACTAGCCGTCAGGAAGGGATTTTTGATAGTTCTACTTCTGCTATAGCAACCACAGATGGCCAATTGACATTTAGTGCTGGCGGGAAACAATTTACAGTTGATGTTAAAGCCGGCGATACACTGCAGAATATTCGCAAAAGCATCAATGCTAATGGTGATAATTTTGGTTTATCAGCCAATTTAATAAATACCTCTGATGGAAAAGCTAAATTAGTTATCGACTCTGGTGTATCAGGAGATGGTAACGATTTATCGATTACATCAAGTAATGCTGAGCTGAATGTTTTTGCAACCGGCGCTGTTGGAACAAAGATGGCTCAGACGCAAGCGGCCAGTAGTGCAGAAATCGATGTTGATGGAAATACGTTGAAAAGCGATACCAATACTTTTGATGATTCTGTACAAGATTTGAAAATTACCTTACTGAGAACATCTGATAAGGATACTAGTGGTAATTTAGTATCTAATAAAGTCGATATTACTACGGATAAAACAGCAATTCAGGCAATGGTTCAAAAATTTATAGATGGCTATAATTCGTTGACTAATACAGCAACAGGATTAGGTCAGCGTAATTCTATTGTTGCTGGTATCAATCAGAATGATGGTGGCGCCTTGGCTGGCGATTCAACTACGCGAATTATTAAAAACTATCTCAGTAGTTCTGTATCTACCGCATCGACCGAAAGTAGTAGCTTCTCTACCATATTTGAAGTTGGTATTAAAATGGATAATAGCGGTAAATTATCTCTTGATAGTACAAAATTTTCCGATGCTTTAGATAAAAATTTCGATCAGGTAGTTGCTCTTTTTGGTGGAACAAATGGTGTTGCTGGAAAAATGGCGTCAGGACTAAAAGATTACACTAAAACTGGCGGCTTATTATCAATCCGTCAGGATTCATTAAATACTGAACTTAGGTCTCTAACACAAAAGTCATCAGATATCACAGCACAACTTACGAAGTATGAAACTACTTTACGCGCACAATACGGTAATCTTGATACTATGCTAACAAAAATGAATAAATCAGCCTCATCTCTGAGTGCGCTGACTTCCAGCTCATAGCGGATATCTTTTTATTGGATGTTTGAGGTTTGTATGTATAAAAAAAATCTTAATGCGTATAAAAGTAATAGTTTAGAAGCGGATATGTCGGTAGCTGATCCACACCGTGTAATCCAGTTAATGTTACAAGGTTTGTTAGAGCGTCTGGCACAAACAAAAGGCGCTATTGAACGTAAAGATTATCAGATGAAATCAGTCTTAGTGTCTAAAGCTATGGCACTGATTAACGGATTACAGGATTCTTTGGATTTGTCATATGGCAAAATTCCTCAGGATCTTTTTGCTTTGTATGATTATATGAAAAACCGACTATTGGATAGTAGTAAAGAGATGGATTCGACACCTATTGATGAAATTATGGGGCTTGTCGTTACTATCAAATCTGCATGGGATCAAATTCCTGATATAGAAAAACAACAAGCTTATACTATGCGTCAACAAAAGGCGGAGTGATATGGAGCTATACTTAACTCTTCTGGCAGACCTTAGGGAGCAGACCCAGAGTCTTGAATCTATAATTGCATCTCATGATATAGAACGTGCTTTAGAATTAATCGATAGTCGCCTATTGCTTTTAGATAAATTGCATTCTTTAGGGCAACAGAATGAACAAGCCAGAGCTCAAATCAGGATAGTAGCTCAAGAATTGCTGCCTCGAGAGCATCTGATGATCTCTAAGTTAAATGATGAAAAATCAGCAGTTTCAGCATTGTTGGTTCAGGCATTATCTGGTAATAAGGCTAATTTATTATACCAACGGTTTTCCCAGGAGTAATAATGCAGGATATCAATCAAGTTCTGGCTGATATGGAAAGTCAGGCTGCGCGTTTAACAAGGCAAGCTGAGCAAGAAAAAGCGATGGCCGAGGTATTGCCACAACGTTTTGCAAAAAATATCGTAGCACTGAAGAAATATTTTCCTGATGTAGCAAAAATTTTTGAAGTTTATAATCCAAGCAGACCTTTTCGTTTTTTCTGTAATGAAAATGGTATTCCAAATCTTGAATGGCTGGATACCAACGTAGCTATATATGGGGATGACCCATATGCTAACTGTGAAGAGCAAATAAGCTCTATTTTTAGCAGCAGCTCACTAATGAACATTAAGTTCTTAACCGAACAAAACAGCGCGAAGTTCATACATGTAGATTATATGAATCAGCTTACTCTTTGTTGTGAAAGAGCGGAAGAAGAACTTAAGCCTATTAGTCAGATACCAGAGGCTTTACCTCTAATGATGATGTTTGGAGTTGGCTTAGGTTATCAGCTATCTTATCTTTACCAACAGCGTCATATCAGTAACTTATTTTTATTTGAACCGGATCTTGATTTATTTTATGCATCACTTTATTGCTTTGAGTGGGCACCGCTACTTGATTATATTAAGACTGAAGGATTAGGTTTTCACCTTTTTCTAGGAACAGACGAAAAACATATAATCTCCGATTTACTGGTCGCATTGCACAATCGAGGGGTATTTACCGCTATTGGCGCTTTGCCTTGCTGGCACTATCCATCTTCTGCTATTTTCAATATGATGGATTTAGTACGCCGTGAGTTCCATCAATTCACCGTAGGTTGGGGGTTTTTTGATGACAATATATTGGCTTTATCTCATTGCGCTGCCAATATAACAAATCATGTGCCATTCTTACTTATGCATAAAAAAATTGCACCTGAATGGCAAGAATTACCGGTTTTCATTGTAGCGAATGGTCCTTCGTTAGATTCAAGTATTGAATATATTCGTCATTACCGGGATCGAGTACTATTGGTCTCATGTGGTAGCACTATTACTGCTTTATTCAAGGCCGGAATAAAACCTGATGTACATGTAGAAACAGAACGCTCCAAAGTAACGCCCGATTTTTTTGCTATGATGGAACAACCTGATTATCTGAAGGATATATTCTTTTTTGGTACCGATGTTATTCATCCTGATACAATGCGCTTTTTTTCACGGTTTGGACTTTGTTTCAAAGCGGAAGAACCTAGTTCTATACTGTGTTACTCCTATTTACCTGAATCACGAAATTGGTGCCATCTTTTTGGTGTGAACCCAACTGTCAGTAATATAGGCCTTACTTTTGTATGTGCGATGGGTTTTCGCAATGTATATCTTTTTGGTGTTGATAATGGCTATAAGGAAATGGAACACCACCATTCCCGTCTTAGTATTTATTTTGATGAACAAGGCCACGACCTAGAAGATGTTACTGCTTTGATTGTTGGGGATTCAGACCCTATCGTGCCAGGTAATTTCGGTGGTGAAGTGCGCTCTCCTTTTATATTCAATGCAGCTAAACGAGTGTTGGAAGGTGTGTTGCTAATAAATCCAAATGTACGCTGTATGAATTGCAGTGATGGTGCCTTAATTGCAGGTACTATTCCTCTTCACCCTGAAGAAATACAACTAGATGATATTCCACTTATTAATAAAAAAGCATTATTAGATCATATATATAATGATTTCTTTTCGCCTATCGATATTTCGGCGGAAAATATGAAAGAGTTCCTTGATGTACCTTTTTTTAACTATGTATTGAATTTATTAATAACGGAATGGGATGCCCCATTTAGTTCGCGTAGTGAAGTTACAGAGCGAATAATGCATCAGTATGGCTATCTACATGCAATTAGTAGTTCTAGTCAGCGACATATCTATAAAATGTTGATTGGTTCTATGAACTATGCATTTGCGTCAATTAACAGAATATTATATTTCTATGAAGATAACGAAGATACACTACGTTTTGTACGTGAAGGTATTTCTATAGTTCAAAACTATTTTCGTGATATGCAACGTGTTTACCCGCAAGCTCTTGATAGTATAGATCAGATAGATCATGCTGTAATTAATCTATTTCGTAAGGGTAATAGCGATTAGAGGTCTGATAAGTGAATAGTTTTGAAGAACAATATAGGACTCTCGGTTTGGCCTCTCAGCGCCGATACCCTAATGAGTCATTGTTAGCATTTTTAGCTGAGCACTATTTTTCTTTAACGCAAAGTGAACGCCAAAAAATACAGCTTTTAGAGTTGGGGTGTGGCTCAGGCGCTAATCTCTGGATGCTCGCTCGTGAAGGTTTTTCAGTTTGGGGTATTGACTCTTCAACAACGGGGCTATCTTTTTGTCAGACTATTCTTAATCAGTGGAATGTTCAGGCTAATTTAACTCTTGGTGACATGACGGTATTACCCTATGAATCTGCTGATTTTGATGTGATTGTTGATGTTGTGTCTATGCAGCACCTCACTTGGTTGCAGCATGAGCAGGCATTGGCTGAGGTTTTTCGGGTTCTCAAACCCGGCGGTCGTTTTTTTTCTTTTCATCTTGGTGCCGGATCTTCCGCTTTTTCAGACAATCAGGCTCGCAAACTGGACGATGTAACGCTGGAGAATATTCCAGCGGGCTACCCTTTGGCTGGTAATGGACCAACGGCTTTTCTTAGTGCAGAACAGTATCAATTCATGGCGAATGAGGCTGGGTTGATCGATGTGATTGTTGAGCGTCAATTGCGTAGCTACGCGTCTTCGTCGCTGATGGTTGAATATCTTATTTTTACGGCTCGTAAACCCAATGCTACTGCTTGATAACAAGAATCCTGACTTTTCCGTTTGGCGTGATGCAATTCTTTTGCAGAAAGGCGGGCTGCTTTCTCCTGGGCATTGTCGTTATTTTCAGGCTTATTATGAACATGAGTTTGAAGATTGTTCCTTTGCTTTGGTTCGTGAAGATAGTTATCTATTGCTATTAATAACCCGACACTGGAATCAAGGCGTTCCTTGCTATTCTTGGTATGGCCGCCCTATACAGGTTATTGATCAATTAGCTCATCATGATCGAGCGCAAAGTGAAGGGTTGGCGAGTAAGCGTATCCGGCAATTGTTATCATCTGGTGGTGAGTTGGACTATATTTGTTTATCTTCTGAACTGAATTGGTTGGCTCAGTTGTTATTAGGTATGGGGTGTGCGCCTAAACCCGTAATAGAGCAGCGGATCTTATTGGAGTCCAATGATCGATTAATGGCTGGTTTACGCAAAGCTCATCGGCAAAGCGTTCGTTGGGGCGAACAACATCTGGTTTGCCGTGTTCTGGATGCCAATAATGTAACAGATAAAGATTTTGCAGCGTTTGAATCTTTTCATATTACTGTTGCTGGGCGACGGACTCGTAATTCAGATTCATGGTTGGCTCAATTAGATTTAGTTCATCGCAGAGAGGGATTTCTCATCGTGACAGAATATGAAGAACGAGCTGTTGGCATTTCATTATTTTCAGCCTCAGGTCAGCAAAGTTGTTATTCCGTTGGTGTTTATGATCGTGAACTTTTTTCTCTGCCTATATCACATTATCCACTCTGGTTAGGTTTGTTATACGCAAGGGAATTAGGCTGTCGAGTCATGGATATGGGCGAAAGTTTTTATGCACAGATCATGGACTCGACAGGACGCATTCCAAGTGAAAAGGAGTGTCATATCAGTTATTTTAAGCGGGGATTTGGTGGCGAACTTATCATGGGATTCCGCTTTCAACTCCAATTATCCTAGTCCCGCGAATTTCTGGATATCACCAAATTTCGCGTAATACTTCAAATGCTTCTGCGGCCTGGTAACCTATGGTATGCCCTCGCCAGAAATCCCGATACTGGATCCCCTCTGCGCTGCGGCTGTGTGGGGGCTTTCTCATCTCGTTGCCGTAGCAGGCTAAGGCCTGTGTTTTAAGTTGCCTCCAGGCGGTGATATCGTGAAACCGATTGGGTATAAAGGGGGCACTTACGCTGGAGTGGCTCCACTCCGTGCTGGAAGCTACCTCGAAGGCGTAAATCGTTCGTACCGAACAATCTGGCTGGGGGCGGAAGGCAGTCAGCGTGGCCTGGCAAGCCAGTCGGTGATCTAGGTTTAAGTCTCCGCCATGATGTGTATATATAATTTCTGGCAGCAATGGTATAGCCGCCTTTTCCAGTGCCTGAACTAACTGCAGAAAGGGTAATGTGTCTAGTTGGTTATCCGGTAACCCGAGGAAGATGGGGTCCCGGCAGCCGAGTATTTTGGCTGCTTTTCTGGCCATCAACTGACGTTTTTTAATCAGGTCAGGGGCTGTCTCGCGGCTGCTTTCGCCATCGGCAAGAAAGATGATATCGACTCTGTCTCCTTGTGCTGAATGGCGGGCTAATGTACCGCCACAGCCGAGCACCTCATCATCCGGATGAGCTGCAACTACCAGAACATTTGTCATTTATGCCTCGCCTTGTAAAGGGAAGTTATCCCATTCATAGGGGGATATGATGCCGCCTTGCCAGTTAAGTTCAGCCAACATAGCTCGGATCTCCCGGTAGAAGGTTGAACCTATTATGATGGTATAGGCTTCCGGGTTACTGTCATTCTGTTCTACCAGCCTGGTGATGACATCTGGCCCGTAGGCTATTATCCAAGGCTGCCCGCAGAATTTTTTGCCCTGCTTGTTGGGGTTGCCATCCACAAGCTGCTCTGGCTGCAATCGATGGGCGCAGATCAGACTCAGTCCTCCGGCACCAGCCCCCCAGAGGATCACTTTTCGTGTACCAATTTCCTCTGTCAGGCGCTTTGCCTGCCAGTTTAAGAGCTGTTGCAGGCTAGTGGTAAACGGGGGGCGGGCGATAGGCGCCGCCAACGCTTTATCTCTGACGAAACAGAGGATCATATTGCCGGCGCTGGTGAAATGTTTCTGCTCTGCATACCAGCCGTGAGCGGCAGCCAGTGTCGCCAACGAGTGGGCGGAAAAGACATGCGCATGCTCAACATGGAAGGGGCTGATGCTTGGCTTTTGCATCGCGATTTCCAGACTTGGCGTTTCCAGTACGACGCGGGTACCCGCATGAGCTATGTGTGCAATTGCGCTCCAGAAGGCTTCAAAATCAATAATATGTTCTATGACATGCCGTGACACTATCAAGTCATAAGGCTGAGTTTCAACTTGTACACTTTGTGGGGTGAAAAATTCACAGCGGGTGGGGATGCCTAATTGTCGGGCGGCAGCCGCAGAATTCTGGCTAGGTTCATAGCCCATCAGATAGGGGTGGTTAATATTCTGCTTGAACGTAGCCAGTACTTCACCGCTGGATGAGCCAATCTCCAGGATCCGGCATCCTGGCTGCAGGACGCTCAATATCTGTGCAATGGCTGTGAAGAATTCATCCCGGAACTGATGCCCAATGCTATCTGGTGCTGGGGTGTAGTAGTGGTTGGTGTAAATGCTATCCATCAGCACATTATCAAAATGGCTTTGAAACGCATGGCCGCAGCCTGGGCAGAAACGGTATTCCAGATCAAGATAATGAGGCAGTGGAATATCACATTCCGGTTCCACGGGATGCTGATAGATGGGGGTATGCTGCAACTGCAGAAGTAGTTGACTCTCTTTGTGGTTACAGATGGGACAATTCATTGGATGGTTCCTTATTCGTCTTGCTGATCTGGCAGTGCAAGCTGCGACCAGTCCAGAGCTGTGCCCCGTTCGATAGTTTGTTTAGCTCGTGTACCCAGCAAGTGTTGAAAATGTTTGGGGGCCAGTCCAAATCCTGGGCGGATTACCCGGATATTTTCGGTGGTAAGTGTTTCCCCCGGAGCTATATCCTGGATGGCATAAATCGAACGTGCATGTTGTGTTCCGGCTCGTTTGGGATTATCCAGCACACTACTATCGCCCAGAGCTTGCCAGGTCTGGCGGGTGACCTGAACCAGCTCCTTCAATTCAGCTGGTTCCAGTGAGAATGCCGCATCCGGGCCCCCATCAGCGCGACTGAGTGTGAAGTGTTTCTCGATCACGGTGGCGCCCAGTGCTACTGCAGCAATACTGGCAAGGGAGGGAAGACTGTGATCCGATAGCCCCACTTCCACCCCAAGTTGTTGCAGACGCTGCAGCGCGCGTAAGTTCATCATGTCGCAGGTAGCAGGATAGGAACTGAGACAATGGAGGAAAACGATTCTGTCACGGCAGTCATTAAATTCAGTCAGCAGCTCGCTGAGTTCAGCATAAGTTGATATGCCGGTTGAAATAATGAGCGGTTTACCCGTTGCGGCAGCTTTACGGATCAGAGGCCAGTCATTTGCCTCGAAAGAGGCTATCTTGTATGCCGGTGCTTGTAACGATGCCAATAACTCGACAGCGCTCTCATCAAAAGGCGAACTGAATAGCGTAATACCCAACTCTTGCGCGAACCGGAACAGTTTTTCCGTCCACTCCAGAGGCATGGCAATTTCCTGATAGAGCTGGTAATAGGTCTTGCCACGCCACAGATCATCCTGGATCACGAAATCAGGTTTGTGGCAGTCAATGGTCAGCGAATCAGGTGTATATGTCTGGATCTTGACCGCATCAACACCACACTGTGCTGCCGTGGTCAGGATCTGACGGGCTTTATCAAAGTTGCGCAGGTGATTATTTGACATCTCGGCAATGATGTAGGGCGGGTGCTCACGACCGATAAGGCGTCCATTGATTTCCATGCTTATTCCTTGTGGTAACAGTGATGCAAAAACGGGATGTTACAGGCAAGGGCGAACTGGCCATCTATTTCTGGTGTATCGCCTATCATCACAGGCTTGTTAAGGTGGTAAGTATCATTCAGAGCGATAAACACGCGGGGATCTGGTTTCAGTGGCCGTTCAGCTGAACCATCACAGATACATATGTCAGTAAATAGCTCACTAAATCCCAGGCGCTGGAGTTTGCATTGCTGAATGAGCGGACGGCCATTGCTGATCATGAAAAGTCGATGACCTCTTTGCTGTAGTTTACGCAGTAGCTCAAGATAGGCGGGGTTTGTCTGAACGAAACGGCCATCATGATGATGATAGCACTGCACCATGGTCGCCACGGTAGTTGGCGGTAGTTTGAAGGCGGTTGCCGCATCGTCGAATAGATGAGCGTAGCGGGCTCCCTGCAACTCTTTTTGATGAGTCAAATACTCCAGTAAGCCCCTCGCATCAGGGTACCGAGCGGCAATATCAGCAAAGGCCCCCCGATCATAGTCGGCCGTGGGAAACAAGGTATTATCCAAATCAAACAGCAGATCGTCATAGACAGACAGAGCCTGAAACAGGTGATCAATCAATGACATAGTGTTTTTCCTGCCAATAGCGGATAGAGCGTAACCGGATTAT
>JAQUHG010000032.1 GCA_028683735.1 Tolumonas sp. | reverse complement strand
AGTAATCACTGAATTTAGCGCCTTCTGCCTGTTTGCCTTCGATCACTTGCGCCCGTAACAAAGCGGAACGCCACAGGTAGCTACGCAGTTGTTCCAGCAAACCGGCTTCTTCGGCAAAACGTTCCATCAGAATATAACGGGCACCGTCCAGCGCGGTTTTGCTGTCGTTGATCTGATGCTCCGCATTCAGATAGTTCTGCGCTTCTGTTTCCGGATCTAACTCTGGATTCGCTAACAGCATATCGGCCAGAGGTTGCAGACCGGCTTCTATCGCGATCTGGCCTTTGGTACGGCGTTTGGGTTTATAGGGCAGGTATAAATCTTCTAGCCGAGTTTTTGTGTCCGCCGCCCAGATATCGGCGCGTAATTCATCGGTCAGTTTGCCTTGCTCACTGATCGACGACAGGATGGTTTGACGGCGCTCTTCCAGTTCACGTAAATAACCTAAACGCTGTTCCAGATGACGTAATTGCGTGTCATCCAGCCCGCCGGTGATTTCTTTACGATAACGGGCGATAAACGGAACGGTGGAGCCGTCATCCAGTAGTTTTACTGCGGCGGCCACCTGCTCATTGCGGGCATTTAATTCATCAGCAATGATTTGATTAATCGAAGGCATGTTTATCCTCGGTGTTGTGATGCCGTTATTCTGCGTTAAACGGCTGATATTGGATCTTATTGATGTACCACTCTTTCTCGCCCGATGGGGTTTGTACCCGCACTTCATCGTCGACTTGTTTGCCGATCAAGGCGCGGGCCATCGGCGAATCAATGGTGATGTAATTGTTTTTGGTGTCGATTTCATCGGTGCCGACAATGCGATAACGAACAATGTCACCTTGTTCATTTTCCAACTCCACCCAAGCGCCAAAATAGACTTTGCCCTCTTGCTGTGGCGCATATTCGACAATTTTCAATGCATCTAAACGCTTGGTCAGAAAACGTAACCGGCGATCAATAGAGCGCAACTCTCGTTTTCCTTCCTTATATTCAGCATTTTCACTGCGGTCACCCAGTGCGGCGGCCTCTGAGACGGCCTGTGTTACCTCTGGCCGTTTTACTTTCCACAGATATTTCAGTTCATCTTCGAGTTTTTGCCAGCCGGCACGGGTAATGAGGTTGGTTTTCATTGTCGTTACTTTGACAGAGAGAGTTCATGAGCCGCAGCATAAGGCGTTTGTTAAAAATCGCCAAATATCCTGCTGATCGGATGTTTAAAAGTGATGCACTTCGCAAACTGATTATTTTTATTATCAGGCATTTTGCTGAAAAATCAGCCGCTTTAGAGAGAGATGAAAAAAATCCCCGTTTGTTAGTTCGAATCAAGCCTGACTGGCGCTTGCAAAGGGGCATAGGCATCCTTACACTTCTAGGTGGAAAAAAGTGGGATATTGTGGAGCTCTGTAGAATGAATTCCCAATATTCACCGGCTGGCAGGAAATAACCAAACAGCAAGGTGCGGCATGCTACGTGGAGCACACGCCATCGCTCTGGATACCAAAGGGCGATTAGCAGTTCCAACTAAGTTTCGAGACTGGCTTCGCGAAGAGTGCGAGGGCCAGCTTGTCTGCACCATTGATATAGCGAATCCCTGCCTGCTGCTGTACCCACTTGGTGAATGGGAAGAAATAGAAAAGAAGCTGAAATCCCTGTCCAGCATGAATCCGGTAGAGCGTCGTTTACAGCGTTTACTACTGGGTTATGCCTGTGAATGTGAGCTGGATGGTAATGGTCGTTTGCTGTTGTCGGCGCCGTTACGTCAGCACGCTGGGCTGGATAAACAGATCATGCTGGTTGGTCAATTAAATAAATTTGAAATCTGGAGTGAAACTCGCTGGTTACAACAAGTGGATGAGGACATTCAGGCATTGCCGGATATGGACTGGACTACTTCGGATAAACTGCGTGATTTTTCACTTTAGCACTGGGGATAAAAGCTAATGGAACATATCACTGTACTGTTGCAGGAAGCGGTGGACGGGCTGGCTATTCGCCCGGACGGCGTATACGTGGACGGTACATTCGGACGAGGTGGACATTCCCGTCTGATTCTGCAACACCTCGGCCCACAGGGGCACTTGTATGCTATTGACCGTGACCCTCAGGCGGTGGCAGTAGCCAAAGAGTGGCAGGATCCCCGTTTTGAAATCATCTCCGGCCCATTCTCTTCACTGTATGACTATATGGCAGAGCGTGATCTGCTGGGTAAAGTCGATGGTTTGCTGCTGGATCTCGGTGTGTCATCACCACAACTGGATGAAGCTGAGCGTGGTTTCAGTTTCATGAATGATGGCCCGCTCGATATGCGCATGGACCCTCTGCATGGTGAAAGCGCGGCAGATTGGCTGTTGCACGCTGATGTGGATGATATTGCCTGGGTGCTGCGCACTTACGGTGAGGAACGTTTTGCCAATCGTATTGCCCGCGCCATCGTGGCCGATCGTGTCACGACACCTTACACCCGCACTCGCCAGTTGGCTGAGATGATTGCCCGTGTGGTGCCAAACAAAGAAAAACATAAACACCCGGCCACACGTAGCTTTCAGGCGTTACGTATTCATGTAAACCAAGAATTAAAAGAGATCGAAGAAACGCTAAAAGCGTCATTATCGGTGTTGGCTCCTGGTGGTCGTTTGGCCGTGATCAGTTTCCATTCACTGGAAGACCGTATCGTTAAGCAATTTATTCGGCAGCAGGAAAAAGGTATTCAGCCACCAAAAGGCTTACCTATTACGGAAGACCAAATTCGTAAAACTCAGACCTTACATTCGGTTGGCAAAGCGATAAAGCCTGCTGATAGTGAAGTTTCCGACAATGTGCGTTCACGCAGTTCGGTATTGCGTGTTGCTGAGCGTCTGGAGAGCTAACGATGGAACGCCGGCTTAATCTCGCTTTATTGATCTTGCTGGATCTGAAACGTCACTGGTTTCAGGTCATTCTGAGTCTGGCTATTCTTGGTTCCGCGCTCACCACGATAGTAGTAACGGACGATACCCGTTCTGTTACGGCGGAATTGAACAAGGTGCAGAGCAAAAGTGATGATCTTGAAGTCGAATGGCGACATTTGGTTTTAGAACAGAATGCTCAGGCTGAGCATTCGCGCGTTTCGGATATTGCCAAAGTGAAGCTGGCAATGACACGGCCAAAACCTTTAGAAGAAAAGATGATTAGTCTGCCATGAGCATAAGAGCTACTGCTAAGAAAAATAATAAGAAACCCGATACCGGTCTCGCACGCTGGCGTTTCATGGTGCTAATGGGATTCATTTTTGCCGGTTTTACCGGTCTGGTTGCCCGTACCGCATGGATACAAGTTATCCAACCTGATCGCTTGCGTCAGGAAGGTGACATGCGTTCGCTGAGAACAACATCCGACCCTTCGGATCGTGGCATGATCACCGATCGTAATGGTGAACAATTAGCTGTTTCCGTTCCCGTGCAAGCGGTGTGGGCCGATCCGAAAGAGATCCACGAAGCGGATGGGTTAAAAAATACCGATGCGTGGATGGCGTTAGCGGATGTGCTGGATCTGGATATGCCTAAGTTAACCGCCAGCATCGCTGATCCAAAACGCCGTTTTGTCTACCTGCAGCGACAAATTACTCCTGCGGTGGCGGATTACATCGCTAAATTAAAACTACCGGGTGTGCATTTACGTCGGGAAACCAAACGTTATTACCCAACCGGTGAAATCAGTGCGCACTTGGTGGGAAACACCAATATCGATGGTGCCGGTATTGAAGGTGTGGAGCGGGCATTTAACGAATGGCTGACCTCGACGCCGTCAGAGTACAAGATCCGCAAAGACCGTCAGGGACGGGTCATTGAAAATATCGGTATCGTCAAAGAAGGTAAAAAAGCAGGGCAACTGGTATTAAGTATCGACCAGCGTTTGCAATCAGTAGCTTATCGCTCTTTGAAATATGCGACTGAAGTGAATAAAGCGACTTCGGGTTCGTTGGTGCTGATGGATGTCATCACTGGTGAAATCTTGGCGATGGTTAATACGCCGTCCTATAACCCGAATAACCGTGAACAGTATGAAAGCTTCCGTGCCCGAAATCGTGCAGTCACTGATACTTATGAACCGGGTTCTACCGTAAAACCGATAGTTGCCATGAGTGCATTGGAACATGGCGTTATTAACTGGAAAGAAATTCTGGATACGCGACCATTTGCGGTGGGCGGACATATCGTCACCGATAGTCATAAAATGGCATCGGGTGGTTTGTACGACATTTTGAAATTCTCTTCCAACATCGGTATGGCGCATATTGCCATGCGTATGCAGCCGCAATGGATCACGGGTAAACTCGAAGAGTTCGGTTTGGGACAGGATTCCGGAACTGGATTAATGGGCGAAAGTTCCGGGATGGTGCCAATGCGCACGCGTTGGTCAAATATTGAACTGGCTACTCTTGGTTTCGGTTATGGTCTGCGCGTGACACCATTGCAACTTACGGCTGCCTATGCTGCTTTAGCCAATAAAGGTGTTCGCAAACCAATCTCAGTACTGAAAGTAGCTCAAGCTCCACAAGGTGAGCGAGTTATCGCCCCTGAAATTGCCGAACAAGTTATTCATGCCTTGGAAGGGGTAGTGGAAGAGGGCGGTACTGGTGGTAAAGCCGCGGTACCTGGTTACCGTGTGGCTGGTAAGACGGGTACGGCAAAAGTGGCCGCCGCTGGCGGATACGGTAAAGATTATGTGGGGACATTTGCAGGGTTTGCACCGGTCAGTAATCCGCGTTTTGCGATGGTGGTGATCATTAACGAACCTCATGGTGGTGCATATTACGGTGGTTCCGTTGCTGGCCCTACGTTTGCGGAAGTAATGAGTAGTGCATTGCAGCTTTATAATGTGCCACCAGATGCGTTACCTGATCCCAAAGAAGAATTGAATACCGCTCAACGTAGCGAGGTGAAGAAAAATGCCACTCGCTCTTGATCGACTACTGGCGGGCTTTAATATCTCCGCACCTGCTATTTCATTAAGTGATATGCAGTTAGATACGCGCTTGTTAAAACAAGGTTCTCTATTTCTGGCGTTAAAAGGGCATGCGGTTGATGGCCGTTTGTTTATGCAACAAGCTGAGCAATCAGGGGCTGCGGCCATTTTATTCGATAATAGCGATGGCTTTATTGCTCCAACGCTGAGTATTCCTTGTATTGCTGTGCCGTCATTAGCTGAAAAAGTTAGTGAACTGGCTGGGCTGTTTTATGATCAACCAGCAAAAAAATTAGCACTGGTTGGAGTAACTGGCACCAATGGCAAAAGTACCTGTACACAGCTGATTGCCAACTGGACACAATTACTCGGCCAGCGTGGTGGTGTGTTAGGCACATTGGGTAATGGCTTATTCGGTCAGTTGCGGGCAACAGAAAATACCACGGGTAGTGCGATATCTATTCAGCAAGAATTGGCGCATTTTGCCGCTGCACAGGTTGATGTTGCTGCGATGGAAGTGTCTTCGCATGGACTGGTGCAGCATCGAGTCTCGGCATTACCCTTTGCCGCTGCGGTATTCACTAACCTCAGCCGTGATCACCTTGATTACCACCATACTATGCAGGCGTATGCAGAAGCGAAACGTCAAATCTTTAAGCAAACAACGCCTGCACATTGTATTCTGAATGCCGATGACGAGACTGCGAGAGAATGGTTACAACAAATGCCACAGGCTGTGGTTTATGGCATCGATCAGCCACTGCCAAACCATACCGGCTCTTTTCTCTACGCTACTGATGTAAAATATCACCCGCAAGGTATTACTATCAGCATTCACTCTTCCTGGGGGGATGGTGTATTATCTGCGCCCCTTCTTGGGAAGTTTAATGTATCTAATTTGCTGGCGGCGTTAGCGGTAATGTTGGTTTTGCAGTACGACTTTGAAACGCTGTGTCAGACGGCATCCCGCCTGCAACCAGTCACTGGTCGAATGGAATGTTTTGGTAATCCGCAGCAGCCGTTAGTGGTGGTGGATTACGCTCATACCCCTGATGGTCTGGAAAAAGCACTACAAGCAGCAAGACAGCATTGTCATGGCCGCTTGTTTTGTATTTTCGGCTGCGGTGGCGATCGTGATCGCGGTAAGCGGCCTCAAATGGCTGCCATTGCAGAACAGTGGGCAGATACAATTATCCTGACTGATGACAATCCTCGTACTGAAGATCCTGCCGTTATTATCGCGGATATGTGTGCCGGTTTAGAAAAGCCAGCACAGGCGCATATTGAACATTCGCGAACTAGTGCCATCGAACTTGCTCTGTCACAAGCCGTTGCTGGGGACATAATTTTATTGGCTGGGAAAGGCCATGAAGATTATCAAATTATTGGCAAAGAAAAACGTCATTACAGCGACCGGGAAACCGTCATGCAGCTACTGGGAGCAACGTCATGATACCTATGTCATTAGTACAAATCGCTCAAGTGACAGATGGCCAGTTATTGAATTGTGCTGATACCAGTCTGGTTGTTAGCAATATCAGTACTGATACCCGTACAGTAACTGATGGAGCCCTGTTTATCGCATTACAGGGCGAACGTTTTGATGCTCATCAATTTGTCGATCACGCCATACTCAAAGGTGCTGTTGCAGCAGTGGTATCTCGTCCACTACCTGACGCCAGCCCACAAATTTTGGTTGCTGATACACGTATCGCGTTGGGTCAGATTGCAGCTTGGGGCCGTGAACAACTTGATCTTCAGGTCGTGGCGATCACCGGCAGTTGTGGCAAAACGACGTTAAAAGAGATGTGTGCAGCAATTTTACAGCAGACTGCTCCGGTGCTGGCGACCCAAGGTAATCTGAATAATGAAATAGGGGTGCCACAAACCTTATTGCGACTAACACCAACTGAACGTTATGCCGTTGTTGAGTTGGGCGCGAATCATCCTGGTGAAATTGCTTGGACGACCTCATTAGTTAAACCCGATGTTGCCGTAATAAATAATGTGGCAGCTGCCCATCTGGCTGGCTTTGGTTCATTACGCGGTGTTGCGGTTGCTAAAACTGAAATTTTTGGTGGTTTGTCGGCAACGGGCACTGCTGTTATCAATGCTGACAGTGAGTTTTATGATTGGTGGCGGGAGATTTTGTCTGTTCGCACCGTTAGTTTTGGTTTGGAAAATGCCAAAGCAGATTTCCGTGCTGAAAATATTCAGCAGGATGAACAAGGCATTGCCAGTTTCACGCTGCTTGCTCCGCAAGGAAGCATTGATATTCAGCTACCTATTCCGGGTTTACACAATATCAGTAATGCACTGGCTGCTGCTGCCGTGACCACTTCGCTGGGGTTAACTCTGGCTCAGGTAAAATCCGGATTGGCTAATATGCGGCCTGTGAAAGGTCGTTTTTGTGTACAAAAACTGTCTGATGACTTAACAGTCATTGATGATACCTATAACGCCAGCGTGCAATCGGTCATGGCTGCTATTGATACATTAGCCGTCATGCCGGGATATCGGGTTCTGGCTTTTGGCGATATGGGTGAGCTAGGGGCTGATGCGGCTAGTTTACATCGCCAGATCGGTGAACATGCACGGTTGCGGCAACTGGATGCGGTACTCACGGTGGGTAGTTTATCGCATCACGCAGCAGAAGCGGCTGATGGCCAACATTTTAATGATAAAGAAAGCCTGTATCAGGCATTACAGATGTTAATACAACAACATCGACCTATGACTATTTTGGCCAAAGGTGCGCGCAGTGCCCGAATGGAAGAAGTAGTCGCTTTTGTCAAATCTTGTGAGGAACAAGCATGTTAGTTTGGCTGGCGGAGTTGTTAACGCCCCATTTATCCTTTTTTCATGTGGTCTCTTATCTGACCTTCCGTGCCATTATGTCTATCTTGACTGGGCTTGGTTTTGCCCTGTGGATGGGGCCTCGCTTGATCCGTCGTCTGCAATTATTGCAGATCGGGCAGGTTGTGCGTAACGATGGTCCAGAATCACATTTCAGCAAAGCTGGTACGCCAACAATGGGCGGGATCATGATCCTGCTGTCGATTTTCTTGTCGGTGATTTTGTGGGCCCGTCTTAGCAACCCTTATGTTTGGGTTGTGCTATTTGTGCTGGTCAGCTTTGGCACTATCGGTTTTATTGATGACTACCGCAAAGTGATCCGTAAAAACCCGGATGGTCTAATTGCGCGCTGGAAATACTTCTGGCAATCCGCTTCAGCATTGGCTGTGGCGGTGTTCTTGTATGCAACTGCTACCAGTGACGCACAAACCACATTGGTGGTGCCATTCTTTAAAGAAATTATGCCGCAACTTGGTTTGTTGTTCATTCTGATGACCTATTTTGTCATTGTAGGCTCTTCTAATGCAGTAAACCTGACGGATGGCTTAGATGGCCTCGCTATTATGCCAACCGTCATGGTGGCCGCTGGTTTCGCTTTAATCGCCTGGGCTACGGGTAACGTTAATTTTGCAAATTACTTACATATTCCGTATGTCGCCAATGCATCTGAATTGATGGTTATCTGTACCGCTATTATCGGTGCCGGTCTTGGTTTCCTGTGGTTTAACACCTATCCAGCCCAAGTGTTTATGGGCGATGTTGGCTCGCTGGCACTGGGTGCCATTCTAGGCATCATCGCAGTGTTAGTACGTCAGGAATTTTTGTTGTTCATTATGGGCGGCGTTTTTGTGATGGAAACCATGTCGGTGATCCTGCAGGTTGGCTCGTATAAATTGCGCGGCCAACGAATTTTCCGTATGGCGCCAATACATCATCATTACGAATTAAAAGGCTGGCCGGAACCTCGGGTGATTGTTCGTTTCTGGATCATCACGCTGGTATTGGTGTTGTTAGGTCTGGTTACTCTGAAACTAAGGTAGTCACGGATGAAACAGGTTGTCATCATCGGATTAGGAAAAACAGGTCTCTCGTGTGTGACTTATTTCCGTCAGCGCGGTATTACACCATTGGTGCTGGATACCCGTGAAAATCCACCGGGGAAAGAGCTGCTGCCTGCTGATTGCAACCTGATCACCGGACCGCTGGATCCTGAAATTTTATGCTCTGCATCCTTGATTATTGCCAGTCCAGGGGTCGCGTTAGCCACACCTGCTTTACAGGCGGCGCACGCTGCAGGCGTTGAAATTATTGGCGACATTGAATTATTTGCTCGTGAAGCCAAAGCCCCTGTGGTGGCAATTACCGGTTCTAACGGTAAAAGCACGGTAACCACGTTGGTCGGTTTGATGGCTGAACAAACCGGACTTAACGTCGGTGTTGGTGGCAATATCGGAACACCTGCGTTGGATCTGTTGTTACAACCGGCCGATTTATATGTTCTGGAGTTATCCAGTTTTCAGCTGGAAACTACTTCGTCATTGAAGCCGGCTGCCGCCGTAATTTTGAATTTAAGTGAAGACCATCTGGATCGTTACGATGGGATGGCCGGTTATCTGGCTGCCAAACAGCGTATCTTTAACCATGCCAAGCATATTGTGGTTAATCGTGATGATGTAGCCACGTTACCTCCGCAAAAAGCTTTTTGGCAGAGTTTTGGTCTGAATAATGAAGTCTACGGGCGTGTACAGCAGCCTGACGGTTTATGGTTAAGTGTGGCGGGAAAGGCTGTTTTACCGGTCGCCGATCTCAATATTGTCGGTGCTCATAATCAGATGAATGCACTGGCTGCAATGGCATTAGCTGATGCTGTTGGTATCCCGCAGGATGCGCAGTTGGCAGTGTTACGCTCATTTACCGGCTTAGCGCATCGTTGCCAATTTGTCCGTGAAGTGAATGGTGTGCGCTGGATCAATGACTCCAAAGCAACCAATGTGGGTTCTACGCTGGCAGCTGTTGCCGGGGTGAGTGAAAGTGTTCGCGGACGGTTGTGGTTACTGGCTGGTGGACAGGGAAAAGGGCAAGACTTTTCTCCATTACAGCCATTACTGGCTGGCCAGATTTATCAGATGATCTGTTTTGGTAAAGACGCCGATATTTTGATGAACTTAGCAGATAACACCCACCGCGTTGCTGATTTAGATGCGGCGGTCGCATATGTTGCGGAACAAGCAAAAGCTGATGATTGGGTACTCTTAGCACCGGCTTGTGCCAGTCTTGATCAATTCCGCAACTTTGAACAACGCGGTCAGCGTTTCGCCGATTTGGTGAATGCATTATGAAGCGGTTGCTACGGACAATGATGCAGGCGATATGGCGCTGGTTTGTTCCAGAACGTTCATCGTTTTATGATCGTGGATTATTGGCACTGATGTTCTCACTGATGGGGATCGGTCTGATGATGGTTGCTTCGGCTTCCATCAAAGAAGGTCCTGGCGGTGATATGTTTTATTTCACCAAACGTCATCTGATTTTCCTCTTTATTTGTCTGGGTATTGGGGTCGCTACATTATATCTGCCCCTTGAACGCTGGAAAGCCTGGAGTGGTCGCTTGCTGGTCGGTGCACTGGGGTTGTTGTTTGCTACTCTGGCGGTCGGTCGCACCGTCAACGGTGCAAAACGTTGGATCGGATTCGGTTTTTTTAATATCCAGCCCGCTGAATTAGCTAAGTTGGCGCTGATTGTTTTTATTGCCAGTTATTTAGTTCGTCGAAGTGATGAAGTTCGCGGTAATTTTATTGGCTTTGTTAAACCGCTGGCGGTGGTATTCCTGCTGGCCTTTATGCTGCTATTGCAACCCGATCTTGGCTCGGTTGTCGTATTGTTTGTCTGTACATTCGGTTTATTGTTCATTGGTGGCGCGAAAGTTATTCAGTTTATTGCCATCATTGCTGCTGGTCTGGCCGCATTAGTCGGATTGATCATGTTTGAACCTTATCGTATGCGCCGCGTAACCTCTTTTCTAGATCCTTGGGCTGACCCATTTGGTAGTGGTTACCAGTTAACGCAATCGTTAATGGCATTCGGTCGAGGCGGTTTATTCGGGCAAGGATTAGGTAATTCGGTACAAAAATTATCCTATTTACCAGAAGCTCATACCGATTTCGTTTTCGCCATATTAGGGGAAGAGTTGGGCTATGCTGGTGTGTTAGCCGTGTTATTTTTGCAATTATTGCTAGCGATGAAAGCACTGAAAATTGGCCGGACAGCATTACTGAGAAGTAAGTTTTACGAAGGCTATATGGCTTGTGGTATCGGGATCTGGTTTAGTTTCCAAACAGTAGTTAACGTGGGTGCAGCTGCAGGTATGTTACCAACCAAAGGTTTGACATTGCCGTTGGTGAGTTACGGTGGTTCCAGTTTGATCGCGATTACCATGGCGGTAGCGATTTTATTACGTATTGATTTTGAACGTCGACTGGATACCAGTCATGTGATCTCGCGGGAGGCCGCATGAGTCGTAAAATGGTAATTATGGCGGGTGGCACTGGTGGTCACGTCTTCCCTGGGTTAGCAGTAGCTCATCGTCTGCAAGCGGATGATTGGCAAATTCATTGGCTGGGCACTCCGGATCGTATGGAAGCCGATTTAGTGCCAGCACATGGTTTTCCCATTGAATTTATTAATATTCGTGGTTTACGTAACCATGGATTAGTGCGCAAATTGATGGCTCCTTTTCAGATCATTAAAGCGATTTTACAAGCACTAATGATCCTGCGTCGTATTAAACCTGATGTGGTGTTAGGCATGGGGGGCTATGCTGCGGGGCCGGGTGGTGTTGCTGCCAAATTATTAGGTATTCCACTGGTATTGCATGAGCAAAATGCTGCGGCTGGTTTAACTAATCGTCTGTTAGCTAAAATTGCTACACGTATTTTGATGGGATTTGAAGGTGCGTTTCCATTGACCGAACGTTCGCGTGTGGTGGGTAACCCAGTCCGGGATGAGTTTCTGCAATTAGCACAGCAACCGTTAAAACATTATCAGGCTGGGTCAGCATTAAAGATCCTGATCGTTGGTGGTAGTTTAGGCGCGAAAGCCTTAAATCAGGTTGTTCCCAATGCCCTGGCAAAACTGAACCATATTGAGATCCGTCATCAGTGTGGTAAAGGCAACGGAAATCTGGTCAGCGATTTGTATCAATCACTTGGTGTTACAACTGTTACGGTAACTGAATTTATCAATGACATGTCAGCGGCTTATGAGTGGGCTGATTTATTGATTTGTCGAGCAGGCGCATTAACTGTCGCAGAAGTGGCTGCAGCTGGTATCCCCGCGATTTTTGTGCCATTACCGCATGCCGTTGACGATCATCAAACTCGTAATGCGGAAAGCCTGACATTACGCGGTGCGGCTGTATTAATGCCACAGAAAGAGATGACAGCTGATAAACTGGCTACCTTGATCGCCCAATGGCAATCAGAGCCTCGTCAGTTACAAAAAATGGCTCAGCTTTCCCGAGCCGCAGCAATTCTCAATGCAACTGACCGTGTTGTGAGTGAATGCAAAGCACTAATTTAATAAGAGATCAGAACGTAAATGACAAAAGTTGAGTTAGCCAAATTAAGAACCATGATCCCGGAAATGCGCCGGGTACGTCGTATCCACTTCATTGGGATCGGTGGCGCAGGTATGGGTGGTATTGCTGAGGTTTTGGCTAATGAAGGTTATCAAATCAGTGGTTCTGATATTGCCAATAATCGTGTCACAGAACATCTGGCATCATTAGGCGCAGAAATTCAAATCGGTCATAAAACTGAAAATGTGCAAGGTGCGAGCGTTGTGGTTGTTTCTACGGCGATACATGCCGACAACCCTGAGGTGATCGCCGCACGTGAACAGCGGATTCCGGTTGTGCGTCGTGCAGAAATGTTGGCAGAACTGATGCGTTATCGACATGGGATTGCTATCGCCGGTACTCATGGCAAAACCACCACTACCAGTTTGATTGCCAGCGTCTATGCTCAGGCAGGTGCTGATCCTACTTTTGTGATCGGTGGTTTGTTAAACAGTGCCGGTACTAACGCACGTTTGGGTACCAGCCGTTATCTGATTGCTGAAGCCGATGAAAGCGATGCTTCTTTCTTGCATCTGCAACCGATGGTCGCGATCGTCACCAACATTGAAGCCGACCATATGGATACCTATGGTGGTGATTTCTCGAAACTCCGCGCCACCTTCCTCGAGTTTTTACATAACTTACCGTTTTATGGGCTCGCTGTGGTGTGCATTGATGACCCAGTGATCCGGGGCTTATTGCCAGAAATTGGCCGTGCCACGATCACTTACGGTTATAGCGACGATGCGGATGTGCAAGTACAAGAGTTTGTGCAGGAAGGCAGTCAAACACGCTTTCAGCTTCGGTTACAAAACGGCACAATCTTACCGATCAATCTTAACTTGCCCGGTCGCCATAATGCCTTGAATGCAGCGGCTACGATCGCAGTCGCATTGGAAGATCATATTCCAACTGATGCTATCGTGGATGCTTTAGCCCAATTTGCCGGGGTAGGGCGTCGTTTTCAGCAATACGGTGAATTTGATACTGGCGCAGGTTCTGCGTTATTGGTTGATGACTATGGGCATCACCCGACCGAAGTGCGTGCGACTTTAGCCTCAGCGCGCGCAGCTTGGCCTGATCGTCGTCTGGTTTTGGTTTTTCAACCGCACCGTTATACGCGTACCCGTGATTTGTATGATGATTTTGCAGAAGTACTATCCAAAGTTGATGTGCTGATCATGCTGGATGTTTATGCCGCTGGTGAAGAAGTAATCCCAGGCGCTGATGGGCGCAGTCTGTGCCGTTCTATCCGTCAACGTGGTGCGCTGGATCCTATTTTTGTGGCAACACCGAATGAGGTTCCTGCAGTGTTGGCTGAGGTATTAAAGGATGGTGATGTCGTCTTGACGCAGGGTGCTGGTAACGTTGGACAGCTGTCTCGTAAGCTGGCTGAGCTCAAACTGAACATTAATGCGATGAAAACAACAAATTAATCGTAGCAAATGATAAAAACGGGGCTGAATAAGTCCCAAACAGTTTTGACCGATCTTGGCGTCTCGCTATAATGTCGCGTCAACCTGAATGTGAATATTGGTTAAGGTGAAAATGTGCGACAGGCGCGATTAGCTTCCGATGAGCAGGATCCAGCGCCGGTTGAAAGCCGCAGGCAAATTGCGGAAACGACAACTCGTACCCGTGGCGAATTTATATTCGGGTTTGTGTTTTTTGTTTCGGTTGTTGCCGGGCTTTGGTCAACGGCCACAGACATTCGCCGCTGGTTGTTTGATGAAGACAAAATTCCAGTGAGCGGATTAGTAGTACAGGGTGATCTGGCGTATGTCAGCACGGAGGAAGTCCGTAAGGTGCTGGCAGAAAATCCCCAGACCAACAACTTTTTTAAGCTGGATGTTAATCAGCTGCAAAAAGAGGTTGAAGCGTTACCGTGGGTTTATCAGTCTTCGATTCGTAAGCGCTGGCCCGCACTACTGTATGTTTATGTCGTTGAGCAAACTCCCTGTGCATTATGGGGAAACGACCGGTTGCTTAGTATTCGTGGCACGATATTTCAGGCGCCGCGAGACAGATTAAAGAAACCGTTGGTGCAACTTTCCGGCCCGGATGAAATGGCTGGTAAAGTTTGGGAGCAATACCAGCAGTTTGAACGATTACTGGCATTAAACGGATACCACGTAGCGTCGGTACATATGACCAATCGTCATTCGTGGGAAATTCAGTTGGCTTCCGGACCGAAGTTGATTCTTGGCCGGAATGACATGCTAGTTAAATTACAACAGTTTATTGATGTTTATCCAAAGTTGGAAAATAGGGAACTGATTGATTATCTCGATCTTCGCTATGACACGGGGATAGCCGTCAGATGGAAACAACAAGAAGGGAGTGGTGATGACCAAAACCCCAGACAGAAATCTAATAGTCGGGCTTGATATAGGTACAACCAAAATTGCGGTTTTGGTTGGTGAAGTGTTGCCTGATGGAGAGGTCAATATTGTTGGTCTGGGTACCCATGCTGCCAAAGGTATGGACAAAGGCGGTGTCAACGATCTGGAATCCGTCGTTAAATCATTGCAGCGTGCGGTAGAAGAAGCTGAAATGATGGCACAGTGCCATATTTCTTCGGTCTTCCTTGGTATTTCCGGAAAACATATTGAATGTCGTAACGAAAAAGGCATTGTGCCCATCTCTGATGAAGAGGTAACACAGGACGATGTGGATAATGTTATTCACACGGCTAAGTCTGTTCGTTTACCGGAAGAACACCGGGTATTGCATGTCATCCCGCAAGAATATTCCATCGATTATCAGGAAGGGATCAAAAATCCAATTGGTCTGTCCGGTGTGCGGATGGGAGCCAAAGTTCATCTGATCACTTGCCATAATGATATGGCCCGAAACATTGAAAAATGTGTGGAACGAGTCGGATTGAAAGTGGATCAAATCATTTTCTCGGCACTGGCCTCTAGCTATGCCGTGTTGACTGATGATGAAAAAGAATTAGGTGTCTGCGTTGTTGATATTGGTGGCGGTACCATGGATATGGCCATCTTTACTGGCGGTGCGTTACGTTACAGTAAGGTAATACCTTACGCTGGCCAAGCAGTCACAAGTGATATTGCTTACGCATTTGGTACGCCTCCGGTCGATGCCGAAGCAATCAAAATGCGCTACGGTTGTGCTTTAGGCCGTTTAGTCAGCAAAGAAGATACGATTGAAGTACCGAGTGTTGGTGGTCGTCCAGCGCGTAGCTTACAGCGACAAACACTGGCAGAGGTCATTGAACCGCGTTACAGCGAATTGTTGGGTATGGTTCATGATGAAATTATGCGCGTCCAGTCAGATCTCCGATCACAGGGCGTGAAACATCAACTGGCTGCCGGTGTGGTTTTAACTGGCGGCGCAGCTGAGATAGAAGGAATTGTCGAGTGTGCCGAACAGGTATTCCAATGCCAGGTACGGATCGGCCATCCGACCAATATTAGAGGCCTCACTGATTATGTAGAAGCACCTGCTTATGCAACTGCAGTGGGGTTATTGCAATACGGTAAATTGCATCAAGGACAAACCGTGGTGGATGTACGTGAAAAAGCCAGTGTGACTGGTTGGTTCAAACGTGTCACTAATTGGTTAAAAGGCGAATTCTAGTTTTTGCGAAGGCAAAACCAAGGCGGAGAGATAATCATGTTTACATTTGAACCGGTTGGCAGTCAGGGTGATGATGCACTTATTAAAGTAATCGGCATCGGTGGCGGTGGCGGTAATGCAGTAGAGCATATGCTGCGTGAAAACATCGAAGGTGTTCACTTTGTTGCTGTCAATACTGATGCACAAGCATTACGTAATTCAGGTGCTGAAACCACAATTCAGATTGGTGCGAATATCACCAAAGGGTTGGGTGCCGGCGCTAATCCAGATGTAGGTCGTGAAGCTGCACTGGAAAATCGTGATGAAATCCGTCAAATGCTGACAGGCTCTGACATGGTCTTTATCGCTGCTGGTATGGGCGGTGGTACAGGTACTGGTGCTGCGCCGGTCATTGCCGAAGTGGCGAAAGAGCTGGGTATTCTGACTGTTGCCGTGGTAACCAAGCCTTTCAATTTTGAAGGCAAAAAGCGCATGAGTTATGCGCTGCAAGGTATCGATGAATTGTCAAAGCATGTTGACTCATTGATCACTATTCCTAACGATAAACTACTGAAAGTATTGGGCCGTGGTGTCAGCCTGTTGGATGCATTCAAAGCTGCAAACAACGTATTGCTAGGTGCAGTACAAGGTATTGCTGAATTGATCACTCGTCCTGGTTTGATCAACGTTGACTTTGCAGACGTGCGTACCGTAATGCGCGAAATGGGTACTGCGATGATGGGTACCGGTTCTGCGCGTGGTGATGATCGTGCAGAAGAAGCGGCTGAAAAAGCGATCTCCAGCCCACTACTGGAAGATATCGATTTGGCTGGTGCTAAAGGTATTTTGGTTAACATCACGGCTGGTCTTGATGTCACCATGGAAGAGTTTGAAACTGTGGGTAACGCAGTTAAAGCATTTGCTTCTGAAAATGCAACTGTGGTTGTTGGTGCGGTTATCGATCCATCGCTGGAAGATGAATTGCGTGTGACTGTCGTTGCAACTGGTATCGGCAATGAACGTAAACCAGATATTACTCTGGTTAAAAATTCACAGAAAGCTGTTGAACGTCCAATGCGTCCAATGATGCATGAAACTCATGCACCACGTTACGATG
>JAQUHG010000274.1 GCA_028683735.1 Tolumonas sp. | reverse complement strand
CTCTTCGGTCATATCGCAGATCTCAGTTGAGGAACTCACCTTCTCGGCGAATTTTATTCAGTCGCGTAGCTTTCTCAGCTTTGAATCTTATTTACTGACCGCACTGCTTTATTTGCTTCTGGCGGTATTAATGCGACGCGGATTTGCTTTATTAGCCCGCTATGTATTCAGGAGTCAGCCACGATGATGCAATTTACAGACTGGGATATTTTCCGGAATCTCTTACTGGCAGCACGCTGGACTCTACTGTTATCACTGATCGCGTTTGTTGGCGGCGCCATCATCGGTTTATTGCTGACGTTTATGCGCACATCGCGTCGGAAGGCGTTGATTTGGCTGGTGCGAGGCTACACCGAACTGTTTCAGGGCACACCTCTGCTGATGCAGCTGTTTCTGGCATTTTTTGGTCTCTCACTGGTCGGGATCGATGTGAACGCCTGGACAGCCGCTACTATCGCGCTCGTCATGTTCAGTAGTGCCTTTTTGTGTGATATCTGGTGCGGCTGCATCGAATCATTACCGAAAGGTCAATGGGAGGCATCACGTTGTCTGGGGCTCACGTTTTTCCAGACCATGCGTCATGTCATTCTGCCGCAAGCACTTCGTATTGCCATTCCACCTACCGTGGGTTTTTCAGTACAGGTCGTGAAAGGTACCGCGCTGACATCCATCATTGGGTTTGTTGAGTTAACCAAAGCTGGCACGATGTTGAATAATGCTACCTTCCAGCCATTCAAAGTATTTGCCTGGGTCGCACTGATCTATTTCATGATCTGCTATCCCTTGTCTCTGTTTAGTCAATTTCTGGAGAGAAAACTAAATGTCTCTAGTAAGCATTGAAAACGTTCATAAATATTATGGTTCACACCATGTATTAAAAGGTATTGACCTGAAAATTGCCGCTGGTGAAGTGATCTCCATCATTGGTCGTAGTGGCTCAGGGAAAAGCACACTCTTGCGTTGCATTAACGGGTTGGAGAAATTTGATGATGGCGCCATCATTGTCGATCGACAAGCTGTTTCCGATGATGAGAATCATCTGCGGGAATTGAGTCTCTCAGTCGGCATGGTATTTCAGAGTTTTAATCTATTCCCACATATGACTGTTCTGGAAAACGTTATGTTGGCCCCCCGGCTGGTGTTAAAGAAAAGCCGGCAGGAATGCCGTGAACTTGCCGAGAATATGCTGGAAAAAGTAGGGCTGGCCGATAAAGCCAATCAATTCCCGGGAAATCTGTCCGGTGGTCAGCAACAACGCGTCGCCATTGCCCGTTCTTTAGCCATGACCCCGAAAGTGTTACTTTGCGACGAAATCACATCGGCGCTTGATCCGGAATTAGTTGGTGAAGTGCTGAAGGTATTAGAGCAGTTAAAAGCCGAAGGCATGACGCTGATTCTGGTCACGCATGAAATGAATTTTGCCCGCGATGTCGGCGACCGGATTGTATTTATGCATCAGGGCAAAGTGTGGGAAAGCGGCCCTAGCCGCGAGCTGTTCAGTAAGCCCAAGACGCCGGAACTACAAAGTTTTATTTCTGCGGTATTGTAACCAGCTTCATTTGATCTCTTTTGATGCCACCAAGGAGCCAATACATTTGTTTCGTTCCTTGGTGGCGTTTAGCCTATGACACAAACGCTATGAGCTTAATGCCCGACCAATAGATTCATTATCACATTAGTGCGCAATACAACCTCTGTTCAAACCCATACGTCATTTAACATAACAATTGAGATGATGAATATTATGTGTTCGTCTTCAATACACCGATAGCATCACGGCTCTTACTTGCTGGGCGGTAAAAAACCAGAATATTCCCTGCGATAACCAAACCCAACCCGAATAAACCGGACAGTGACCAGTGATAACCTTCAAACCAAACCGATAAATTTAAGGCCACTATCGGGAATAACACGGTGCTGTAGGCTGCACGTTCTGCGCCGATGCGCCCCACCAGCATCAGATAGGCAGTAAAACCAATCACAGAACCGAAGAAAGCCAGATAAACCAAGGCGCCCCAATAACGTGGGCTGGGATCAATTTGCCAACTCAAACCGGAAAACAGGCTGCCCACCAGCAAAACAGAGGCTCCGCATAACATGGCCCAGCCGTTGGTCTGCAATGGTGTAGCACCTAACGTTTGCAGTCGTGCGGAAATAAGATTGCCGGATGAGAAAAACAGGGTGCCCAACAACGCTAAACCCAGGCCTTTCAAGACGTTGATTGAGGCTGAATGTGCAGAGATTTCCGGCCAGAATAAAAACAATAATCCTACCAGCCCTAACCCACCACCTTGCCAAACTTTCGGCTGGATCTGTTTATGAAAGATGAACCGGGCACTCAGTGCATTCCAAAGCGTTGAAGTGGAAAAGATTACCGCGATCAATCCGCTGGGTATCCAGGCACTGGCGGTATAAAAACAGAGAAAGTTACAGCAAAACAAGAACAGGCCTTGCAGTAAAATCAGATAAAGCACCTCCCCCTTCGGAACGGTCAGTTTCTTTCGTAATAACAGATAAGTCAGCATGATAAACGCCGCCAGCAGGAAACGTCCGGCGATGGAAAATGGGATCGCGGTGACGCCAAGCTGCCATTTCAATGCCAGCCACGTGGTTCCCCAAATCAGTACGGTCGTGATATACAGCAGAATATTCATAAAACCTCCGTTTCTATTCTGCTCACTATCATGATGGTTGTCGGGCAAAACGGATTGTCTGTTCTTGCGGTTATTTACGAAGAGCACTTTTGTTTAACGCGATAATAGATACACTCAAAGGTGAATGAGTAGTAAGGATGGTTATGCCAACCGCACAAATGCATGTTGTCGATGTGCTGACCGAAGCACATGCCACGTTGAAGCGCCACTCCCCGCTGGGCGATGGTTTCAGCGCGGCTACCTGGCATCGGCAATTGCTGAATGACACCGCTTATTCTCGCCCTGGTCACCATACGCTTTCCCTTTATCTTTCAGGCGGTGAAAAAGTTCGGCGACGCGACCAACCCGACAAATGGGGTGCTCCCGGAAAATTGTGTTTATTACCAGCAGAGCATGAATCGTATTGGGAAATTGGCGGTGAAATTCGCTTCTTGCATTTGTATATGCCGCCAGAGTTATTTGCCCGGCAAGTCGTACAGATATTAGATGCCGAACCACGGTTATTTTCTTTAGCCGATCGGACTTACATGGATGATGCCTGGCTAACTGCAACGTGTTTACGTTTGGTGCAATATGACTGGAGTGACCCAGTAGCCTGCTTGTCTGCCAACGCATTAAGCCATGGTGTGTTGCTGCATCTGTTGCAGACACAAACTCAGCGAGTGCAGTTGCCTGCCATCAAAGGTGGGTTATCGCCTGTGCAGCGAACGACCATTCGTGACTGGATAGAAACTCATCTGGCGGAAAATATGACGCTATCAGCCATGGCCGGGCAACTTCACCTTTCCGAATATCATTTTGCTCATATGTTTAAGATAAGTTTCGGTATGCCGCCGCACAATTGGGTATTACGCCGACGCATAGAACGCGCACGTGAACAGTTACAACATACCAATGACGATTTACTCGCCATAGCCTTGCAAAATGGCTTCGCCAGCGTGAGCCACCTCAGTAAGCATATGAAACAATTGATCGGTGTTCCGCCCGGAAAATACCGTCATTGGGGTCAAACCCATGCCCTTCCCGTCTCCGGGAACTGAGTGTTTTTTAACTGATATAAATTATTCCACTTTAGGGCTTGTCGGATTTTAAACACGCGCGCATAATTAATTGCATAGTCAATTAATGACAAGTCAATATATGTCTAAGCAAAATAACTCCTCATTCGAAATCATAAATCTGGCAGAAAACGTGAGTTTTCTGTTAGGCAATACCAACCTGCTCAAAGATCGTCTGTTAGATCAGCACCTCGCGGAAGAAGACATCACGGCAGCGCAAGCTAAAGCCCTGTTCAAAATGCATTTTTTTAATATCAACCGCCCTTCCGACATCTGTAAATCATTGGGTGTTGATGGTGGTGCCGTCACCCGAATGCTCGATCGTCTGGAAAAAAAGGAACTGATCAC
>JAQUHG010000031.1 GCA_028683735.1 Tolumonas sp. | reverse complement strand
ATGGTAGGCGCTATTCAGTTCTGGTTGAAAAATAAAAAATTAATTCTGAATAAAACGAATGTGCTGAACAATGGAAAATATATTTTATTTGTTAAGAATGAATTTGAAGGCAAGAGCGATGAAGATTATGTACAATTATGCTTGCTAAAACAAATAAAAAACAATGAAAAATGTATAAATTATTCAAACCGGCTTTTTACTGTCACGAGAAGACAGAAAAATGGAGTAGGTCTATATTCGTTAAATCAAGAAGATGTATATTTAAAAAATGATACCTCTTGTTTGTTTTTTGATTATGATAATGGAAATAAAGAGTATCTTGGTTGTGATAAGAATACTAACGAATAGCTATTGAAATGAGACCCATTGTTAATTTAGACGGATTTCATTTCAATGCTATAGAACTAAATCAAAACTCGTTCTGCAACGCTTTATAACCTTTCACCAAGTCAATATTGGTATGCGCCACGTCTTCGGAAAATTCGGTGGCTGCCACGGTGACGCGTGGAATTTCGCTCAAGTCGCTTTCCGGGCAAATACGAGTGCTGGATGGCACATAAAATTCTGCTGGCAGATCCTGACCATCAACCACCGAGTTATGGCGGATCACGGCGCCATCACCGACTTCACAATTAAACAGCACGGTGTTAAAACCGATAAATACGCGATTTCCAACGGTGCAAGGGCCGTGCACGATAGAGCGATGGGCAATCGATGTATATTCGCCAATCGTGACGGCAGCACCCGATTTAGAGTGAATGACAACACCGTCTTGAATGTTCGAATTAGCACCGATCACAATCGGTTCCATTTCACCATTGGCGTCGACTTCATCGGCTCTGATCACGGCATAAGGGCCGACAAACACATTTTCTTTAATGATGACTTTACCGCAGATGATCGCGGTTGAATCGACATAAGCTGATTCGGCAATAACAGGCAGATGGCCTGACGGATTTTTACGGATCATATGTGCTCCCTGACGTCAGTGTTCTAACGTCGATTATGTTGCAAAAATTGATCTTGATCACAAAGAGGCAACAGAAATACCCCGGCATAAGCCGAAATGCAACCCTTCAGTTTGTATCAGATTGTCACATGCCTCCTCGGTTAGCATGTTCTGCTGTTATTCATATTGGAATCTGGGATATTTAGGGAAAAACTCTTCTTGCAACATTTCTTCGACTTCCCGCCGATCGGTCTGTTTCATGATAAAAACTAGTTCACTGACTGGTTCACCGGTTGGCCATTCTGGCAAATTCATGATCGGATACAGCTGGTCATGCACGCCATGCACCACGACCGGCTGCTGTTGTTCTTCCAGCCAGAGGATCGCTTTAAAGCGTAATAGCCGTTCCGGGTAACGCATCTGCACCATGCGTAAACCATCGAGGAAACGAGCCGTGGGCATGGGCTTTGTGTAACGCAGGCAGAAGGCTTCCACGTTACTGTGTGCGCTGCTGAGCGGGGCATTGGCCACTAACGGGGAATGCGAAGCAACGGCTGGTTTCATTGGTGATGCCAAGCCTAACTCGGTAATAGCACCTTGCAACCACTGGCGGATCTCCTGCGTGCTGCGTTGTGAACCACTACCAAACGGGCCGTTTTGCTCAAGCACGGCGGGGGATAATTGACCTTTGATGGCGATATGCCGTGCTGCCATCGGGTTGATACGTTGCAGCAATGCTTCAACACCCGGCAACACACCAAAATCAGCCAGATCGCTTTTACTTAACACCAGCATGTCCGCCAGTGCCACTTGTTTTACCGCTTCATATTGTTGGGTCAGTTGTTGTTCGATATGGCAGACATCGACGACAGTAACCGTACCGTCGAAACGATAACGTTGGGCAAAAAACGGATCGTTGCGCAGGGTGAATAACACCGGGCCGGGATCAGCCAACCCCGTGGTTTCTATCAATACGCGCTGGAAGGGTTTGATTTCACGGCGCATGGCGCGCATAAACAGATCACGCAGCGCATTGACCAGATCGCCTTGTACTGTGCAGCAGACACAGCCGGATTCCAGCATCACCACATTATCATCCAGTTTTTCTACCAGATGATGGTCGAGGCCGACTGCGCCGAATTCATTAATTAATACCGCGCAATTGGCCATTTCTGGCTGTTTGACCCAGTAGTTCAACAGAGTGGTTTTACCGCTGCCGAGAAAACCGGTCAGCACGGTGACGGGGATACGAAAATCTTCAGTATCGAAATGAGATTCAGACATGCGGTTGTTCCTGATATCGGCGTGTCATCGCGTCAGACGCAATAAGTAATGCGGTCATGGTATAACAGCTGCTGCCGAAAGTTCAGTGCTGTGCAAAAAACAACGCCAGCAGGGCTGCTGGCGTTAAGCGAATTTACTCTTCTTCATCATCGGGATCGAGGTCGAAGTCATCTTCGCCTTCGTTCCACTCGTCATCTTCGTCGTCCCAGTCCGGTTCATAACCTTCATCGTCTTCCGGACCATCCCCAAAATCTTCATCTTCGTCATCTAAACCGGCGTGATACCCTGTCATGTCGAGTCTCCTTAATGAAAAATCATTTTTAGTGTAGACACAAATGTTGAAATTTTGTGTTTTCAGCAAGGGATGAAAGAAAAAATTTGATACAGGTATAAAAATAGTGATGCCTGTGCAGACATCACTGACAGAATTTTTTATTTACGACCGCTAAATGGCACGATCAACAGATCGCAGGTCACGGAGTTCATTAATTGCCGGGCAGCCGAGGCCAGCAGGTTCCAGAACGATTGATGATGGCCACAAACCAGCAAATCAACACCTTGAGCTTCAACAACCTGGTTCACTTCTTCCACCAAATCGCCACACATCACCATGCTGCGCTCTAACGGATAATCGATGCCGGCCAGAATGGTGTCCAGTTTGTTTTTGGTATCGGCCAGCACTTTGCGCTGTACACGTTCGACGTCGATATCAACCATCTCGGTGTACAGATCACGCAGATTGATATCCACGTGCAGCACCGACAGTTTGGCGTTATTGCGACGCGCCAGTGCAATAGCTTTGCTCAGAATCGGCTGGAAGTCGTCGTTAATATCCAGTGCCACTAAAACATGCTGATAGGTATAGTCTTGGTTCATAAATCCTCCCGGGCTTAGTGTGTGCCCTCATGATCATCATCCGCATCCTCGTCGTCCATATGTTCCCAGGCGTGCATCAATTCGCTGTGGCGATCTTCCTGAGTCGCTTTCAGCATTTCCGCCAGCAGGTGACGGTATTGCACGCTCTTGGTGATATACATTTTTTCGTCGTCGAGGAATGCGGTCTGTTCGCGTAATAGTTTTTCATCGTGTTCTTTAAACGTTTGTCCGGCACGCCATGCTAAATTTCCTCGAATACCTAGCTGACGTAGTGCAGAAACACCCAGATCAACCGCAGAGCCTACTGTTTCACGATAGATCAATTCGACACCTAATTGCAGCAACTGATGTGCATGCGCGCGATCGACCGCACGAACCAGAATTTTTAATTGCGGAAAATGGCGGTGTGCCAGCTCACAGAGCGCGATTGATTTCGCCTGATTACTCACGGCAATAATCAGCAGTTTGGCTTTATCCGCACCAGCCGCCTGGAGTAAATCGATGCGGTCAGCATCACCGTAGAATACTTTGTAGCCGTATTTCCGCAGCATATCGATATGGGCGACATCATTATCCAACACCGTGGTACCGATGCCGTGCGCATGCAGCAGACGGCCAATCACCTGACCGAAACGACCAAATCCGACGATGATCACCGGGTTATCTTGTTCATCAATTGGGTCGGCTTCGCGCTGTTGATCTGCCTGTTGCAACCATTTCAGTTGCAAGCGGCTATTCAGGATCAGTAATAATGGCGTACAGGCCATGGATAATGCGACGGTCAGCGTCAATAGTGAGGTGAGTTTGCTATCGAATAATTTCAGTTGCTGGGCGAAAGAGAACAAGACAAAAGCAAACTCACTGCCCTGTGCCAGTGCAAAGGCGAATGACCAGCGATGTCCCCGGGTCATGTGAGCTAACCCGCCAACGCTTTGCAGAATGAGGAATTTCACCGTCTGTAATAAGAGCAATAAGCCAATGATTACGAAGGGGTGTTCTGCCAGCAGCGAGAAGTTGATGCCTGCGCCCACCGAGATAAAAAACAGCCCCAGTAACAACCCTTTAAATGGCTCAATATTCGCTTCCAATTCATGTCGGTATTCACTTTCAGCTAACACCACCCCCGCTAAAAAAGTACCGAGTGCTGGAGATAATCCGACTGATTCGGTGGCAAGTGCAGTCAAAATGACCAGCAATAAAGCCGCTGCGACAAAAATCTCCCGCAGGCCGGATTGTGCAATAAAGCGGAAAACGGGGCGCATCAGGTAATGCCCACCGAGCACGATGCCAGAGATCACCAGTGCGATGAGTAAGCCATTTTGCCATCCACTCAGTGCTGATGGTTCCGGTACAAATTTCAAGCCGGGTGCGAGTAAGGGTAAGATCGCGAGCATGGGAATGACGGCAATATCTTGAAACAGCAGCACGGAGAAACTGGTTTGTCCGGCTTCACTTTTTAGCATGCGCCGCTCGGTGAGGCTTTGCAGCACAATTGCGGTCGATGAAAGCGCTAGGATCATGCCAATAGCAATCGCCTGTTGCCAGCGCAGATCAAACACCAGTGCAATCAATGAGAAGGCGATGCTGGTGAATAACACCTGACTACCACCAATGCCAATGATGGGCCCTTTCAACTGCCATAACAGAGCGGGTTTGAGTTCCAGCCCGATCAGAAACAGCATCAGTACCACACCAAATTCTGCAATGTGCATGACGCTGTCGTTGGCGCCAACAAAATTAAACAAATAAGGGCCGATGAGCACACCGGCCAGCAGATAGCCCAGCACAGAACCTAAACCTAAACGGCGGGCTACCGGCACGGAAACCACGGCTGCGGTCAGAAAGATGGCTGCATTAAACAGCAGACTTTGCTCCATCACAGCTCCTTAAGCAGGTCAGTCAGATAAGTCGCATTATGCAGTTGCTGCGGCGTGAGTTCTTCATCGCGTAGCGCGGTCAGCAGGCGACGATATTGCTGACCTTTCATTTTCAGATATTCCGGATCGGCAACACTGTGATAGCCATACACCACAAACGGTGGCAGCCAGCGCATGCCACACATCAGACCACTTTGTTGAAACGGTAACAGATAGTCGGTGATTGGATGATGGTTGTGCCCCGTTGTGGAATAGGAAACGGCACTCCCGCCAGTGGTCACGGCAGACATCAGGTATTTATGTTTTAGCGCATTCCCTTCCGGACCAAAGGCGTAACCATATTCCAGCACCTGATCCATCCACTCTTTTAAAATAGCGGGGCAGGAATACCAATAAAACGGATGCTGAAAAATAATAATATCGTAATCGCGCAGCATGCGTTGTTCACGGGCGACGTCAATAAACATGTTGGGGTAATGTTGATATAAATCATGTACTTTGACGTCTTCCAGCCCTTTCAGGCCTTTCAACATGGCTCGGTTGGCATGTGAGCGGTGATAGCCCGGATGCGCGAAGATAATCAAAATACGTTTCATAGATGGCCACCACCTCCCGGGTCGCTGAATAAGAAAATACAGGACGGCGTCTTATTCAGCTTAGTTCACACAGGGCTACAAGGATAAAACATCTGACGCTGGCATGCGGCTTTTCTTTTAGCAAAATCTTACTTTGTTATCATCCTGTTAAGCGCGTCGGATGCCATTGGGGTTTGCTGTGATATGCTTTTGCATATAGTCACTGCATTTCAACAGGATAAGAGGCGTAGTATGAACTCGATTTTGCCCCCGATTGCCGCCGTTCACCCGCATTCCCTGACTTATCATGGTGATGAACGCATCGACCCTTACTACTGGTTGCGTGATGACACGCGCAGTGATCCGGCGGTGCTGGATTATCTGCAGGCCGAAAATGGTTATACCGAGGCCATGTTGCGGCCGACCGAAGCACTGCAAAAGACGCTCTATCAGGAAATGGTCGATCGCCAGCTGCCCGATGACAGCTCGGTGCCGTATTACCTGAAAGGGTATTGGTATCGCAGCCGTTATTTGCCGGAACAGGAATATCCGCTGTATGAACGTCTGGCCGCACGCCCCGATGCACCTACTGAATTATTGTTGGATGGCAACCAACGGGCTGGCGACAGTGATTTTTACAATCTGGGCGCGTTGGAAATCAGCCCCAGCAATCACTGGATGGCTTGTAGCGAAGATTATGTCTCGCGGCGGCAATATCAGATCCGCGTGCGGAATCTGCAAACCGGTGACTGGCTGCCTGATCTGGTGGAAAACACTTCCGGTGATGTGGTGTGGAGCGCCGACAGCGCCGGTTTCTTCTATGTGCGGTTAGACAGTGAAACGCTGCTGCCGTATCAGGTCTATTACCACACCTTGGGGGCCGAATCGGCACAAGACCGCTTGGTGTATGAAGAGGCCGACAACACTTATTATCTGCATATCAGCCACAGCCGTTCCGAAGAATATCTGCTGATCTCGCTATCCAGCACCATGAGCACCGAAGTGCATCTGCTACCGCTGAAAATACCGCACAGCTCGCCTACGCTGTTTTTGGCGCGTCGTCGCGGTCATGAATACAGCCTCGATCATTTCCAGCAGCAGTTTTATATCCGCTCCAACCGCGAAGGGCGTAATTTCGCGCTCTATCTGGCGGATGATGGGGCCGAACAACATTGGCAGGCGCTGTTGCCGGTGCGTGAACATATTCTGTTGCAAGATTTTGTACTGTTCCGTAACGCCTTATTTGTCGAAGAGCGTGATGCCGGCTTAACCCGCTTACGTCAGCTTGATCTGCAGGGGCAGGAAGTGCGCACTATCGCGGTCGATGATCCGGCCTATGTGTTGTGGCTGGGCACCAATCCCGATCCGGATAATCCGGAATTCCGGTATGGCTATGCCTCGTTAACCACACCGACCACGCACTATGCGCTGGATATTGTCAGCGGCGAACGCAAGATGCTGAAGCGCCAGCCGGTGCTGGGTGATTTCAAACCGGAGCAGTATCAAAGCCAGCGACTGTGGGTTGCCGCTCGCGACGGTACGCAAATTCCGGTGTCACTGGTTTATCGAAAAGACAGCTATCAGCCGGGGCAAAACCCATTGCTGGTCTACGGTTACGGTGCCTATGGCATGAGCGAAGAGCCTTATTTCGCCTCTTCCCGCTTAAGCCTGCTGGATCGTGGTTTTATCTTTGCGATTGCGCATGTGCGCGGTGGTGAAGAGCTGGGCCGGCACTGGTATGAACAAGGTCGCCAGTTGCAAAAAATGAATAGTTTTACCGATTTCATTGATGCGACTGAGGGCATTCTGGCGGCAGGGTACGGCGATCCGGCGCGGGTCTTCGCCTCTGGCGGCAGCGCGGGTGGGTTATTAATGGGTGCGGTGGTGAATATGGCGCCGCAGCGTTATCTGGGGGTCGTCGCCGTGGTGCCCTTTGTGGATACACTGACTTCCATGCTGGATGAATCTATTCCGTTAACCACCGGTGAATATGATGAATGGGGTGACCCGCGCGAACCCGCGGTTTACGACTACATCAAAGCCTACAGTCCATACGATCAGGTAAAAGCGCAGGCTTATCCGCATATGCTGGTAGTGAGCGGATTACACGATTCACAGGTGCAATATTGGGAACCGGCAAAATGGGTCGCCAAACTGCGGGCGAACAAAACCGACGACAATTTGCTGTTGCTGAGTATGGATATGGATGCAGGGCACGGTGGAAAATCCGGGCGTTACCGTTATTTCCTCGATATTGCGCAGGAATATGCCTTCATGCTGGCGTTAGCAGATACCAGTATAAATTCTGCATCAAATTGATCTGACGGCGGCATTTGCTTTGGCAGATGCTGCTAGACTGAGATCATCTTGTGAGGGCTGTATGCTTAAGTGCAGCCAAATGGGTTTATTTAAGGAGCTGAACATGGCAGTAGAACATAAAGAAGAAGTGTGTGAAGCCTGTGGCTGTCTGGCCGAAGTGGGTACCATCATTCACGAAGGTGACGATGTGGTCGTGATCCCGGTTGAGGGTGATGACGAAGCTGATGCACTGGCGCGTCAGGCGCGTTACATCGACGTGGCGAAACAGGCGTGTGCCGATGTGAAAGTCAGCAGTGAACTGCAAAAAGTGGAAGGTGGTGTTGTGCTGAATACTTCGCTGCAATTTACCTGCACCGCTGAAAAGATGATTTTCGAGATGCGCGCACGTTCTGTGCGTTAATCGGTATTCCGCCGCCATTTTTCTCTCCTCTGGCGGCGGTTTCTGCTATTTTTCACCACATCCTTCTTATCTCATTCCTATCGATGGCTTACAGACGTGTAGGATATTTGCCATAGTTACTGTGAGCCAAGACGCTTCTTCATGCCAGCCAATAAGAATGTATATTGGTTAATTTGTTGATAAATAAAGAATTAATAAATATTTGCATAAAATTTTGGAAAATTAGCATATTTAGGCTACTTGTAGGAAAGCTACAAATCCTTAGTATTACTCCTGCAGGACGCGCTGCGGTTTCTCAAGGTTGAGAAGCTTTGTCAGGATGACAAAACGGATTTACCTCAGGATTGAGGTGTTGTTACTCAGGACGAGTAACAGTCAGGATGACAAAGGATACCTCAGGATGAGGTCTTGTTACTCAGGATGAGTAGCAGTCAGGATGACACAGGATACTTCAGGACGAAGTCATTGTTGCTCAGGATGAGTGGCAAGCCAGGACGGCAGAAGGATGCACCACAGGATGTGGTTATCAGGATGTCTTCACGGATTGAAGAAAGTAACAAGTAAGGATTATTTGTTACGCAGGATGCTTAAAAGGATGTCCCGATGGATCGGGAAGGGCCTTCAAGGATGAGATAAGACGATGCCATATCGTCGCAGGCTTGGGCAACCAAGACTTTCAGAGGGGTGACTTAGGTCGCCCTTTTATTTTTTCTGCTTTCCGCAAAATCTTACTTACCAGAAATTATCTTCTCGTGATTAACCTTTCACAAGTTAACCGCGCAAGCATCTCAATTGAATCAACTGATCAGCAAATTCAAAGTCAAACGCTCACGTTAAGCGGCAGTAAAAAAGCGGAGGCCATGTGGTCTCCGCTTTTTTATGGGCCAATGAAACGTGTTAGCCTTTTAGTTTTGCTGCGACGGTGGCGACATGTTTACCCTGAAAACGGGCAATCGCCAGTTCACGGGCATCCGGCTGCCGAGAACCATCCCCCCCAGCGATGGTAGTGGCACCATACGGTGTACCACCGCTGACATGGCTGATATCAAACAGTTCACTGGCGCCATAACCAATCGGTACAATCACCATGCCGTGATGAGCGAGTGTCGTCCAAGTCGAGGTAATTGTCATCTCTTGTCCGCCACCGACACCGGTCGAACTGAATACACTGGCGACTTTGCCAAACAATGCCCCTTTGGCCCATAAGCCGCCGGTTTGATCGAGAAAAGTGCGCATTTGTCCGGCCATATTGCCAAAGCGGGTGGGTACCCCAAAAATAATGGCATCATAGTCGGCCAGCTCCGCCGGTGTGGCGACCGGTATTTGGCTGGCTTTACCGCCGGCCGAGGCAAAGATAGCCGGGTCCATCGTTTCAGGAACCCGTTTGAGTGTGACTTCGACGCCATCCACTTCTCGTGCGCCTTCGACCACACTGTTGGCCATCGTTTCAATATGGCCATACATGGAATAATACAGTACAAGCAACTTGGTCATGGTTTGTTCCCTTTCTACGATGAATGATGGGCGTATCATTCACGACAGGTACGCCGGTAATAACTCAACTTTAAGCATTTAGCATAGTCAAACCATAGACTTCCGTGCGTGATTCCGATAGTTCAATTTCGGGAACATTGGGTTGCTTTATCCGGAACAATACGCTGACACAACGGCTGACTTAATCCGGCGAGAAAGGTTTCTACCTGTTGGGTATACGCATTATTCAGCCCGAGTTGTTGATTGATCTCTTTGTGGGAGAGTGGTTCCGGTTGTAATGATGCGCTTATCTGTAGGCTTTTGGCCTGCGCGACAAAATCACCGGCTTGATCACACGGTTTGTCAGGGCGTTGGGTTGAACAGATCGCCAGAAATGCGGTTGGTTGTGCTTTGAGTTGCTGCGACGGGGAGGCGGCTTGCCAATAAGCGGGGTCAGAGCCAAAGGCTTTATCGTAGAAACGGTAATGTTTGGCTGCCATGATCCGGGGAATATCATACGCCGCACTGTCGAGTGAGACGGTGCCTAACCAAGGCTGCGCACCTCGCCGGGTGGCGAGTGTCGGATCGGCGGCCAGCAAACTGACCAGATGGGCACCGGCAGAATGGCCCATTAAGACAAACTGGTGTGCATCGGCACCCCATCGCGTGGCATTTTTCTGCGCATAGGCGAGGGCGGTTGCGACATCCTGGGCCTGTAATAACGGATCAGCCTGCGGCAATAAACGATAATTGATGGAGATAAAAACAATACCCTCAGGCACCCAACGGGCGATTTTATTATCCACCACGTTACTCATCGCTTTATCGCCAGTACGCCAGGCGCCGCCGTGTACCATAAAAATGACGGGGGCGCTGGTGAGAGGATGTGTTGGTAAATAAACATCCAGTCGTTGTTTGGCATCCGTGCCATAAGCCAGATTGCGAATCACCCGAACGCCAGCTGGTAATGAGTTTGATGCCTCGCTGGTGTCAGTAAATTCATCATTTTCAGTTGTCTTCACCGCTGTTGCCGCATGCCGTTCGGCGAACCGTTCTTGTAGGCGTTCCCGCAGCCAACCGGCCTGCGCGGGTGACATTAAAAATAAACAAGATAAGAGTCCAAAAGAGACTGTTCGCAGGTGCAGCCTCAGCTGTCGATGCATATCCATTCCTACAATTTATTAAACTCTTTATCAAAGCGGTAACGGCTGGAGGTTACATAACGCTCCATCGCCTGTAAGCGTTGATCAAGTTGCTGCATGCGTTCACTCAGTTGGCGAGCCCGTTGCGCGGCATCTTCCCCATAACCAAACTGCGGACGAAAACGGGTTTGTGGCGGCAATTGTGTCGGCTGTTTATCCAGCAGGAATATACCTGCCAGATAAACCAATGCCGCGAGACTGCCGCTAAAAACAAACAGCGTGATCATCAGAATTCGTATCAGCCAAACCGGCTGCCCATAACATTCCGCGACACCGGCACAGACACCGCCTAACCAGGCCTGATTACTGCTGCGATAAAGTTTGCGGTCGACGTTTTTCATCACAAATCTCCGGATCAAGAACGGTGATTGCGATCTTCATCGTGGCGGCGCCAGTCGGGCTGCTGCACGTCGAGGATCGTTTCTAATGTCACGATGCGTTGTTCCAGCCGTTGAGCCAGCGCCAGCGCGTCAGCCAGCTGATCCTGTTCTTCTGCGGATAACCCACGGTTGAGCCGGGATTGCGTCCAGTAATGCAATATCAGCCAGATCGGCGCCACCAGTGCCAGAAACACCACGGCTGGCACAAAAAAGAACATCATCAATGACATTAAGACTCACTCCTTTGTTTGGTCATGCTGGCTTTCAGCGCTTCCAGTTCTGATTCAACTTTGTCATTCCGCGCCAGTTCGTTAAATTCGTCATGCAAGGTGCGGCTGCGGCCCAGATCTTGGGCTTCCACCTGTGCTTCTAAGTTATCCATTTTGCGCTCGTAAGCATCGAATTTTTGGAAGGCTTCTTCCAGTTTGTCGCGATTGCTGCTGCGGCGAATATCCATCCGCGCGCGGCTGGTTTTTTCCCGCGCTAATAACGACTGTTGTTTGGCTTTCGCGTCATCCAGTTTTTGTTGCAACTGACCGATCTCTTCATGTAACACGGTCAGTTGTTCCTCTATCACTTTTAGCTCACGTTCCGCCAATTGCAATGTTTCTTCCACCGCTTGTTTTTCTGCCAATGCCGCCCGAGCCAGATCTTCACGGCCTTTACTCAGCGCCAGACGGGCTTTGCTTTCCCAGTCGAGCGCATCGTGTTGCAGACGTTGTAAACGGCGCTCCTGCTCTTTGCGATCGGCGAGTACCCGCGCAGAGCTGGTGCGCACCTCAACCAGTGTTTCTTCCATTTCCTGGATCATCATCCGTACCATTTTGGCTGGGTCTTCGGCGCGATCGAGTAACGCGGTCAGGTTGGAATTAATAATGTCGCTGAAACGAGAAAAGATACCCATGATGAACTCCTGTTATAGGTGACCTCTATAACAGAGCGAAAGTTGTGCCAGATTTATAATGTATTGTTTTTACAGTAGTTAATTATCTGAGCTGAAAAAATCACGGTTTGTGGCTTGAATATTTGGCTATATAGACCAAGAGTATGGTTAATAAAGCCAAATTATGGTGGACAAAATGACCACGCCGAAACAACGTGTGATCGGCAGCTCTGAGCTTTGGCATCAGGTGCTGCAACAAGCATCGCAAGTGGCACCACTGAACCGGCCAGTGTTATTGGTGGGCGAGCGCGGCACCGGCAAAGAGCTGATCGCGGAACGGTTACACTATCTGTCATTGCGCTGGCAGCAGCCCTATCTGCAGGTGAACTGTGCGGCGATGACTGAAAATCTGCTGGAATCAGAGCTGTTTGGCCATGAAATGGGCGCTTTTACCGGGGCGACACGTAGTCGGGCAGGGCTTTTTGAGCGCGCCGATGGTGGCACCTTATTTTTGGATGAACTTGCCACCGCCAGTTTGCCGGTGCAGGAAAAATTGCTCCGTGTCATTGAATATGGCCGCTTTGAGCGCGTCGGTGGCAGTAAAACGCTGCAGGTCGATGTGCGGGTGGTGGCTGCGTGCAATGAAGATCTGCCAACACTGGTTACGCAGGGGCGATTTCGCGGCGACTTGTTAGATCGGCTGGCGTTTGATGTGCTGAACCTGCCACCGCTGCGTTATCGCAAAGAAGATATTGCCGAGCTGGCCGAACATTTTGCGCTGCGTATGTGTCTGGAATTGGGGTATGACTTTTTTTCGGGGTTTGCCCCGCCAGCCATGCAACAACTGCTGACGCATGATTGGCCGGGTAATGTGCGCGAATTGAAAAATGTCGTTGAGCGCAGCATCTACCGTCATGCCGATCCGAGCAAACCCGTCGCGGTAATGGTGTTAGATCCCTTTGTCAGCCCTTGGCGAACAATTTCGCAGAATAGCTCTAACATGACGCTAGCAGAACCCGATCTGCCGATGTCAGCTCAAGCGCCAATGAGCTGTGATTTAAAAGCGGAGCTGGCGCAGTTTGAACAAAGTTTGATTCAACGAGCACTGCAGCAACAGCATTTTAATCAACGGCGTACCGCGCAGGTGCTGGGGTTAAGTTACGACCAATTGCGTGCTGCGTTGCGGAAATATCCACACTTACTGACGGAACGAAATAACACCAATCAGTGATGTCATTTTAAGCTGATCGGCGTGTAGGATATTTGCCATAGTTACTGTACGCCAAGACAGTTTTTATGGTGTTTTTAACCGTTAAAATTTCACTTATCATATTGATATTCCATAAATCTATCGTTATTAAAATCCGTTCTCATCCATTTATTGTTTAAAACGTAACCACATTATTTCGAATTGCACACTAGTATTAATCATACAGGATGTATTTGATGGATCTGGATGAACCATCACTTAGGGATGAGACACGGGAAGAACCGCCGGATGCGGTTACAGGGACACCCAAGGGAACGGGTGATAACCGGTGATGGAACAGCGGTTATGCAGGAAGCCGGTCGTGAAATGTGACCCCATGGAAGGCGATGATGCCTGCAAGGATGCCTGCGCAGTGTACAACGGAAAATTTGTGCTCCACGTAATTCTTCGGTTTAGGCACCGATGCCTGTAGAGGGGTGACATGATGTCGCCCCTTCGTTTTTCTGCGATTTACCCCTCTTTTATCTGCCATATCGGCAGCATGGTCAGTTCATTTTTGCCGGAAGGGCATCGTGATTTTTTACCCGCAACATCGACGGAATATTCGGTAACATAAAATATGTTGCTCTTTTGTTATCAGACAACGGATCATCCGTGGCAGATAACAAAGAGGAATGAATACCATGAAACGATTTATTCTGTGGTTGCTGCTGGTTCTGACTGCACCCGCATGGGCTGTGCCATCACCAAAAGAAGTTTCAGATGCTGTTCATGCCGGAAATTTGCTGCTTGCGGAACAATTGCTGCAACAAACTCTGCAAGACAAACCCAACAGTGCGATGGCGCATTATGAGTTAGGGCAGGTATTCGCCAAAGAGAAGCGTCATCAGGAAGCATTGGCTGAGCTGACGAAAGCACAACAGTTGGATCCTGCACTGCATTTCGCAAAAAAACCGCAGTTGTTTCAGGAGATCTATAATGCGGAAAAATCTGCCTTACAACGGCAGGCTTTTCTGCAATCGAACACGCATACCACTTCATCTTCAGTAATCCATCCCACTAAGAGTGAGCACCAACAAAGTGGCGGCAAATCGATGATTTCCTATTTTGCGGTGGTGTTATTGCTGTTAGGCGGGGTGTTGTTGGTGATTTACTGGTGGATGAATCGCGCGGATGCACAACGGGCCAAAGAACAACAACGCCGGTTGGCAGCACAAGCGCAGGAACAGCTGGCGTTGTTATTACAACAGGCTGAAACAGTACGCGATAGCGAACTGGAATGTCGGGCGGCCAGTTATTCATCTACGCAGAAACAACCCATTAATCACGCTTTAGCTGCTCACCGCGAAGCACTGATGCAAGCCATTGCTCATTGTAAAGACGGCATGCCGTTATCCGATGAGCAGCTGCGCCATTTGCAGGCGGAAACGATGCGTTTACAACAGGCCGCCCGCAGCGGCGAATTACCTGCCCCGATCATTGCACCAGCATTTGAGCCAGTGATGCAGCCGCCCCAACAAGGGGGCTGGCATGATCCGCAACCACAAACGCCACAGCCGGTGATCATCAACAACAATACCTCATCCGGTGGGATGTTGGGTGGCGTGGGTGGAGTTGTTGCCGGCGTGGTGTTAGGTGAAATGCTGGCCGGAAATCGTCAGCATGAAACCGTGGTATATCGTGATGAAGTAACGCGCGAAAACCCTGAACGTGAAGGTGATGATCTGCCCGAGTTTGATGGCAGTAATGATGATAATAGTGCTGGCTGGGATGATGATTCATCGTCGTTTGACGGTGGAAATGATGATTCCTGGTCGTGATGATCGTGGTGTAAAACACGGCATGTAATGAGCGGTTTTGTAATCAAAAAATGCAATAAGCGGAGCGTGTTATGTCAGGTATTTTTGAGAAATTATCCCGTACTATCAAAGGGCTGGCTAATGATGCACTGGATGCGGCAGCTGATCCGGGGCGTGATGCCCGCCAGATCGTGCGTGAGCTGGAAGAGCAGATCCAGCGGGCGGAAGCGGCATTACTGGATGTGCGAGCTGAATATGAGCTGATGCGTTCCGGTAAAGATAAAACTGAGCAGGAAGTGGCGCGCTGGGATGGTTTAGCGCGCCAGGCCATCAGTGGCGGTGATGAGGGGCTGGCCCGCGAATGTCTGACCCGCAAACAGCAATTTACGACCACATTGCAGCAGCAGTCAGAACAGATCGCGCAATATGAACCTGCGGTGCGGGAGCTGGAAAGCCGGATTAATGAGCTGAAAACTCAGCATGCCGAGATGGAAAACCGCATCGAATTACTGGAAGCACGTAGCCACTTGGCGACTGCACAGGAAAAAACAGCGACCGCTATCAGCGGGATCGGCGGTCAATCGCTGGTGGCCGATTTTGATAAGCTCGAAGCGCAGGTGGAAAAACAGGAAGCGCGTGCCAGTGCCGCGAGTTCACTGGCCACACAACAGAATGGCAATGATTTAGAACAACGTGTGAAAGCACTGCAGCACAGTGATGTCGATGATGCGCTGGCGAAGCTGAAACAGGAAATGGGCCGCTGATCGCGGTTAATTTTCCGGTGTGCGCGAGATGATAAGCCAGACGCCAACGGTGATTAATATGACGCCAAGCGTCTGGCTGAATGACAGCGATTCCTGATACCACGGCAATAACGCAGTGGCTAAATACACCAGCGCATAACTGACACTCAACAACGGATAGGCCCGGTTGAGCGGCAAATGGTGCAACGCTTTTAGCCAGCAAAACATCGACAGCAAATAAGCGGCAATGCCGCTACCGACCAGACATAATGCCGCTTTATTCTCCAGCAACATCAGGGAGGTAAACCAACTCAGAGCAAAATGCGGTAAATGGATCATGCCCCATTTCATCGTCAATTGCGCCAGTGTGGTCAGTAAAACACTGCTAGCGGCCAGCAGATAACCACGCAATGCATATTTCATAAATGAGCGCCTACTAAGATGACGCCGAGCATAATGCAGGCGATGCCACACCAGCCGCGCCAGCCGGTTTTTTCTTTAAACCAGAAGTGTGAGGCCAGGGTGACTAACACAAAATTCAGGCTCAGCATGGGGTAGGCAATATTAAGCGGTACATACTGCAAAATTACCAACCACAGTAACATGCCTAGCCCTAACGCAGTCAGACCGCTGAGTAACCAGCGATCGAACAGCTTTTCCTGCCAGCTTAATGCGCGATGCCGCCAATTTTCCACCGCCTGTTTTTGGCATAATTGCCCGACACAGGTGAGTAAACTGACCACAATAATGGCAAAACTACTCATGTTTATTTCCGGTACTATCTCCGGCACTATTTTCGGCCTTGTCGGTCGATATGGCTTGCCGGTAATAAAGCAGGGTGAAGTTTTGTTGGGCAATCATTTGATCGGCGGCTGGTAACGCTTTGGGCAACTCTCCCGGTTTGTTGCGGGTGACCACTGACACATTCCCTTGCTGACGAGCGCTGTTTAACCAGGCTGGGAAGTCTTCAGTTTTAACACGCTTATCGGTTTGTGAGGAATCGGCCAGCCCGTAAGCCAGCTCACCATCGGCGCCATACAATTGAATATCATCGCGTTTTAATTGCCAACCCAGACTGACCGCGAGACCGACATCATTACTGAACACAAAACGGCTGCTGTCGAGTTCCTGCTGATGTTGTGTAATAAAGGTTTCCGGCAATTTAGAGTTAATCAGCGAAGTTGGCAGTGACCTGCCGAGCAACAGCCCTAACGCCAGCGGGCACAGAGCGGTT
>JAQUHG010000273.1 GCA_028683735.1 Tolumonas sp. | reverse complement strand
TATTACAAAATAACGACAATATAAACAGATGCCAATCAATTTGATGAGTGAACAACAGTTACCACCCAAACGCAGTCGACATGTCCGACGTCTAATTCGCCGCTTCATCCGTCATGACACTACGGCACCTAAAGTGCTGGCGCTTGCTTCATTAGCTGGCAGCCTTACAGCTGCGGTATGCGTTCTTTTTGAATTTGCCGTTGATGAATTATCTGAAACCAGAATTATTTTTTTACAGCACATCGATGCATCTTTGCGCTTGATAGCGGCATTCCTATGCAGCGCAGTACTGGGAGGGATCGCCTTTTATCTCATGCATCGCTTCGCACCTGAGGCTGGTGGCTCTGGGATACCTGAGATTGAAGGTGCTCTCGACGATGTTCGTCCGGTTCGATGGAAGCGCGTTCTTCCGGTCAAATTCTTCGGCGGAACTTGTGCGTTAAGCTCAGAAATGATTTTAGGCAGAGAAGGTCCTTCCGTTCAAATCGGCGGGAATATTGGCAAAATGGTCGCGGACTTATTTAAACTGCCGAAAGATGCCTCCCATGCACTACTTGCAGCGGGGGCAGCGACGGGGCTAGCTTCTGCGTTTAATGCTCCGCTTGCCGGTATCTTGTTTGTTTTGGAAGAAATGCGGCCTCAATTTCGTTATTCATTCTTATCCATCAAAGTAGTCTCAATCGCAGTGATCAGTGGCACGATTATTCGTCAGCTCGCTTTCGGGTCCAGCCCGGTATTTGACTTACCCACGTTTCCAACACCCGCTATTCCTTCATTAATTTTGTTTTTCGCCTTTGGTTGTGCAATGGGGGGCATAGGATATGTCTTTAATCGGTGTGTGAATGCATTCCAGAATGGTTACTTATCTCTTCATAAGAACCGGCGCCTTGTATTTGTTATAACCGGCAGCATTGTTGCAGGCATGTTTGGTGTTATCTCGCTTTATGGCAACAACCTGACATCTGGTGGTATGCATCTTATTCCTGAGTGGGTAACACACCCTGCATCATTTACATGGCTTTTCTGGCTTTTGGCATGGCGTTTTTTAGGGACGCTACTTTGTTTTTGTTCCGGTATTCCAGGCGGTGTTTTTGCCCCCTCTTTGGCTTTGGGAACCTTATGTGGTGCACTAGCCGGTAATATGTCTCATCTGCTGTTCCCCGAAGTTAGTATTGCATACGGCGTTTTCCCAATCGTCGGAATGGGTGCGCTATTTGCGGCTTCGGTCAGAGCACCTGTAACAGGAATTATTTTGGTAACTGAGATGACAAATAATTACGGCCTTATTCTTCCTATGATGGTTACAACACTGAGTGCGACACTCGTTGCACAAATGCTCGGTGGTAAACCTATCTACAGTCAGATATTAGAAAGAACATTACGTCTGGCAAACAAAGTAGCTAAAACACCCAATCTTGCATGATATAAAAAAGAAGGCAGCTATCAAGCTGCCTTCTTTTTCAATTTTCCATAGTAGCCGCAACGGAAATCTGTGGCTCTTTTACAGAATTTACCTCTGTTTTATAAGATTCCTGCGGAGACCAGCCCGCCGCCGCCAACATCACAAAAAAACCAACTACATACGCTACAGGTACATGCCATCCCTGACGGACCCAGTTTACCGCTGAGCGCGCTTGTGGGTACATACTGGATAATGCGACACCAGCGGATGAACCAAACCACAGCATAGAGCCACCGAACCCCACTGCATAGGCCAGAATACCCCAGTCATAACCCCCTTGTTCAAGGCACAACTTAGTCAACGGTATGTTATCAAACACAGCTGAAATGAATCCCAACCAGAATGTGGTTACCCAAGAGGCCGGAGGTAATTCATCGACCGGCATTAATGATGCACAACTCACCAGCCCCAACAAAAAAACAGTGCCGGGTAAGGCGTGATTAATTTCGCGCCACGGCGTTTTCACGACCAGTACACCAAGCAAAATCGCGACCCAAACACCCAATGCCGGAAAATCAAGCAAGTAATTAGTCGCTACTGCCAGTAACAGTATCAGCCCCACCACATAGATTTTTTTCCACTCAACCTGAACTGATTTCGGCCCATCTTTTACAATACGCTGATACTTATCTTGTTGTTTCGAGGCAATTACGCCAAAAATCACCAGTGAAACCGCCGCAGCGATGTAAGCATGTAAAACATTAAGCTGACTGACACCATCAATCCACATCAGAGTGGTCGTCGTGTCACCCACCACCGAGCCAGAACCGCCGGCATTACTCGCTGCCACAATCGCAGCCAGATAACCAATATGCACTCGCTGTTTGAACACGACAAACGCGATCGCCCCGCCAATCATCGCTGCCGCAATATTATCGAGAAAACCACTGGTGACAAAAATCATCACTAATAAAACAAAACCGCCTTTCCAATCATCTGGCAGGTATTTTGGTAAAACCTTTGGCAGATGAGATTCATCAAAATGTTTTGCCAAAATCGCAAAGCCAGAAAGCAGACCAAACAGGTTGAGCATGATCCGCCATTCGCCTTCATGCCCGTCACCACCCATGATGTGATGTACAAATGAAAAGTCATCCAGAAAAACATATTTGCTGGCAACAACGGCGGCAAGACCCGCAAGGGAAACAAACATGGTGTAATGATGAAACAATGCGACCCCCAACAAGGTGAAGGCGAAAAGAATAAATTCCAGCCTTATTCCACCGAGTGTCAGCATTTGTCCTGACTGAGCCGCAAAGCTGATCGTAGGCATAGTGAGACAGAGTAATGGCAACAACCAGAAGCCAATTTGCCTGCGGATGGAATTTGTATTCATGAGTACCTCAACACATTTAAGTTAATTTTTTTATCATTAAGATTTCAGTTTGATTACCTGCATCTGCAAGGTGATTTTGTCCTTAATACGCAAATTTTGTTAATAACTTCCCTTTTTCCACATGAATGAAGGCTTTTTAGCCGTTATAGTCACGTTTTCAGCAAATTCTATACCGTATTCACTTTACGACTGTTGATGTGTAATAACTCTTTTGGGGATCGGCAACTACAATGAAATAAGAGGACAAACTAACGTGGAGATTTTATGAATAATACCACCGTTATGAAAAATCCCGTCCTTTCCCACCCAGTGATCCTTCTATTGGATCTGAGCCTGTTGCTCTTGTTATTGCATTTTTTACCCTATCCAGCCCCCATCACCAAAGCGCTTTCATTGCTTATTTTTATTGCTATTTTATGGTTAACAGAAGCAACTCATGTCACCGTCACCGCATTATTGGTGCCCATTTTGGCGGTGTTACTGGGTATTTTTGAGTTACAACCGGCTTTAAGCCACTTTTCTAATGCGACTATATTTCTTTTTTTTGGTGGGTTTGCCTTAGCTGCAGCCTTGCATAAACAAAATCTCGACCACTTGCTGGCAGCAAAAATTTTATCGCTGGCAAACGGAAGACTGTTTATCGCCGTATTAATGCTGTTTGCTATCAGTGCTTTTCTTTCGATGTGGATCAGTAATACCGCCACAGTTGCAATGATGTTGCCACTTGCCATTGGTATGGCTGGTCATCTAGATCAGGAGCAGGATCACAACAGTATTACTTTCATTTTGCTGGGTGTTGCTTACAGCGCCAGTATCGGTGGAATTGGTACATTGGTTGGTAGCCCTCCCAATGTCATTGCTGCAGCCCAAATGGGACTTTCTTTTATTCAATGGATGCGTATTGGTATCCCCATTGTGTTAATTTTATTACCTATTGCGATCGTTATTCTGTTCTTCTTTTTTAAACCTAAGCTTAATCGCTGCTACACACCAGAAAACATCACGTTTACCTGGACGATAAAGAGCCAAATGACGTTAGCCATTTTTATTTGTACCGTTATTGCCTGGATTTGTTCTCTACCGTTATCGAACCTATTAGGTGGTATTGCGCAATTTGATACCTTGATCGCGCTGATAGCAGCGGTGTTGATCTGCTTAACGGGAGTCGCCAGCTGGAGGGATATAGAACGACAAACAGAATGGGGTGTCTTAGTGCTATTCGGCGGCGGGATCACGCTTTCTGCAGTGCTGAAAGATACTGGAGCCAGTTTATTTCTGGCACAACATATTACCGCTGCTTTTG
>JAQUHG010000272.1 GCA_028683735.1 Tolumonas sp. | reverse complement strand
GGCGACAACATCAAAATGGTAGTCACCCTGATCCACCCAATCGCGATGGATGATGGTCTGCGTTTTGCAATCCGTGAAGGCGGTCGTACCGTAGGCGCGGGCGTTGTTGCTAAAGTAATCGAATAATTCTTTCGGTTACAAATATAATCAAAGCCCCTATAATCGGGGCTTTGTTATCTTAGGGGCGTAGTTCCAATTGGTAGAACAGCGGTCTCCAAAACCGATGGTTGGGGGTTCGAATCCCTCCGCCCCTGCCAAATCAATACCGCAAGTAGCGGATTTAATGCACTGAAAACGAATACAGGTAGATTGTATGAGTGTGAATGTTGAAAGCCAGAACCGCAACAAAGGAAAAAACATCGCATTGTGGGGGCTGGTCTTCATTCTTCTGGCGGCTACGGTGGTTGGTAATTCAGTTTTTGCTGAAAAATCATTATTTATTCGTGTTGTCGCAGTTGTTATTGCTTTTGCAGCTGCTGCCGTCACGGCATTGCAGACTCTTCAGGGTAAAGCTCTACTGACTTTTAGCCGGGAATCCATCAAGGAAGTCCGCAAAGTGGTATGGCCTACTCGCCAGGAAACCATTCAAACAACCCTGATTATTTTTGCATTCACCGTTGTTATGGGCCTATTCTTATTTTTAATAGATGGTGCTCTGATCTGGCTAGTTGAGTTGATCACCGGAATGAAGGGTTAATAAATGTCAGAACAACGCATGAGATGGTATGTGGTACAAGCCTTTTCCGGTTTTGAAGGCCGTGTCGCCAAGTCATTAAAAGAACATATCAAAATGCACGCAATGGAAGACCAGTTTGGCGAAATTCTGGTTCCGACAGAAGAAATAGTAGAAATGCGTGCCGGTCAAAAACGTAAAAGTGAACGTAAATTTTTCCCGGGTTATGTATTAGTGCAAATGATCATGAACGACGCATCATGGCATTTAGTACGTAATGTACCGCGTGTAATGGGATTCATCGGCGGCACATCTGATCGTCCAGCACCTATTACCGATAAAGAAGCCGATGCTATTCTGAATCGTCTGCAAGAGTCTGTGGATAAACCAAAACACAAAACTCTGTTCGAACCAGGTGAAGTTATCCGTGTATCTGATGGTCCATTTGCTGACTTCAATGGTACAGTGGAAGAAGTTGACTACGACAAGAGCCGCATGAAGGTTTCTGTGTTGATCTTCGGTCGAGCTACACCGGTTGAACTAGATTTCAGTCAAGTTGAAAAAGTTTAATATTACTGGTTGTCTGGGGCAGCGGTTATCCCTATAATTCGCTGCCCCTTTTTCTATTGGGGAGCCGATGAAGAGCTTAGCTCTGAGGCGCTAGAACCCACATTTGAGGTAATTGTAAAATGGCAAAGAAAGTTTCAGCCTATATCAAGCTGCAAGTTAAGGCCGGCAGCGCGAATCCAAGCCCACCAGTAGGTCCGGCTCTGGGTCAGCACGGTGTTAACATCATGGAATTCTGTAAAGCGTTCAACGCCCGTACAGACAAACTGGAAAAAGGCGCGCCTACTCCAGTTGTAATCACTGTATACAGTGACCGTTCTTTCACTTTCGAAACTAAAACTCCACCAGCTTCTTACTTGCTGAAGAAAGCTGCTGATATCAAGTCTGGCTCATCTAAGCCAAACAAAGATAAAGTGGGTAAAGTGACTCACGCTCAACTGCTGGAAATCGCCAAAACTAAAGAACCAGACATGACTGGTACTGATTTGGAAGCGAAAGCCCGCTGTATCGCTGGCTCTGCCCGTTCTATGGGCCTGGTAGTAGAGGGATAAGACAATGGCTAAATTAACTAAACGCATGCGCGTAATTCGTGAAAAAGTTGATGGTACTAAAGAGTACAACATCACTGAAGCCGTTGCTTTACTGAAAGAACTGGCTACTGCTAAGTTCGTTGAAAGTGTTGACGTTGCAGTTAACCTGGGCATCGATGCTCGTAAATCAGATCAAAACGTACGTGGTGCAACTGTACTGCCTAACGGTACTGGTCGTACTGTGCGTGTAGCTGTATTTACTCAAGGTGCAAACGCAGAAGCGGCTAAAGCTGCTGGCGCTGACCTGGTAGGTATGGACGATCTGGCTGACCAGATCAAACGTGGCGAAATGAACTTCGACGTGGTTATTGCTTCTCCAGATGCAATGCGCGTAGTTGGTCAACTGGGTCAAATCCTGGGCCCACGTGGTCTGATGCCAAACCCTAAAGTTGGTACTGTGACTCCTAACGTGGCTGAAGCAGTTAACAATGCAAAAGCTGGTCAGGTTCGTTACCGTAACGACAAGAATGGTATCATCCATTCTACCATCGGTAAGGTTGACTTCACTGAAGCTCAGCTGAAAGAGAACTTGGAAGCTCTGCTGGTTGCGCTGAAAAAAGCAAAACCATCTACTTCTAAAGGCCAATTCGTCAAGAAAGTTAGCTTGTCTACCACTATGGGTGCAGGTTTAGCTGTTGATCAGGCTTCTCTGGATACCAAAGCTGCTTAAGCTTATTTACTAGGGGCGAGATTATAGTCTATAATCTCGCCCCTTAGTTTGGTTGGGGGTCTCGACTCCCGTCCAAGACCGCAGGTGGTGTAAACCTTAATATCCCTGCGTAGACGGTGCCGGAACCCAGCGAGAAAGATTTCTTTCTTCTGGACTCTGCCGCCGAATTCTCTCCGAAAGGAGAGGTGTTGACAGTTCTGGGTTCGCCCAGATTAACTCCAGGAGTAAGCCAATGGCATTAGGACTCGAAGACAAAAAAGCGATTGTCGCTGAAGTCAGCGAAGCTGCCAAAGGCGCACTGTCTGCTGTTGCAGCCGATTCACGCGGCGTAACCGTAGCCAAGATGACCACTCTGCGTCAGTCTGCTCGTGAAGCAGGCGTTTACTTGCGTGTTGTTCGTAACACTCTGCTGTCTCGTGCAGTAGAAGGTACTGACTTCGCTTGTATGAACGACGTATTTGTTGGTCCGACCCTGATCGCTTTCTCTAACGAACATCCGGGCGCTGCTGCTCGTCTGTTCAAAGAGTTCGCTAAAGGGAACGATAAGTTCTCTATCAAGGGTGGTGCGTTCCAGGGTGAATTCATCCCTGCAGCTCAAATTGATCGTCTGGCAACTCTGCCTACATACGAAGAAGCAATTGCGAAACTGATGGCTACTATGAAAGAAGCTTCAGCTGGCAAACTGGTTCGTACTCTGGCAGCTCTGCGCGACAAGAAAGAAGCCGAAGCGGCTTAATTCTTGTAACAGAACAGATTATTTTTATTTTTAATACTTCAACGACAGGATTTTTTTCTCATGTCTATCACTAAAGACCAAATCATCGAAGCCGTTGCTGCTATGTCAGTAATGGACGTTGTAGAACTGATCACCGCTATGGAAGAGAAGTTCGGTGTTTCTGCTGCTGCTGTAGCTGCCGGCCCAGCCGCTGCTGCTGAAGCTGTTGAAGAACAGACTGAATTCAACGTTATGCTGACCGCTATCGGCGCTAACAAAGTAGCTGTAATCAAAGCTGTACGTGGCGCAACTGCTCTGGGTCTGAAAGAAGCTAAAGACCTGGTAGAAGCTGCTCCAACTGCAGTTAAAGAAGCAATCTCTAAAGAAGAAGCTGAAGCTCTGAAGAAAGAGCTGGAAGCTGCAGGTGCTTCTGTTGAGATCAAATAATCTACTTAACAGTAGGTTAGCGGCCTGATAAAACAGGCTAGGGCTGGTGAAGAAACTTCACCGGCCCTTTTGCGCTGTAAGCTGCAGGAATTCACATTGCTCACCTGGGCTTATAAAAAGTACGAAATGTACACAGTAGCAATGTATTACAGAACTGCTCTGACTAGAGCAGCTTGGGTCACTTATCAGCGAGCTGAGGAACCCTATGGTTAACTCTTATACCGAAAAAAAACGCATTCGTAAGGACTTCGGTAAGCGTGATCAGGTACTGGAAACGCCTTATCTCTTGTCCATTCAACTGGACTCCTTCAAACAATTCCTTGATGCCGACCCAGAAGGGGCATACGGGCTTGAGGCTGCATTCCGCAGCGTATTCCCCATTACCAGTTATTCTGGTACTGCGGAGCTGCAATATGTCAGCTATCGCTTGGGAGAACCGGTCTTTGACGTAAAAGAGTGTCAAATCCGTGGCGTCACCTATTCAGCTCCATTGCGCGT
>JAQUHG010000271.1 GCA_028683735.1 Tolumonas sp. | reverse complement strand
AGTGCCCTATCAAAAGGTCGCTCTGACCTCTTTTATTGGTTACACGTTTTCCAATCCGCTTGGTTTTTCATTATTAACCGGCGCATCGGTACGTTATCGTTTCTATACTGCAGCCGGTTTAAACCCAGGCCAGATCGCCCGAGTGATCGTCTATTGCTCGGTGACCTTCTTTTTAGGTTTGTTTCTGGTTGGTGGTGTCGCGTTATTGCTGGGCGTTAAAACGCTGCCGGCGGCCTTACCGCTCCCCTTGTGGCTAACCTCGTCATTACAGGCCATTGGCGGGGCTTGTGCTGCGGTTGCGATTGGTTATTTATTCTTAGCTTTTTTCCGCCGTAAACCACTGGCTTGGCGTCATCACCGCTGGCAGATGCCGACCTTTGCTCAGGCATCCAGTCAGTTGCTGGTGGCCAGTTGTGATTGGTTATTAGCAGGGGCTATTTTCTTTAGTTTGTTGCCCGATACACCAGGTGTTACTTATTGGTCCGTGTTGGCGGTATTTGTTGCTGCTAACCTGATTGGTGTGTTGGCGCATGTACCGGGTGGGCTCGGTATTTTCGAGTCCATTGTCACGCTAGTATTAAGCCCGTTCATGCTTCCAGGGCATATTCTGGGGGCTCTGATCCTATTCCGTGTTATCTATTATCTGTTGCCATTTTTGATCAGCCTGACGTTATTTGTCGGTATCGAAATGTTGCAGCACAAAGACAAGTTAAAACAATGGCTGGCCCCGTTTCAGGGCTTAAATCTGGTGTTACCGCCGCTGTTGAGTATTGCGGTATTTATCACCGGTGCGGTATTGCTGTTTTCTGGTGCCACACCGGCCGTTGATACTCGTTTGCTGTGGTTACAAGATGTCTTGCCGCTACCTTTGCTGGAAGTTTCGCATCTGGCGGGCAGTCTGATTGGTTTTGCCTTGCTGCTGTTGGCGCATCGTCTGCAACGTCGTTACGATGCGGCGTTCATGCTCACCTCGCTGTTGCTGGCTGCCAGTACCGTATTCTCGCTATTAAAGGGTTTGGATTGGGAAGAAGCTTCATTATCGGCCTTGATCCTGGCTTGTCTCTTACCTTGCCGTCACCTGTTCTATCGTAAAGGCCGCTTGCAAAATGAACCATTCTCACTGAACTGGACGCTGGCTATATTAGCGGTGCTGCTGGGTACGGTGTGGCTGATTTTCTTTTCTTACAAACATGTCGAATACCGTAACGAACTGTGGTGGGAGTTTACCCTGTTCCACAATGCACCGCGTGCAATGCGTGCTGGAGTGTTGGTGGCTATTGTGGCCTGTGCTTACGGTTTGAACCATTTATTGCGCCCGATCCGTATGCAACCCGATCTGCCGTCGCAGGATGAACAGCTATTAGCGTTTAATCTGGTACAACGTTATGGTCGTACACAGGGTTATCTTGCGTTGTTAGGCGACAAATATCTGTTGTTCCATTCAAGTCGTGAAGCCTTTTTGATGTATGGCATGGAAGGTCGCAGCTGGATTGTGTTGGGTGATCCGATTGGTCCGGAAGAGTATTACGATGAGTTGTTATGGCAGTTCCGCGAACTGTGTGACAACTACGATGCGTGGCCGGTCTTTTATGAAGTCAGTAATGAATATTTACCGCATTATCTTGAACTGGGTTTAACGCCACTGAAATTGGGCGAAGAGGCCATTATTGATCTGAGTAAATTTACGCTGGAAGGTAGTTCACGTAAGAGTTTGCGCCAGACATATGCCAAGACACAACGTGATGGCCTGAGTTTCCAATGGGTTGATGCGGCTGACGTACACACTTATCTGCCGCAACTGCAAGCCATCTCTGATGCTTGGATGGGAGAGAAGCAGGTTCGGGAAAAAGGCTTTTCGGTTGGACGTTTTGAAACGGATTATTTGTGTCGTTGTCCATTGGCGCTGGCTTGGTGTAATGGCGAACCGGTTGGTTTTGCTAATGTCTGGACAACTGACAGTAAAACCGAGTTATCCGTGGATCTGATGCGTTATGATCCAGAGCGCTCGCCGGGTGGCGTAATGGATTTCTTGTTCATTGAGTTACTGCAATGGGGCAAAACACAGGGCTATCGTACCTTTAATCTGGGGATGGCGCCGATGTCTGGTATGTCGCGGCACCCGCTGGCCTCTTACTGGAATAAGCTGGGGCAGTTGCTGTTTGCCAAAGGTAATCGCTTCTATAACTTCCAAGGCTTACGCCGCTTTAAAGAAAAATATCAGCCGCAATGGCGCCCCAGTTATCTGGTGAGTCAAGGTGGGTTGCGTTTGCCACGTATTCTGGCGAATACGGCCTCGTTAATTAGTCGTGGCATGTTAGGTACTATTCGTAAGTAGGAGTTCCAATGGTAATTCGCTGGTGCATGACTATATTGATGCTGTGTTTTCTGCAGCTGTCGTTTTCCGTGTCAGCGGCAACGCCAGTTGATGATTTAGAACTGGATCCTTTGCCGGTAACACAGGTGAATCCAGCAGATAAAGACAAACCGATGGTGGTTTTTTTCTCTGGTGATGGTGGCTGGGCCGAACTGGATACCACGGTATCTGAAAATCTGGTCAAACAGGGGATGCCGGTTGTTGGCTGGAGTTCGCTGACCTATTTCTGGAGTTTCAAAACACCAGAGCAGACGACGAAAGATTTTCAGCGGATCTTGGCCTATTACTCGAAAGCATGGCAACGTTCCCGGGTCATTTTAATTGGCTATTCATTCGGTGCGGAAACATTCCCCTTTGCGGTCAATCGCCTGCCACCGGAATATCGCAAAATGATTGTTGGTGGTGTGATGCTGGTGCCGTCGATCAGCTCCAATTTTGAAATTCATGTATCCGATTGGTTACAAACCAGTGCCGCTGGCCGTTATCCAACGTTACCGGAAGTGAAGAAGATCCAGGATATACCGCTGTTATGCATGTACAGCGAAGTGGAAGATGGCGATCTCTGTCCGCTGTTAAGCAAGCAGAGCAACGTGACTCTGACGCAGCTTTCTGGTGGTCATAATTTTGGTAAACACTATTCGTTGATCACGAAAAAAATCCTGCAAGCGATGGCACCTGCGATTCAAGTGCCTGCCAGCACAGCCGCTCCAGCCAAGTAATCCAACGATATTTAACGATATGGAAACAGCACTTAATGTGCTGTTTTTTTTGTCTCGCTTAAAATTTGCGGCGGAGGGAGCGGGCAATCCAGACAATAGGTTAGCATCTGGAATAACTCGGCTTCATGGGCAGATATTTGCCCATCGTATTCGATCGCCTTCACTATAGCCTGTAAGAAATTTAAGCGGATCGCTGGGCTGCTTTGTTGTAGCTGATCTAATGCATTGCCGAGCATATCCTGCGTGGGCAACGGCTGTAATGTGAGCGCCGCTTGCGATAATTGTGCAACGCCCGCAGAAAAAATGCGCGCCGCATTTTCGTCATTATTGGCCTGATGAGCCAGATAACTGAGCCATTGTTCTATGGCTGGCATGACGGTGTTGATGTCCCGATATTTTACAAACTGACGCGCCTCATGACTAAAGTGCGGAGTCAGCTGATGGGTCAGCATGCGGTAAAGTAACCATTCTGCAAACGAGGTTTGTTGGTCGGCTTGGATCAATTGCCACAACATGTTGTGAAATGCTTGATATTGTTCTGCTGTCAGCTCTTTGAGTGATGGGATCGCCAGCTCAACCAGCGCCAGTCGTAGACCACAAGGAATACCCTGCTGTGCCAAAGCAGCAACCGCCGATGTTTCTTGCCCTAATAAATCACGTTGTATCCGCCGTGTGGGTTGATCATCGGCTAATACCAGACGGTATAGCAATAAACGCGCATCAAAGGGCGAACGGGCTGCCTTTACCAAGGCATCAGGTAATAATGGCAACCACTCACTGGGCGCAGTTGTGTCATATAACACGGGCTCTGTCTCTGAAGGCGGCCCTTGCGGCGTATTATTTTGTGTATCTGGCACGACAGCATTGGGTTTATCTACCGGCGCAAGAGCCAGCGCGCTTTGTGCTAACAGCAAGGTTGCCAGATCACTATTGCCGGCAGCTTTTAGTTGCACGGCTGCAGTAAATGCAGATGGCAACGGCGGTGGCGGCTCATCGGCCATTGGTTGCAGATTGGCATAATACATACCATCCCAATCAGGCTCTAAGCGTCGGATCCGCTCTTGTAAGGGGGGATGA
>JAQUHG010000270.1 GCA_028683735.1 Tolumonas sp. | reverse complement strand
TATTCCCCATTACCAGTTATTCTGGTACTGCGGAGCTGCAATATGTCAGCTATCGCTTGGGAGAACCGGTCTTTGACGTAAAAGAGTGTCAAATCCGTGGCGTCACCTATTCAGCTCCATTGCGCGTTAAGCTGCGCTTAGTGCTGTTTGATAGAGAAGCTGCGGCAGGCACTGTCAAAGAAATTAAAGAACAAGAAGTGTACATGGGCGAAATCCCGCTGATGACGGATAACGGTACCTTTGTCATCAATGGTACAGAGCGTGTTATCGTTTCCCAGCTGCATCGTAGTCCTGGCGTGTTCTTTGATCACGATAAGGGTAAAACCCACTCTTCAGGTAAGGTTCTGTATAACGCTCGCGTTATTCCTTACCGTGGTTCTTGGTTGGACTTTGAGTTCGATGCCAAGGATAACCTGTTTGTGCGTATCGACCGTCGCCGTAAATTACCTGCGACTATCATCTTACGTGCACTGGAATTCACAACAGAACAGATCCTGACGACCTTCTTTGAAACCATTAAATTTGAAATCAAAGATGGCAAAGTGATGATGGAGTTGGTACCGGAGCGTCTGCGTGGCGAAACCGCGACCTTCGATATTCTTGCTGGTAGCGATGTGGTGGTCGAAAAAGGCCGTCGTATTACTGCACGTCACATTCGTCAGTTAGAAAAAGCCAACGTCAATCAAATCGAAGTTCCGGTTGAGTATGTCGTCGGTAAGATTTCTGCTAAAGATTATGTGAATCCACAAACTGGTGAAATCCTGATCAATGCCAACACCGCATTGAGTCTGGAAGCTATTGCGAATCTGTCAGTCGCTGGCTTTAAACAGTTTGAAATCCTGTTCACTAATGAACTGGATCATGGTTCATATATTTCTGAAACATTACGTATTGATTCAAGCACTAACCGTCTGGAAGCACTGGTAGAAATCTACCGTATGATGCGTCCAGGTGAGCCGCCAACGAAAGATGCAGCAGAACAGTTATTTGAAAACCTGTTCTTCTCAGCAGATCGTTATGATCTGTCGACTGTTGGTCGTATGAAATTCAACAGCCGACTGGCTCGTCCAGAACATATTGGTTCAGGTATTTTGTCTGAAGACGATATCGTTGATGTGATGAAACAGTTGATCGCTATTCGTAACGGTAAAGACGACGTGGATGATATCGATCATCTGGGTAACCGTCGTATCCGTTCCGTTGGTGAAATGGCTGAAAACCAATTCCGTGTGGGTTTGGTGCGTGTTGAACGTGCAGTTAAAGAACGTCTGTCTTTAGGCGATCTGGATGCCGTGCAGCCACAAGATCTGATCAATGCGAAGCCAATTTCTGCAGCCGTAAAAGAGTTCTTCGGCTCCAGCCAGCTGTCGCAGTTTATGGATCAGAACAACCCGTTGTCAGAAATTACGCACAAACGTCGTATTTCTGCGCTGGGTCCAGGTGGTTTGACGCGTGAACGTGCCGGCTTCGAAGTTCGAGACGTACATCCGACTCACTACGGTCGTCTGTGTCCAATCGAAACGCCTGAAGGTCCGAATATCGGTCTGATCAACTCACTGGCGGTATATTCTCGTACTAACGAGTATGGTTTCCTAGAAACCCCATACCGCAAAGTTATTGATGGCGTGATCACTGATGAAGTGGATTATCTGTCTGCGATTGAAGAAGGTAACTTCGTTATCGCACAGGCCAATGCCAATGTAGACGCAAATGGCAGCCTGAAAGATGAATTGATCCCATGCCGTCATAAAGGTGAATCTACCTTTATGAATGCAGAACAGATCCAGTATATGGACGTGAGTCCACAGCAGGTGGTTTCTGTTGCAGCATCACTGATCCCGTTCCTTGAACACGATGACGCGAACCGTGCATTGATGGGTTCAAACATGCAACGTCAAGCGGTACCAACTCTGCGCGCTGATAAGCCGCTGGTAGGTACTGGTATGGAACGTGCTGTGGCGGTTGACTCTGGTGTAACGGTAGTTGCTCGTCGTGGTGGTTTCATCGATTACGTTGATGCATCCCGTATTGTGGTTAAGGTAAATGAAGATGAGCTGTTACCTGGTGAAGCCGGTATCGACATCTACAACCTGACCAAATATACCCGTTCTAACCAGAACACCTGTATTAACCAACGTCCATGTGTGTCGGTTGGTGAGCCAGTGATGCTGGGTGACGTGTTGGCCGATGGTCCTTCCACCGATTTGGGTGAGTTGGCGCTGGGCCAGAACATGCGTGTCGCGTTCATGCCTTGGAACGGTTATAACTTCGAAGACTCGATTCTGGTCTCTGAACGTGTGGTGCAAGAAGATCGCCTGACGACTATTCATATTCAGGAACTGTCTTGTATTGCGCGTGATACGAAATTAGGTTCAGAAGAAATCACGGCTGATATTCCAAACGTAGGCGAAGCTGCACTGTCCAAACTGGATGAGTCAGGTATCGTTTATGTTGGTGCCGAAGTGAAAGGTGGTGACATTCTGGTTGGTAAGGTAACACCAAAAGGTGAAACCCAACTGACACCAGAAGAGAAACTGCTGCGCGCCATTTTTGGTGAAAAAGCGTCTGACGTAAAAGATTCTTCTCTGCGTGTGCCTAATGGTGTTTACGGTACTGTTATTGACGTGCAGGTCTTTACTCGTGATGGCGTAGAAAAAGATAAACGCGCTAAAGAAGTTGAAGACATGCAATTGCGTGATGCTAAGAAAGACTTGACCGAAGAATTCAAAATCTTCGAAGACGGTATTTTTGGCCGCGCACGCTCATTACTGGTTGCTGCTGGTTTCAGCGAAGAAAAACTGTCTAAACTTGATCGTAAGAAGCTGCTGGAGCAGTCGCTGGATGACGAAGCAAAACAAGTTGAACTGGAACAGATCGCTGAACAATATGCTGCGCTGAAAGAAGAATTCGATCGTAAGTTCGAAGCCAAACGTCAGAAAATCATCCAAGGCGATGATTTGGCGCCAGGCGTACTGAAGATCGTTAAAGTTTATCTGGCTGTGAAGCGTCGCATTCAGCCTGGTGACAAGATGGCGGGTCGTCACGGTAACAAAGGGGTTATCTCCAAAATTTGTCCGGTTGAAGATATGCCATACGATGACGAAGGGAATCCTGTCGACATCGTGCTGAACCCGTTGGGCGTACCATCGCGTATGAACATCGGTCAGATCTTGGAAGTTCACCTTGGTTTGGCTGCGAAAGGTATCGGCGAAAAGATTAACCGTATGGTTAAAGAACAGCGTGAACTGGCTGAATTGCGTGAGTTCTTGCAACGCGTCTATGATTTAGGTGGCAGCGATCAACAACAGATTGATATCGCGACACTGAATGATGCGGAAGTGCGGACTCTGGTTCAAAACCTGCGCAAAGGTTTACCGGTGGCAACACCTGTATTTGATGGCGCGAAAGAAAGCGAAATCAAAGAACTGCTGAAACTGGCAGATAAACCTGAATCAGGTCAGATCACCTTGTTTGATGGTCGCACTGGTATGCCGTTTGAGCGTTCTGTAACTGTTGGTTACATGTACATGCTGAAACTGAACCACTTGGTCGATGACAAAATGCATGCTCGTTCTACCGGTTCTTATAGCTTGGTTACTCAGCAGCCGCTGGGTGGTAAAGCTCAGTTCGGTGGTCAGCGTTTCGGGGAGATGGAAGTATGGGCACTGGAAGCATACGGTGCAGCTTACACTCTGCAGGAAATGCTGACTGTTAAATCGGACGATGTGAATGGTCGTACTAAGATGTATAAAAACATCGTAGATGGCGATCACCGCATGGAGCCAGGTATACCAGAATCCTTCAACGTACTGCTGAAGGAAATCCGCTCGCTGGGTATCAACATCGAGTTGGAAGAAGAGTAAGGACTAACGTCCTTGTTTCTGGACTCAGAATAGTAACGGTATGCCGCGTCGCGGCATACCGAAGTTAACCTCCTGACGGGAGATACAGGTGAAAGACTTACTCAAGTTTTTAAAAGCGCAGAGCAAGACTGAAGAGTTTGACGGTATCAAGATCGGTCTGGCATCGCCTGACATGATCCGTTCCTGGTCATTCGGTGAAGTTAAAAAGCCTGAAACCATTAACTATCGCACGTTCAAACCAGAACGTGACGGCCTGTTTTGTGCTCGCATCTTCGGACCAGTTAAAGATTATGAATGCTTGTGCGGTAAGTATAAGCGTCT
>JAQUHG010000269.1 GCA_028683735.1 Tolumonas sp. | reverse complement strand
TAGTCATTTCTCACTACCTGAATGTTACGCAATGACACCGATATGGGGGTGCTATCGACATTTTCAAGAGGATAAATTTCATTAACAGGTAATTTATTGGTTCATCAGGCAAAAGAGTTATACTCGGACCATAGCATTTTCAGGAATATCTCCATGTCTAAGGCTTTTCGTACTCTGGCATTACTGGGCAAGGCAAATAGCGATGACGTCAATCAGACTATCAGTGCACTGTATGATTTTCTGACTGCACAGCATTATAAAGTTCTGGTTGAAAGCCGACTTTCGCGACAGCTGTCATGCCCCCAAACCCATTGTATGGATGTCGTTGAGCTGGGGAAACAGGCCGACTTGGCCATAGTCGTCGGTGGGGATGGTCACATGCTGGGCGCAGCCCGCGTACTGGCGCGTTACAATGTGCCAGTTATCGGTGTTAATCGCGGTAATTTGGGTTTTCTGACTGATTTATCGCCGCACGATTTTCAAGATTCGCTACAACAAGTTTTATCTGGTGATTATCAGACTGAACATCGTTTTTTGCTGGAAACCACAATCTATCGTCACGGTGAGCCAAAATCGTCAAATACCGCACTTAATGAGGCGGTGTTACACCCTGGCAAAATCGCTCATATGATCGAATACTCGGTCTATATCGATGATAGTTTTGTCTTTAGCCAGCGCGCTGACGGTATGATTGTCTCTACACCAACAGGTTCAACTGCTTATGCCTTATCTGCCGGTGGGCCGATCTTGACTCCGCAACTGAATGTGATGACGCTGGTACCCATGTTTCCACATACGTTAAGCTGTCGCCCTATCGTGATCGATGCACATCGACAGGTAAAACTGGTGATTGCCCCGGATAACCCGGATGAACAGTTACACGTCAGCTGTGATGGGCATGTCACGTTATCCGTGCACCCCGGCGATGAAATTATTATTCGTCGAGCACCGCATCAACTGACCTTACTGCACCCGAAAGATTACGACTATTTTAATGTGTTGCGCAGTAAATTAGGTTGGAGCAATCAACTGTTTTAATATACAGTAAAATTTCAGTCGCACCTCTTTACTGTACACTTATACAGTGTAGACTTAAGTCAGTTATCCGCAGTGGAGCCTGCCCGGTATGCTGACACAACTCACTATCCATAATTTTGCTATCGTTCGATTTCTGGAACTCGACCTGCGCAATGGCATGTCTTGTGTCACCGGTGAAACGGGTGCAGGTAAATCAATCGCCATTGATGCTTTAGGGCTTTGTCTCGGTGAACGTGCTGATGCTGGAATGCTACGTCACGGTTCTGACAAAGCTGAAGTGATCGCTCGCTTTAATATCGAAAACAACCCGAATGCACAACAATGGCTACAAGCGAATGAGCTTGATATGCAGGATGAATGCATCCTGCGCCGCGTTATTACCAGCGAAGGGCGCTCCCGTGCGTATATCAATGGCACCCCGGTTCCGCTGGCTCAGCTGAAACAAGTCGGAACAACTCTCATCAACATTCATGGACAGCATGAACATCAATTATTACTAAAACCCGAATATCAGCTGAATGTGCTGGATGCGTATGCCAATCACCGTGGTCTGCTGGATTCTACCCGCCAGTATTACCAGCAATGGCGTAGTCTGCATGCTGAACGTCAGCGATTACGTCAGGCACAGGAACAACGTCAGGCGCGTCTGCAATTGCTTGAATATCAGGTACAGGAACTTGATGAGTTCGCGTTACAGCCTGATGAATTTACCGCTATTGTCTCAGAGCACACTCGTTTGGCGAATAGTGAATCTCTGCTTAACGACAGTCAGTTCTGTCTGCAATTACTGGACGATGGCGACGATGTCACCATCAACCAGCTGATGAAAAAAGTTCTGGATAAACTGGAACCACTCGGCGAATTAGATCCGTCACTAAAAAATATCGCGCAGATGCTGCAAGATGCCCGTATTCAGATAGAAGAAAGTCATTATGAATTGCGCAGCTACCTTGATCATTTAGAAATCGATCCGGCTCGTTTTAGTGAGGTTGAAACTCGTCTCTCAAAAGCGATGGAACTGGCGCGTAAGCATCATGTCAAACCCGAAGAGTTAGTTGAAAAACATCAGCAATTACGCAGCGAACTGCAAGAATTGAGCGCCGCTGATGAACGTTTGCAGGAACTCACGGTCAGTTTGCAACAAGCTCGCGATGAATACCTCAGTTCAGCACAGAAATTATCGGCAAGCCGGCAGCGTTATGCCGAAGAACTCAGCCAGCAAATCAGCGAACAGATCCGTCAGTTAAATATGCCGGATGGTCGTCTGGAAATTGTATTCCACCCACAAGAAACACCAACACCGACCGCCTCCGGCTTAGATCTGCCCGAGTTTCAGGTGTCAACCAACCCAGGGCAACCATTGCAGAGTCTGGCCAAAGTCGCTTCTGGCGGTGAATTGTCACGCATCAGTCTCGCGATCCAGGTTATTACTGCACAGCGTATTGCAACGCCGACTTTGATTTTCGATGAAGTTGATGTCGGGATCAGTGGTGGCACCGCATCCATTGTCGGAAAAATGTTACGCCAGTTAGGACAATCAACCCAAGTGCTTGTCGTGACGCATTTGCCACAAGTAGCCGGTCATGGCCATCAGCAATATTTAGTGGCTAAACATAATGATGGTCATCAGACAGAAACATCCATGCAATTACTGGATGAATCAATGCGACTGAATGAATTGGCGCGCTTATTAGGTGGTGATCAGATCACATCTAACACACTGGCGAATGCCCGTGAACTGCTGATTAGTGGCTGATGCTTTCCCTGAGCATATTTACCCGTTATTATCAGGCCAGCTCAATTGACTGTCAGACAAGAAGAATCGACATGCAAAATCGCAAATGGATAGCGGCACTGTTAGCCGGCGTGATGATGTCTGCAACTACTGGTTGCGTCTATCGTATTGATGTTCCACAGGGTAATTATGTCGAACAAAAACAAGTAAATCAGCTGCGCATTGGCATGACCCGCGCTCAGGTTGAATATGTGATGGGTAGCCCGATGGTTACCGATCAGAACGATCCGAATGTCTGGTATTACATTTATTATCTGAAGCCAGGCTGGGATAAAGCAGAGCGCAAAGATTTGCATGTCATGTTCAAGAATGATCGTCTCGCTGCCATCTCAGGCGATTTTCATACACCATCTGACTTCTACAGACCGCTTTAATTTCAGTTAACTCTCAATTAAAGCTCGATATTAGCCGTCGTCTTTCGACGGCTAAATTATTTCACAGACTGTAATTTTGCTTTTTCAGCCCGTTGCCGACGGATCTCTTTCGGATCAGCAATCAGCGGACGATAAATCTCAATCCGGGTAGCACGTTCCAGCCGGGTGTTTAATGCCACTGTGTGGCCAAATAACCCGACTTTATTCGTTTCCAGACTAATTTCCGGATGCCGAGCCAGAATGCCTGATTCACGAATAGCCTCTTCAACACTAGTGCCAACACTTACTTTTAATGTAAGCGCAGTCTGGTTCATCGGTAATGCATACACAACTTCTATCTGGATCTGCTCAGACACCGTAAACCTCCTTCGCCCGTTGCGTAAACGCTTGCACCATGGCTCCCGTCAGCTCTCGGAATATCTTGCCAAACGCCAGTTCAATCAACGGAGAAATAAATTCAAACTCCAGATCCAATTCTATTTTGCAGGCTTGTTCATCCAGTGACACAAACCGCCAGATGCCACGCAACATCTTAAACGGGCCCTTCACTAATTCCATATCGATAGTATTGTAAGGTGTCAAAGTATTGCGGGTAGTAAATGTCTTGTGAATGCCGGCTTTTGATACACCAACAACAGCCACCATCTGTTGTGACGAATGCTCCAGAACTTTACCTTCAACACAGCCCGGTAAAAATTTCGGATAAGCTTCCACATCATTGACCAGCTTAAACATTTGCTCTGCGCTATACATCACCAATGCACTACGGTTAACACGCGCCATAATCACTCCTCTTGCTGACCCAATTCTAGCATGGGGCTGTGACTAATCGCTAAACCTGAGTGGCGTTTGGTTTTACAGCTTTCATTCCACACGTATAATAGAACGCTTAAGTTTATAAAAGGTTTCAGCGACATGAGTAAAGATAAAACGAAAAAAGGCGGTGACAGTACCATCGCGCTGAACAAAAAAGCCCGCCATGAATACTTCATTGA
>JAQUHG010000030.1 GCA_028683735.1 Tolumonas sp. | reverse complement strand
AAAAAGTGCTGATATGGCTCAGTTGGTAGAGCGCACCCTTGGTAAGGGTGAGGTCCCCAGTTCGACTCTGGGTATCAGCACCATTAAATACGAAGCCCTGCAGGTAACTGCAGGGCTTTTTGTTTATTCCTATTTTTTCAATGTTTTTTATAAATAAAAAGCGGGTTTCCCCGCTCTGGTTACTTCATTTTTTCTTGAATAAGAATTTATTCAACGGTTCTGGATCTGCTATCTGCAGTGTGCCTTTGATATCCAATAATTCTTGCTGCAGTTGGTACTCTTCCCAATCCAAATCTTGCTGGTTTTTATTGTTTGTTGAACCTTTCAGGGTTTGAATTTCTTTAAGCCGAGTTTCGATACGCTGTAGTTCCAGCTTTTGCTTCGCTTCTGCTGCACCCATGTTTAATGTTTTATTGAACTCAACATCAGCTAGACAAGGCCCGGTATAGGTTTTTTGATTAGCGACTAATTCAACGGCTTTATGTTGAGTACATTGCTGATGTAAAGCTGACAAATAACCTTTTCGCCATTGTTTAAAATCAGGTTGAGTATCATATTCTGCGCACTGTGCTGCATATTCCTCCGCATAAGTGAGATATTTTCCTGACCACGCATCCGCTACGCCACGGGTATGCCAATTGGTTTCGGCGCATTGTTGTGCGGTCATTGTGCTACTACAACCAGCTAATAGCATGCTGGCACATATGAGGTATTTCATGAGGTTTACTAGAAGTTGAGAATAATACGGAAATCTTAACAGCTAATAATTATCAGGGGTAATGATTCAGTTGCAGATTTACGCAGCAACGCATTTGACGGTTGCTGCGTAATTCGATGAGGTTAATGAGTCAGTATGGTGGCCAAGGCATTTCCCTGATCATGTAGTTCTTCAAGACGTTCAGCCAAATTACCTGGCTCGATACCAAGATGAGCGGCCAGCGGTGAAGGGAAGCGGGTAACAATGACATGCGCGGGGACACCCGCATTCCAAGCAAATGATACAAACATGGCAAGACGGATCAAAACTGCTTCTGGACTAACCGGATGATGAGACAGTGGATCTAGTTGTTGTGATATTGCCGCGACAAAACGCTCAGATAAATTCCAACGGCGAGCCAGCTCTGCTCCCACTAGGCTAAAATCATAACCGAGCATTTCTCGTTGCGCATCAATACGGCTGGTGCCTTGGCTGATAGCTAAATTAATTAATGAGGCTTCATCAGGAAGGGCAGACTGGATCAATAATTCACCAATATTATGCAGCAGAGTACAGGTGAATGCTGTTTCTGGATCTACGGCATGACACTCTTTTGCGAGTGCTTTTGCTATTGTTGCTGTTTGAAAGGTCTCAACCCAAAACTTTGATGTATTAAAGTTTGCTGGTGTTTTGAAGCTGGTCATGATGCCGGAAGCAACTACTAATGAACGTAGTGCATTAAAGCCGAGGCGAATGACCGCTTGTTCGATTGAGGTAATTTCAGCGCCTCGACGATAAGCCGCCGAGTTTGCCAGCTTTAATACTTTGGCACTGATCACCTGATCCATGATGATCTTATGGGCAATATCCTGAATTTGTGCATTATCGTTAGAAAAATCCTGCATCAATTCATGCAATAATTTTGGAATTACGGGTAACTGCTTGATCTTACTGAATAGTAGTTCCATTGACATCGGTGTGCCCTCAAGACCTGTATGATGTTTTTATTCGTTAATAATAGCACCGTATGCTGTTAGTTGAACGCAATCGGCTGAGTATCTGTTATTACGGTTTAGTACTGGCTGATGAGTCAGTATTAAACGTATCAATCGGAACAACCGAAATCCCGCTTTTGTAAGATCCATCAACCACTCTGGTACTATAAGTAAGATAAATCAGCGTGTTATGCGTTTTATCATAGAAACGCACTACGCGTTGTTCCTTAAAGATCAGTGATGTTTTGACATCAAAGACGATTTCCCCAGGGGCGAACTGTTGGTTAATTTTTACGGGTCCAACCCGCGTACAGGATATAGAGGCATAAGCTCTATCTTCTGCCAAACCTAAACCTCCTGAGATCCCTCCTGTTTTAGGGCGAGAAAGATAACAAGTCACGCCGCTGATTTTCGGATCTTCAAAGGCTTCAATAATGATTTTATGGTTAGGTCCTAATAATTTAAATTCGGTACTTACTTCGCCTATTTGTTCAGAATCTTGCGCATATGACAGTAACGTGAAAAAAGTAAAAATACAGGCTGTAAATAGACGCATGAAAGGCTCCTTGGTTGAAAGCAGATAATTTCTGATAGCAGCGACGGCATTATGATCGAAAGCGATGATTCAGTGTAATCGCTATGCTCTTCATTACTGTTGATTTTTTGATTAGGATCTTAAATAAGATCTTAGATTTTATGCATACAATCACATTTATTATAAATATAATGAAATCGTATTCACCCTGAAGAAATGTCATTAATTGGCATATTCTGAGGATATCACACGTGAAACTGGTAAAGATGTGCGCGACTGCATCACTTTCGTGTACTGGTTCATTACTTGAAATTCAGGAGACGCTTGATGTCATACATTAAAGGATTAGTGGCTGCTTCTTTCGCTGCTGCGGTGACCATGGGTAGCGCAGTAGCTCAGGAAGAAAAAGTTTTGCATGTGTATAACTGGAGCGATTATATCGCGGAAGATACCGTTGCTAATTTTGAGAAAGAGACCGGTATCAAGGTTGTATACGATGTGTTTGACAGTAATGAAGTCCTGGAAGCTAAGTTATTAGCGGGTAACACTGGCTTTGATATTGTTGTTCCTAGTTCTGATTTTCTAGCTCGCCAGATCCAGGCCGGGGTATTTCAACAGTTAGACAAAAAGCAGTTGCCTAATATGAAGAATATGGATGCGGGCATTATGAAGTTATTGGCGGATAAAGACCCTGATAACGCGCATTCTATACCATACCTTGGCGGAACAACGGGTATCGGCTTTAATCCGAAAAAAGTCGCTGCCGTGATGGGGCCTGATTTTAAACTGGATAGTTGGGATGCGGTTTTAAAACCAGAAAACTTATCTAAATTGAAAAAATGTGGTGTTTCCTTCCTGAATGCGCCAACAGAAATTATGGCGACCGTACTGCATTATATTGGTAAAGATCCAAACAGCACGAACCCTGCGGATTACAAAGAAGCAGGTAAAGTACTGACTTCATTACGTCCATACATTTCGTATTTCCATTCATCTCAATATATCAATGACTTGGCGAATGGCGATATCTGTGTGGCGATTGGTTGGTCTGGTGATGTGATGCAGGCGGCTAAACGAGCGGAAGAAGCTAAAAACGGTGTTACAGTTGATTATGTGATCCCGAAAGAAGGTGCGTTGGTCTTCTATGACATGCTGGCTATTCCAGCTGATGCCAAACATCCGGAAAATGCACATGCATTTATTAACTACCTGATGCGTCCTGAAGTGATTGCAAAAGTATCTAACTACGTTTCTTACGCCAGTGGTAATGCAGCATCTTTACCGATGGTAGACGAAGCGTTACGCAATAACCCTAATATCTATCCGCCTGCAGAATTAAAAGCGAAGATGTTTGCGCTGAAAATTTTACCAGCCAAAATCAACCGTGAAATTACCCGTGAGTGGACTAAGGTTAAAACGGGCAAATAAGTATTTATATATAACGATAGGGGCGTCTTAGGCGCCCCTTGATTGTTTCTGGGAAAAATAAGGAACATCGCTGTGGTCGATAAACCAGCCTTAGCATCAACCGAGCCATCGGCTCAACCACTACTGGAAATCCGTAATGTCAGTAAGTTATTTGACGGCATCCCTGCCGTTGATAACGTCAATCTGACTATAAATAAAGGTGAAATTTTTGCCTTGTTGGGTGCATCAGGTTGCGGTAAATCGACATTGTTACGTTTGTTAGCTGGTTTTGAAACGCCAACCAAAGGGCAAATCATTCTGGATGGTCAGGATCTGGCGAATACGCCGCCGTATAAGCGTCCTATCAATATGATGTTTCAATCTTATGCCCTGTTTCCTCATATGACGGTAGAGCAAAATATTGCATTTGGTTTGAAGCAAGACGGGTTACCAAAAGATGAAATTAACCAGCGGGTGCATGAAATGCTGGAACTGGTGCATATGCAGCAGTTCGCCAAACGTAAACCACATCAGTTATCCGGTGGTCAGCGTCAACGTGTGGCGTTAGCCCGTTCTTTGGCGAAACGTCCTAAATTGTTACTGCTTGATGAGCCGATGGGGGCACTGGATAAAAAGCTGCGTGAAAAGATGCAGTTGGAAGTGGTCGATATTATTGAACGCGTTGGTGTAACTTGCGTCATGGTGACCCACGACCAAGAAGAAGCGATGACGATGGCTGGCCGTATTGCCATTATGGATCGTGGTGAATTTGTGCAGATTGGTAGCCCGGAAGAGATCTATGAACATCCTAACTGTCGTCTGAGTGCTGAATTTATCGGCTCCGTGAATGTGTTTGAAGGCACGTTGATTGAAGATGGCCCAGACTATATGGTGATCCAGTCTGACTCGTTAATGCACCCAATCCAGATCAATCATGGTTCTTCGGTGGCGGAAGGTGTGCCATTGACCGTGGCGTTACGTCCGGAAAAAATTCATTTCCGTGATGATATTCCATCCGATCATTCTAACTATGACCGCGGTATTGTTGAGAATATTGCCTATATGGGGGATATCTCTATTTATCATGTTCGCTTGAAAAGCGGCAAACTGGTCACGGTGACATTACCCAACGTGAATCGTTTCCGGACTGGTGTGCCGACTTGGGGTGATGAAGTTTATCTGTGTTGGGATCCTGATTCCTGCGTGGTGCTGACAATATGAGTCTTGAAACGTTGCGACAGTTACCATTCTTGGGCTGGTTGCCACGCGGCCGGCATTTAGTTATTGCCATCCCTTATTTGTGGATGCTGCTGTTTTTCCTGATCCCCTTTGTCATTATTTTGAAGATCAGTTTTGCGGAGGTGCAGATTGCGATCCCTCCGTATACCGATCTGGTTTCTTATGCTGAGGAAAAACTGAACTTTGTTTTTAATCTGGGTAACTATCTCTATCTCTTGGATGATGAGATGTATCTGGATTCCTATCTGCAATCGATCCAGGTGGCCAGCATATCGACGTTGTTATGTTTGCTGATTGGTTATCCGATGGCGTGGGCGATTGTTCACTCTTCACCAGCAGTACGTAATGCTTTATTGATGCTGGTTGTGTTACCGAGCTGGACCTCATTTTTGATCCGCGTTTATGCTTGGATCGGTATTTTGAAAAACAATGGGTTAATCAATAACCTACTGATGTGGTTGGGTATTATTGATGAACCACTGACACTGTTACACACCAATGCCGCTGTATATGTCGGTATTGTGTATGCCTATCTGCCATTTATGATCTTGCCTATTTATACCGCATTGATGCGCATGGATTATTCACTGGTGGAAGCGGCTTCGGATCTCGGTGCTCGTCCGTACCGGACGTTCCTGTCAATTACACTGCCTCTGACTAAAAGCGGCATTATTGCCGGTTCTATGCTGGTGTTTATTCCTGCGGTCGGTGAGTTTGTGATCCCTGAGTTGTTAGGTGGCCCGGACTCTTTGCTGATTGGCCGTGTGTTATGGCAGGAGTTCTTTAACAATCGTGACTGGCCGGTGGCATCGGCAGTGGCGGTCGTCATGCTGATGATCTTAATGGTGCCGATCATCTGGTTTTATCGTTATCAACGTCGCGAAATGCAGGAGAGTGCATCATGACGCCGATCCCGCAAGTGAAGTCGAAGTTACGGACCTGTATCTTATTAGCCGGCTTCGCCTTTTTGTATTTACCCATCGTGTTGCTGATTGTGTTTTCATTTAATGAATCCCGACTGGTTACGGTGTGGTCTGGTTTTTCCATTAAATGGTACGGTGAATTATTCGCGGATAAACTAATGATGGATGGGGTGACACTGAGTTTATCGATCGGTGTCATGAGTGCCAGTATGGCGGTGGTTATAGGTACACTGGCGGCCTTTGTGCTGACCCGCATTGGTAATTTCCGCGGTCAAACCAGTTTTGCGTTTTTGATGACTGCACCCATGGTGATGCCGGAAGTGATCACGGGGCTAGCCTTACTCTTACTGTTTGTCGCTATGTCTAAAATGTTTGGTTGGCCGACACAACGCGGAGCAATGACCATTTGGATCGCGCATGTGACCTTTACCGCGGCATATGTAACCGTCATCGTGCGTTCCCGATTACAAGAGCTGGATCGTTCCATTGAGGAAGCGGCACAGGATCTGGGGGCAACACCGTTTAAGGTGTTCTTTTTGATCACGTTGCCATCGATTGCTCCGGCGATTGCCGCAGGTTGGTTGTTGGGCTTTACGCTGTCAGTCGATGATCTGGTGATTACCAGTTTCGTCTCTGGGCCGAATGCAACCACATTGCCGATGGTGGTATTTTCCAGCGTACGATTGGGGGTGAGCCCGAAAATTAATGCGCTAGCGACCTTGATCATCTTGGTTGTTTCTATCGCGACATTTATCGGGTGGTGGATGATGGCGGCTGCGGAAAAACGTCGTAAGGCAGAGATTGCCGTGGCAATGCAAAACAGCTGATGGAATGACTCGATACTCATCTGCCCATTTGAAAGCAGTCTGAGATATTTGCCGATTCATCTACATCAAAGGCTTAACTTCGGTTAGGCCTTTTTGCTTTTTGGCCTATGCACTGTCAGCTATACTATATTTCCTTATATTTAGATTGGTTTTACACGGATGACTACAGAGCAGGGACATTATTATCGCTGGGTGACTTTTGCAGGAATTGCTTCATCAGCGACCGCAGGTTTACTGATCATCGGCAAATTGACCGCATGGTTAATGACCGGGTCATCCAGTTTGTTGGCATCGTTAACTGATTCGATGATGGATATCAGTGCTTCATTGATCAGCCTGATGGCGGTGCGCTATGCCTTGATCCCGGCTGATGATAATCATCAGTTTGGTCACGGGAAGGCGGAATCACTGGCTAGTCTGGCGCAGGCGGCCTTTATCACCGGCTCTGCTGTCGTATTATTAATGCATGGTCTGGATGCTTTGGTGGATCCAAAACCGTTACAGCATATTGGCGTTGGGATCTGGATCAGCATTGCTTCCTTGGCATTAACTTTAGTGCTGGTGTCTTTTCAAAGTTATGTGATCAAACTGACGGGAAGTCAGGCCGTCAAAGCGGATTCTCTGCACTATCGTTCGGATTTATTACTGAATGCTGCGGTTTTGCTGGCGTTAGTGTTGTCCTCACAAGGGTTCGCTAATGCCGATGCGATCTTTGCTATTTTACTGGGCGGGTATATTCTGTGGAGTGCCTTGCAAATTGGTTACGATGCAATCCAGACTTTATTAGATCGCCAATTGCCAGATGAAGAGTGTCAGCAGATCAGTGACATCTGTTGTGCGGTTGAAGGTGTTCGTGGGATCCATGATCTTAAGACGCGCATTTCTGGGCCTATGCGTTTTATCCAGCTGCATCTGGAATTAGATGACGATTTACCGCTGGTGAAAGCGCATGAATTAGCCGATTTAGCTGAAGCTCAGCTGAAAATACAATTTCCGATTTCAGATATTTTAATTCATATGGACCCCATTTCTGTGCTGCCCAAAGAGCATGTAAATCATCAGCCATGAAACGATGCGGTTAGGGAGTAATATGGCCTGCAATAAATGCGTTAAGAGAGAAAAAGCCTGGCAGACGATTCGGGAGGAAGCGGTGCAAATGGCTGCGGAAGAGCCGATGCTGGCCAGTTTCTTTCATTCCACCATTATTAATCACGACAGTCTGGGCGCGGCACTCAGCTTTCAACTGGCCAATAAATTGGGCAGTTTGACTATGCCACCGATTGTGTTGCGTGAAGTTATCGAACAAGCGGTGCGTATTGACCCCAGCATTCTGGATGCCGTGGCCTGTGATATCTGTGCCGTGACTGAGCGTGATCCGGCGGTGAATTATCTGTCTACGCCGTTGCTGTATCTGAAAGGTTTTCAGGCCTTGCAGGCCTACCGGATTGCCCACTGGCTGTGGCTGCAGGGCCGTAAATCACTGGCGTTATTTCTGCAGCATCAGATCTCGGTGGTGTATGGTGTCGATATCCACCCTGCGGCGCAAATTGGTTTCGGTATCATGCTCGATCATGCGACCGGTATCGTGATTGGTGAAACCGCCGTGGTGGGGAATGATGTTTCTATTCTGCAGAACGTGACATTGGGTGGAACCGGTAAAGAACACGGCGATCGTCATCCTAAGATCCGTGAAGGGGTGATGATTGGTGCGGGCGCCAAAATTCTGGGCAATATTGAAGTCGGTGAAGGGGCCAAAATTGGTGCCGGTAGTGTGGTGTTGTCTCCTGTTCCTCCGCATACCACGGTAGTGGGTGTACCAGCGAAAATTGTTGGACATCCATCCACGCTAAAACCATCGCTGAGTATGGAACAAGATATTTAACGGGGCGTAAGCCCCGTTTTTATCTGCGGAGGAAACATGTCTAAACCGATTGCCGGTGTGCTGTTGTTCGGTATGTGGGGGCTTTACCTGTGTTATTTGTTCCTTGGTCTCTCGCCTTGGCCCAGTGCCATTCTGGCGTGGAGTGCGGCCTTGTTATTGGGGCCAAGACTGGATAAAGCCGCGCGACGACAGTGTAGTATTTTGTATGGTGCCGGACTGTTGTTATTGCTGTTCTGTTGGTTGAATGGGGTTCGGTTTTCGGCCAAAGAACTGTTTTTACCTAATCTGGATATGGTGGCGTTATTTACTGCCGTCAGCACGCTGAATCTGGCCACCAGTGCATTATCTGACAATCACCAGCCTAATTGGCGTGGCTGGCGCGGTTTAGCCAGCTCATTGCTCGGCGTCAGTTTGCTGGGGGCCGTGATCAATATGTCGGTGTTATTTGTGGTTGGTGACCGGCTGGCGGTCAACGGCACATTAGATCGGCGACAGGTGATTATTCTTAACCGGATCTATTGTGCTGCGGCGTTCTGGTCACCCTTTTTTATCGCCATGGCGGTGGCGTTGACCTATGCGCCTGGCATGCAGTTTTCCCGTATTTTACCGTTTGGATTGTTAGCTGCCCTTGGTGCGATGGTGATTACTTCCTGGGATATCTGGCGTCTGGGGATTGCCGATTTTGAGGGTTATCCATTACGTCTGCAGACATTACGTTTACCAGTCCTCTTGTGTCTTGCCGTACTAGTGGGGAAATGGTGGTGGCCAACACTCACTATCACCGGCATTATTGCTCTGATGGCACCACTTGTTTCGCTGTTACTGATGCCTCGTCAGAATGTAGTTGTTGCCTTGAAACAGCAAGTAACACAACGTTTCCCGGCGATGGGGAGTCAGGTCGTGTTGTTTCTGGGCGCGGGGTTACTGGCTGCTGGAATTCACGGTTTAACGCAGATTTGGTCGCCACAAGTATTGTTTGCACATATTTCCCACTATGGTGTGATTGAAGCTGCGTTGGTGACCTTGGTGATTCTACTCATCGCCTATTTAGGGGTGCACCCGATCATCATGACGTCGAGTCTGGCGCCGTTGTTGTGGCATTTACATCCGGATCCATCTTTGCTGGGCATGACGTTTTTGTTTGCCTGGGGTTTGGCGACTGGCGCCACACCGTTGTCGGGGGCTAATCTGGCGCTGATTGCCTGCTTTCGGGTCCGGGCTTGGAATATGCTGATTTGGAATCTGGGTTATGCGGTGAAACAGTGGCTTTGGCTGATCGCGTTGTATGCACTGTATATCTGGTGTTATTTATAAACTTAGGATGAGGCTTTTTGCGTTGGTGAGTTGTGTCGCTGGCGTTGGCAGACTATGCTAGCCACCCGAATGAATAAGCTTCTGCTAAAGGCAGAATTGAGTATAGGTGTATTATGTCTTTTGAAGTATTAGAACAGCTGGAAGCGAAAGTCCAATCCGCTGTGGATGGCATCAGTTTACTGAAAATGGAATTGGATGAACTGCGTGCGCAAAATCAGCAGTTGAAAGAAGAAAACCAGCATTTACGGAATGAACATCAGGCATGGCACGAACGTTTACGTTCATTGCTGGGCAAGATGGACCAGATGAACAGCGAAGACTAAAACAAAAAGCCGGCGATAAAGCCGGCTTTTTTCAATCATTCGATATCGAGCGGTTCTGGCGAGAGAATGATACCCGTAGTATCCGCATAAATATGATCTTCTGGCAGGAAGGTCACGCCACCAAAATTCACCGGCAGCTCACTGTCGCCAATCTCATCATCGTCAGCGCCTACCGGAATAGATGCCAGCGCCTGAATGCCAATCTCCAGATCAGCCAGCGCATCCACTTCACGCACGGAACCGTAACAAATAATGCCTTCCCAACCGTTATCAGCGGCGGTTGCGGCAATATCAGCGTCGATCAGGGCGCGTCGTAACGAACCACCACCGTCGATTAACAGCACACGCCCTACGCCATTTTCTTTGACGAGTTGACGAATAATGCCATTGGCCTCAAAACATTTGATGGTGGTTACCAGCCCGCCGAAGGAAGGGCGTCCGCCGAAAGTACTGAACATAGGTTCCACGACATCGACTTGATCTTGGTAAATATCACAAAGCTGGGAGGTGTTGTATTCCATGGTGGTGATTCCAAGGTATTAAGTTATCCAGCAGTATAAGGACGCAACCGGGGAAAGCAAAGCTGAACCCGTACAGAATTGGCTTTCATGACAGAAAATCGATCGATCACGTGGTGTGATGATGCAAATTAGTCGGGATATGTGATTGTCATCACTTTGCCATAGGTGTTTAATCAGACTGTGCGGTTGCTGCGCTGTAAAAATGCAAAATTTTGCTGATTATTGCGAATTTGTAGCCTAAATGAGAAGGAACCAGCTTATTTTCATTGCGAGGAAGCTATGCCACAAGATATATCATCGTTATCCACAGCAGTAAAACACCGTCCGCTTAATCGAAGTGATTACAAAACCCTCTCGTTAGCGGCATTGGGTGGCGCGCTAGAGTTTTATGATTTCATTATCTTTGTTTTTTTAGCCGCAGTCGTCAGCCAGCATTTTTTCCCGACGGATATTCCTGATTGGCTGCGCCAATTCCAAACCTACGGTATTTTTGCTGCCGGTTATCTGGCGCGCCCGCTGGGTGGCATCATCATGGCGCACTTTGGCGATCTGTTTGGCCGTAAGAAAATGTTTAATCTGAGCATTTTGCTGATGGCTTTTCCAACGCTGTTGATGGGGTTATTACCCACCTATGAAACGGTTGGCATTATTGCGCCGGTTGGTTTATTGATCTTGCGTATTTTGCAAGGTGCAGCGATTGGTGGTGAAGTGCCAGGGGCTTGGGTGTTTGTCTCTGAGCATGTACCCGCACATCGTACCGGTTATGCCTGTGGCACCTTAACGGCGGGTTTGACGGCGGGTATTTTGCTGGGTTCACTAGTCGCGACCGCGTTGAATTCCATTCTGACGCAAGCCGAGATCTTGGCATGGGGTTGGCGGGTGCCATTTTTGCTGGGTGGTGTATTTGGTTTGTGCGCGATGTTCTTGCGTCGTTGGTTGGAAGAAACACCAATTTTTGCAGAAATGAAGGCCAAAAAGCAGCTGGTGGAAGGTTTGCCACTCAAGCAGGTATTGGGTAACAACAAAATGGAAGTGGTGGTGTCGATGCTACTGACCTGGTTGTTATCCGCCGCAATTGTGGTGGTGATCTTAATGACGCCAACCTATCTGCAAAAACAGCTGGCGATTGCCCCTGCAGTGGCATTACAGGCCAATTCTTTAGCCATTGTTGCGCTAACAGTGGGCTGTATATTCTTCGGTTGGCTGAACGATCGTTTCAGTAGTGGTTTGATTTTTATTGTCGGTAGTATTGGTCTTGGGGTATCGGCATATGCGTTTTATCATGGTGTCGTCGCGGATCATGCGTTGTTGCCAATCCTTTATCCCTTAGTTGGCTTCTTTGTGGGGATTGTGGGAGCCGTGCCTTATGTCATGGTGAATGCGTTTCCGCCGGCGATCCGCTTTTCTGGCCTCTCTTTTTCCTACAACCTGTCGTATGCGATCTTTGGTGGATTAACCCCGATGGTGGTGGCGCTTTGGCTAAAAAATGAGCCGATGGCGCCTTGTTATTATGTCATGGCGTTATGCGGCGTCGGTGTGCTGGTCGGGGGCTGGCTGCTATCGCAGGAGCGGCAGGAGTTAACGGCGGTTCCAGAAATCAACTAATGTGAATGTCAGGCCAGATTGTTACAGTCTGGCCTGATGACAATGTAATTCACGACCAACTTCAAGCACACTCAAATAACCGTTGGGAAAAGCAGCGCCACTGTCGATCCAGATACAATTACCTTTACGAAATGGCGTGGGGCGGATAGGCGTATGCCCCATGATGCACCAGTCTAAGCCATTGATTTGAAATGCACCCGAGAGAAAATTCGTTTTAGTGGCTAACGAGATCCGTTCCCGGGACCAGGTCAGTTTTTCGATTAAGGTTTCACGTTCCTGTGCGTGGTAGGTATCTAATGCCGTTAACAGTTCTTGCCAATCATTAAACACGGGATCGGCATGGCAGATCCCGATGTGCAGCTGTTCTGCGGTAAATAAATCGATGACGAGTGGCAGCTGTTCTATTTTGGGTAGCCAATATTCGCGTACCTGTTGCTGTGCTTCTAGGGACAACTCATGAAACCAGTTACCCCCATTACCAAGCCAGCAATACATGCCCAACGATTGGTTATGTAAAGCGGCACTGCACATCTGTTCATGGTTACCTTGAACAGCGTAGATGCCTGGTTGATCCAGCAATGCCAGACAGCCAAGACTATCCGGACCGCGATCGGTTAAATCGCCCAACAGCACACAGACATCACCGTTTTCTGCAGAGAAATGCACCTGCTGTAGGATCGCTTGCAGCGGCGACAGGCAGCCGTGTAAATCACCTGCGACGAAAGTTCTGCCCCGAACCTGTAGTGTCTGATATGAAGGCATGATGGTACTCCAGAGACGATGCTCTATACCCTTCGTACTTGAAGTTGCCGCGTCGTTGACGGCGTTCTCTCACCCCAAGCGTAGTTGATTTTTGCTGTTTTATCGTTCGTTTGGCGTAAAAAACCTGTTGTATCGCCACGGCGTCTTTCTCTGGCGCTATGGTAAAATAGCCACTAGCCCGTATTTTGGAATTCTTTATGTCAACCAGTACAGAATTGTGCCCCTGTGGGAGTAAAAAGTTATTTACTCAGTGTTGTCTGCCATTACTGCTAGGCGAAAAAACGGCACAAACACCGGAACAACTCATGCGTTCGCGCTTTACCGCGTTTTATCGTGCTGATGCCTGGGGTTATGTGTTACGGACCTGGCATCCGGAACATTGTCCGGCAGTGAGCGAAGCCGAATTGGCGACAGAAAGCCATTCCGCAAAATGGGAAAAGCTGGAGATCCGTGATGCGAAAATGGAGGGGGATCAAGGCGAGGTGACCTTCTGTGCCTGGTATCGCGATCAGAGCGGGTTGCATCCCCACCTTGAACGTTCGCAGTTTGTACGTTGGCAAGGCGAGTGGGTGTATACCGTGGGTGAGTTTTTGCCTTACGCTCGCGCGGCAAAAATCAAACCGAATGACTCGTGTCCGTGTGGCAGTGGCAAAAAATATAAACGCTGCTGCGGCTGAAAGCTCAACACCGCGAATATTCAGGTTCCTTCAAAAGATTACCGTTATGATGTGCGCCAACACAGGTCGCGATGTGGATAGTGTGGAGTAACAATGATCCTGCTGATCGATAACTATGACTCTTTTACCTACAATCTGGTGCAATATTTTGGGCAACTGGGCGCACAAGTTGAAGTGCGGCGTAATGATACGATTTCGCTGGCAGATATCGCCGCATTATCACCGTCACATTTAGTGATTTCTCCGGGGCCATGTACACCCAATGAAGCGGGAATTTCATTAGATGCCATTCGTACCTTTGCTGGCAGAGTGCCGATCCTTGGGGTGTGTTTGGGGCATCAGGCGATTGCACAGGCTTTTGGCGGCAAAGTGATCCGCGCGCGGCAAGTGATGCATGGTAAAACCAGTGTGATTGGGCATGATGGGCGCGGCGTTTTTCATGCATTGAATAATCCACTGACTGTCACCCGTTACCATTCGTTGCTGGTGGAAGAAGCCACCTTACCGGCTGAATTTGAGATCTCGGCCTGGACGTTGCCGACAGATGGTTCAGCCAGAGAGATCATGGGGCTTCGCCATCGCACGCTACCACTGGAAGGGGTGCAGTTTCACCCGGAAAGTATTCTCAGCGAGCAGGGGCTTGAATTATTAGCTAATTTCTTACGGCAATAAAGTTTCGCTATTGGGTGTCACCTATTGAGGTGATATATTATGCATTCTAATTGATTAAATTTTCATTTTTCGTTGTGCAGTACTAAGGAGTTAGTATGACAGAACAGACGCAAGTGACGCGTGGTTGGTTTGATGAAGTCATTGTCCCGACTTATTCTCCCGCGGCTTTCGTTCCGGTGCGTGGTCTGGCTTCCCGTTTGTGGGATCAACAGGATCGCGAGTATATCGATCTGGCTGGCGGTATCGCGGTAAACGCGCTGGGTCACTGTCATCCGGCTTTAGTCAAAACCCTGACTGAGCAAGGCCAGCGTCTGTGGCATGTCAGTAACTGGATGACTAACGAACCGACCTTACGTCTGGCGCGCAAAATGGTTGATGCCACCTTTGCGGACCGCGTATTTTTCTGTAACTCCGGTGCTGAAGCCAACGAAGCAGCTTTCAAACTGGCACGCCGTTACAGCAAAGAAAAATTTGGCGAAGAGAAAAACCAGATCATCGCTTTCCTGCAAGGTTTTCACGGTCGTACCTTCTTTACTGTGAGCGTCGGTGGTCAGTCTCATTATTCGGATGGTTTTGGCCCGCGCCCGGGTGCGATCCAGCACATTCCATATAACGACACTGAAGCACTGAAGGCGCTGATTTCAGATAAAACCTGTGCGGTGGTGATGGAGCCATTGCAAGGCGAAGGTGGTGTGTTGCCGGCCGATAAAACCTTTGCGCAAACCGTGCGTGAATTGTGTAACCAACATAATGCCCTGCTGATTTTTGATGAAGTACAAACTGGCATGGGCCGTACCGGCAGCTTGTTTGCTTACATGCAATTGGGTGTGGAGCCAGATATTCTGACGACGGCCAAAGCGCTGGGTGGCGGTTTCCCGATTGCGGCGATGCTGACGCGTGACGCGATTGCACAAGTGTTCCAACCGGGTGTACATGGCACCACCTTTGGCGGTAATCCACTGGCTTGTGCGGTGGCGGAAACCGCGTTTGATTTGATCAACGACCCAGCCATGCTGGCGGGCGTCAAAGAGCGTGAAGGTTGGTTCCGTGCGGAATTAGAAAAAATTAATGCCCAATTCCACTGCTTTAGTGAAGTGCGTGGTCAGGGTTTGTTGATCGGTGCGGTATTAACGGAAGCATTCGCCGGTAAAGCCAAAGCGTTTGTCGACGCTGGCATTGAACAAGGTGTGTTAGTGCTGGTAGCGGGTCCGAACGTAGTGCGTTTTGCGCCAGCGCTGAATCTGACTGCAGAAGAGTTTGCCGAAGGTATGCGTCGTTTTGCGCTGGCCGTCGCTCAGGTGGTAAACGCCTAGTTGTCGGAAGATGAGAAAACAAAAAAGGCTGCATGAGCAGCCTTTTTTATTGGAAGCAGAAAAACTTAGCGAGTACCGAACACTACGATAGTTTTACCGTGTGCGGTGATCAGTTCCTGATCTTCCAGCATTTTCAGAATACGGCCGACAGTTTCACGGGAACAACCCACGATCTGACCGATTTCCTGACGGGTGATCTTGATCTGCATGCCATCCGGATGTGTCATTGCATCAGGTTGTTTTGCCAGATTCAGCAAAGTCTGAGCGATACGACCAGTTACATCCAGGAAGGCCAGATTGCCGACTTTCTGGCTGGTGCTCTGCAGACGACGAGCCATCTGAGAAGACAAACGCATCAGGATCTCAGGGTTAACCTGGATCAACTGACGGAATTTCTTATAAGAAATTTCTGCGACTTCACAGGAACTTTTAGCTCGGATCCACGCTGAACGGGTTGGATTTTCGCTATCGTCGAACAGACCCAGTTCGCCGATAAAATCGCCCTGATTCAGGTAAGACAAAATCATCTCTTTGCCTTCTTCATCTTTGATCAGCACAGCAACAGAACCTTTGATGATGTAATACAAAGTCTCTGCTTTCTCACCCGCGTGGATCAAAGTGCTCTTTGCCGGATATTTATGAATATGGCAGTGAGATAAAAACCATTCCTGTGTTGGATCGCTTTGCGGTTTGCCGATTACCATTATTTGTCCTCTTGATCGTCATAGCTTTGCAACCGGAGTGCGAAGCATGCTCTTCTATTCTTGCTATTTTTGAGTCAATCGAAACTTCACAACAGGATCTGTGGCGGAAATGACACAAATTCAGTAACGAGTTACGGATCTAGCTGGTAACAGCCGAAACACAAACGTAAGCTCGCAATAACGACTTAGCATAAGGTGCGGAAAAACTAATGACAAGAGATGCTTATGGAAATAAGCCGCTTGTTACAACAGGATTAAAAAAATTTAAAATTCTGTTGCATCCTTGGTTGCCGAAATGGTCTGTTTAGGTGCAATAGTGACCGATTCATGCAATTCGCTGTATAAAATTACCACATCACCCCGTTCCAGCTGTTGACGGACTTGTGCGACTTTTTCTGCCAATGAGAAGCTTTCTTCACCATAATCGGTACCTTCGCGTAATACGAAAGACTCAATCAGGTTATCTAGCGTGGCAGCCGGTAGATCTTGCCAAGGAATGATCATGTTACGTAAACCTCATATCACCCATTGCGGAGTGGGTTCGCTATCGAGCAATTGTCGCAAGATCCCCAGTGCTTTATCCAGTGAAATATTGTCGCCCGGATGACTGATCGACAGCCGTACTGCTTGTGGGGAAGGGAAGTGCCCGGCGGTAAACAGTTCAGCACCGGCGACACCAATACCCAAATGATCGGCACTTTGCACGAATGCCGGGCTGCGCCAGTGTGCGGGTAATGGCAACCAGGCGTGCATGCCGCCCTCCTGATATTGCACCTGATGTGTGCCTAAATGGTGGCGTAATAACTCGCCGCGTTGCCGTAACTCTTTACGCTGATTGAGCAACATCTGATCCGCCTGCCCGGATTGTAACCACTGGCAGGTGAGCTCAATCATCAGTGGCGTGATCATCCAGCAGCAACCTCTGACGGCAATCGACATGGCCGAGTGTAGATGCGATGGCACCAGCATATAACCGATCCGCAAACCGGCACTGGTGTTTTTGGCAAAACTGCCCAAGTGGATCACGCGCTCCGGCGACAATTCAACCAGCGCGGGTGGCCGCACTTCGGGTAAGGTGCCATGCACGTCATCTTCGATAATGATCAGCTGATAGCGTTCACATAAGGCCAGAATTTCTTGCCGCCGTGCCAGTGACATGATGCTGGTGGTCGGGTTATGAATGGTCGGATTGAGATAGAGCGTGCGATAGCCGCCACTCTGACAGGCTTTTTCCAATGCTTGCGGCAGAATGCCTTCCTCGTCCATCGCCAACCCTTTGAGCTGAATGCGCAATGGATGACATAAGGTGCTGAGGCCCGGGTAGGTTAATCCTTCACACAAAACGGTTTCGCCCACTGCGCCACATGCCATTAAGCTAAGCAGCAG